>CAZFOA010000063.1:0-16328 GCA_964520205.1 uncultured Verrucomicrobiota bacterium | reverse complement strand
TAATTAAATTCCTCTGGAGCGTTTCAAACAAAATCGTAGTCGCTGCACAGCATTTCACGCAGGGGAGCGCGGGCTTCAGCCCGCTTCGAAATCGAATGGGGACGCGACGTTGAAGCGGCGCAAACACCGCGCTCCGGCTAAAGCTTTCTTGAAAACGCTCTAAGCGGGCGCCGGTCAGATGTTCTCCCCAATCGCGGGGGGCGGCTGATAGCGCAATTCCTTTTCCGGCGGCAGGTGGGAGCTTTCCGAGGCCAGCACGCGGTAGTTGCGGATTTGAAATGAAACTTCCCGGCCGTCGTCCAGGCCGAGCTGGCTGTATTCCTCTTTCGTCATGCGGCTGCGCACAATCAGGCCGGAGGACAGCTCCAGCTCCACCCGCAGGAGGATGCCCAGGAAAAACGTGCGCCGCAAAACGGCGCGATAAGGAAACAGGCTCAGATCGTTGGAAACCTGAACCGCGTAGGGCCGGAACCCGATGCGGAGGCGCATGCCGTCCGGCTGGCCGTCCGCCGGAAATCGCAGTTCGCCCAGACATGCGGCGCCGTTCCTGACTTCGGTGTCCAGCACATTCATCACCCCGATGAAGCGGGCGACGAATTCGTTGGCCGGCTGCTCGTAAACTTCCCGCGGCGTCCCCACTTGTTCGAGGTGTCCGCGCGAAAAAATCACGATGCGATTGGACACTTCGAGCGCCTCCTCCTGGTCGTGGGTGACGAAAATGGTGGTCACGTTCAGGTCATGATGCAATTTGACCAGCCACTCGCGCAGCTCCTGGCGGATCTTGGCATCGACCGCCCCGAACGGTTCGTCGAGCAACAGCACGCTCGGCTTCGAGGCAAGCGCGCGCGCGATGGCCACCCGCTGCCGCTGCCCGCCGGAGAGCTGATGCGGATAGCGCGTCTCCAGGCCATCCAGGCCGAACAACTTCAGGAGTTCCGCGACGCGGGCCTTGATGTCGGCGCCGTTCCACTTCTTGATTTTCAAGCCGAAGGCGACGTTCTTGAACACGTTCATGTTCTTGAACAGCGCGTAATTCTGGAACACGAAACCAATGTTCCGTTCCTGCACCGAGAGGTCGTTCACCCGCCGCCCGCGGATGAACACGTCGCCGGACGTCGGCATCTCCAGGCCGGCAATCATGCGCAGGACCGTCGTCTTGCCGCCGCCGCTGGGGCCGAGCAACGCCATCAGCTCGCCTTCCTTTACGGAAAAAGTGACGTCGTTGACGGCGGCCACTCCGCCGAATTGCTTGGTGACGCGTTTCAGTTCGATGCTCATTTCAGATCTTCCCGCGTCAGAAACGAAGTATCGCTTTCGGATTCCGGCCTGGGCGCCTGCTGCGCATGGGCATATTCACGGGTCTGTTTCCATTCCATCAGGGTCTTGACGCCCAGCGTAATCAACGCCAGCAACGCCAGCAAGCTCGCCACGGCAAAAGCCGCCGCGCCGGACGTCGCTCCGCCTTCATAAAGCGCCTGAACACAAAGCGGCATCGTTTCGGTCTGGCCGCGAATGTGGCCTGACACGACCGATACCGCGCCGAATTCGCCCATGGCGCGCGCATTGCAGAGGATGATGCCGTAGATCAAACCCCATTTGACCGAAGGCAGCGTCACGTGCCAGAACGTCTGCCAGCCATTGGCGCCGAGCGTCAGCGCCGCCTGTTCCTGTTCCGTGCCCGTCGCCTGCATGACCGGAATCAACTCGCGGGCGACAAACGGAAAGGTGACGAACACCGTCGCCAGCACGATGCCGGGCACGGCAAAAATGATTTGCACGCCGTGCGCATCCAGCCATTTGCCGAAAAAACCCTGGAGTCCAAACAGCACCACGAACATCAAACCCGCGACCACCGGCGAAACCGAAAATGGCAGATCGATGAGGGTGATGAGCAAAGACTTTCCGCTAAAATTAAATTTGGCAATCGCCCACGCCGCCGCCACGCCAAAAACCACGTTCAGCGGAACACTGATGCCCGCGACCAGCAACGTCAGGCGGATCGACGCCCGCGTGTCGGCCTCCGCCAGCGAGGCGAAATAATAGTTCCACCCCAAGGCCAGCGCCCGGGCGAAAACATTCGCCAGCGGCAACAACAGAAAAACGAGGCAGAACGCCAGCGCGACGGCGATCAACAGCCATTTTATCACCGCCGATTCCTCGGTCCCCCGCTGCGATTGCCGGCGGGAAGCGCTTGATTTCAGTTTTGCGGTGCCGGCCATGTCAGTTTTGGAACCGGGCGGCCCATTGTTCGAGCAAGTTGATCACGCCGAGCAGCACGAAGGAAAACACCAGCAGCACCAAAGCCAGCGCGATCGCGCCCGTGTAATCGTATTCTTCGAGCCGAATGAAGATGAGTTGAGGCGCGATTTCAGTCTTGAATGGCAGGTTGCCCGAGATGAAAACCACGGAACCGTACTCGCCGATGGCGCGGGCGAATGCGAGCGCGAATCCGGTCAAGACGGCGGGGAACAGGGAGGGAGCAACGACGCTCAGGAAGGTGCGCAGGCGGCCTGCGCCGAGTGTGGCGGCGGCTTCTTCGACTTCCAGTTCAAGATTCTCGAGTACCGGCTGAAGCGTGCGGACCACAAACGGCATGCCCACGAAGGTCAACGCCAGCATCACGCCCAGGGGCGTGTAGGCGCCCTTGATTCCCAGCGGAACCAGCCACCTCCCCAGCCAGCCATTGGCAGCGAAAAGATCCGCCAGCGTCAGGCCCGCCACCGCCGTCGGCAGCGCAAATGGAAAATCCACGATGGCGTCGATGAATCGCCGGCCCGGAAATTCGTAGCGCACCAGCACCCAGGCCAGCAATGTCCCGAAGACGGCATTCGCAACCGCCGCCGCCAGCGATGCGCTGAACGTCAGCCGGTAGGCCGCCAGGGCCCGGCTCGTGGTCGCCAGCCTCCAGAAATCCGGCCAGGACAGCTGGAGCGTCCGCAGAATCAAACCGGCAAATGGGATCAGCACGATTCCACTGAGGAAAAATAGGGTCATGCCCATCGTCAGGCCGAAGCCCGGCAGCGCATTAAATTTTTTTCCTGCCATGCCAGTTAGAAATCAGGGCGTTGTCTGGTGTCTTCCGGAGGCACGAGTTTATAGACTGGAACCCCGGGGATCAATTCCGCAAGCAATTTCCCGGAGCCTCATTCCAAATTGAAGGAACGGTCTTCGCGCTGCGATGACCGCGCCGGCCGGTTCCCTGTGTGCGGTGCGGCAGGCACGGCCAAATCAGATCGGATGAGTGCGGCAGGCATGGAGGTTCAACGGCTCGCTTGCTGGATCTGGTCGAGGACTCCGCCTTCATTGAAATGGGTCTGTTGTGCCTTCTGCCAGCCGCCGAACACCTCATCGATCGTGAACAGGTTCACTTTCGGGAAAACATCGGCGTATTTCTGCGCGACGGACTCGAGCCGCGGACGGTAGAAATTCTTCGCGGCGATTTCCTGTCCTTCCGGCGAATAAAGATATTCCAGGTAAGCTCTTGCGACGGTCTCCGTGCCTCGTTTCTTCACGACCCGGTCCACCCAGGTGACGGGCGGTTCGGCCAGAATGCTCACCGACGGGGCCACCAGTTCAAATTCGCCCTGACTGGATTCCTTCAGCGTGCGCAGCGCCTCATTTTCCCACGCAATCAACACATCGCCAATGCCACGCTGCACGAAAGTCGTTGTCGCGCCGCGCGCGCCCGTGTCCAGGACTGGAACGTTCTTGAAAAGGCGCGCCACAAAATCCTTCGCCCGGGCGTCATCGTTGCCGTACTTCTTCAACGCGTAACCCCATGCCGCCAGGTAATTCCAGCGCGCGCCGCCTGAGGTTTTCGGGTTGGGCGTGATGACCGAAACCCCCGGCTTCACCAGGTCGTCCCAGTCTTTGATTCCCTTCGAATTGCCTTTTCTGACGAGGAACACGATGGTCGAGGTATAGGGGGTGCTGTGGTTCGGCAGCCGCGTCTGCCAGTCCCGCGGAATCAGCTTCCCCTTTTCGTAAAGGGCATCCACGTCGTACGCCAGCGCCAGCGTGACCACGTCCGCGGGCAACCCGTCGATCACGGACCGCGCCTGCTTGCCGGAACCGCCGTGGGATTGCTGGACGATTACCGTATCGCCGGACTTCGCGGTCCAATACCTGGCAAACGCGGCGTTGTAATCCTGATACAGTTCGCGCGTGGGATCGTAAGACACGTTCAGTATCTTGACTTCCTTTGCCTGGGCGACCGCGATCAGCGCGCAGCCCAGGACCGTGAAGAGGTTCAACAGTGTTTTCATATTGGCACAAGGAAACGGCGGTTGCCGGGTTAAAACCCTAATTGTATCCGGGTGAAAAAGACGTTTTCCGGCTGCTTCGTCACCGTCGCACCGCTGCCGGTCCCGCCGGTAAAGGTGGTGCGCGAGAAACTCGTGTTAACGCGGATGTTGCGATTGAGGTACCAGTTCAAACCGGCGGCCCAGGCCTTCGCTTCCGAGGCCGAAGACGCCGGATTCGCAAAGTTCGGAAACGCCGACGAGTCGATGCTCAAATCCGCATATCGCCCCACCACTTGGAACGCGCCCCAATAACCGTTCAACGGATCGAACGGATGTCTCGGCGTGACGCCCGAGTAGGAAGCGTCCTCGCCCGTCAGCACCCAGCCGCCGGATATTTCCCAGGCGGTATTGTGGACGTCCGTCGACAAGCCGCGGGTCACGTTCCGGATCTGCTGGTCGGAAATCACATATTCCCCCAACACGCCGAGCGGCCCGTAGTAATAATAGCCCTGCGGCGAAACTCTCCAGTGACGGCCATTGCCCACGACGCCGTTGGTATAAGCGAAAAACTTCTGCTGTCCGTCCGTCGTGTAGCCCGGCGTCAGGCCGGTGGACGCCGTGTTGGTCCACGCGCGATCCACCTCGTAACTGCCCCCGACTCCAAATCCGAACCCCTGCAGCGCCGAGACGGAGGTCTTTTTGAACGGCTGGAAAAACAAACGCCCGGCAAACGCTTTGTTGTCCTGATAGTCCGCGTTGGTCGTCGTGCCCGAATAGTCGGTCGCACCGTCGAATATCCCGGCGGCGTAACTGACGACGCCATCGGCAAAGTCACCATGCAGCTCCGCGCCCAGGTCGCGATTCGGCACCAGGTCCGTGGCCAACGATCGTTCATTGAACAATACGTTGACGTCCGACTGCAGGCTCTCGAGCCCGACCGGCGATTTGAATTTCCCGGCCAGCACCTGCAGTTCCGGGCGGTAGCGGTAATTCAGGGAAGCATCAAATATCTGCACCGTGGTGCCCCCAAAGTCCGGCACGAACAGGAAATCGAAGTCCCGGAATACCGTTCCCTGGAGAATCGGCCGGGCCCGGCGCAGGATGAATCCGTCGTTGCCCTTGGCACCGCCGTCTTTGAAAAACGTGCGGCTGTCCGCCTGCAGCACGCCGTGCAAGGCCAAAACGAAATTCGTGTCGGCAGACCGAAAGCTGAAACCGCCCGCCCCTGCGGTGATGACCGGGGTGCTTTTGGCGGCGTCCTTGGACTTGGCATCGGCCGCCTCGGCGTCCAACTCGCGCTGGCGCTCCAGCACGCGCACCTTCTGGTCGAGGTCCTGGATTTGCTGGTCCTTGGCCTTGGCCGCGGAATCATCAGCCGCCTGTTCCTGCTTGTGCTCGAGATCGCGCACCTTCTGATCGAGTTGTTCGATTTGTTGTTTGAGAGCCTGGATGTCGTTGGTCGAATCATCGGCCCAAACGCATGGCCCGGCCACGGCGCCGGCGAGCGTTAACAGGAGTAGGGTTCGTTTGAGGTTCATGGTTGTTTTCATTTCAGCTTCACTCCAATGATTTGGTCGGTCTACTGTTTTCAATTTGAGTCCTCCAGTCGTCTGGACGACAGAATTACCGGATTCCGGACGAAGCCGCAACCGGGTTCGTCAACCGCACCTTTTCAGTCCGCTCGATTTGCACCACCCGGCCCTCGTGCACCACGATCTGCACCACGCCAAAGCTCAACGAGCCGACCTGCTGGCGGACCGTTTCCACCCATAACCCGCTGCCCGCATTCGCAGGCTCCAATCCGGTTTGTTGTTCTGTCGATTTCATAATTTGACCCGGTCTATCACCGACTGTGGCGCCAGAATATCTTTAATCTCTATAATGTCAATAGAGATATAAATGTTTTTTGATCCAATGTTTCTGCATGTTTATTGAGCATTAAGTAATTCTTGATATTTTTGATGTAGATTATATCCTAGTGTCATGAAGTTAACTGTTCGAGGGGAATATGCGTTGCGGGCGTTGCTGGTGCTTGGCCTGAACTACGACAAGCCGGTCGTGCGCATCCAAACCATCTCCGACCAGCAAAACATCCCCAAACGGTTTCTCGAGCAAATCCTCAACGACCTCAAATCGGCGGGCGTCGTGCAAAGCAAGCGCGGTGTGTCCGGCGGCTACCGTCTTTCGCGCCGGCCGGAGGAAATCAACCTCGCCACCGCCGTCCGGCACATCGAAGGCGCCCTGGCGCCGGTCAGCTGCGTCAGCGAACGGTTCTACGAGAAATGTTCCTGCCCCGACGAATCCCGCTGCGCCATCCGCAGCGTCATGAAAGAGGTCCGCGAAGTGGTGGTAAAAATCATGGAGCGCGTGACCGTGGCCGAACTCTGCGACCGCTCGCGCCGGTTGCAACAGGAACCCGTCAACCCCTTCGACTTCAACATCTGAACCGCGCCGCCGTTTCCCCAAGAAAACTGCGTGCCAACGCGAGGGGAATCGGCTAAGTCAATGCCGTGAACACCGTGCGCCGCCTCGACAACATTGCGCTGATCGGCTTTATGGGCACGGGCAAGTCTTCCGTCGGACAACTCGTGGCCGGCCAGCTGCATTTTTCTTTTCTCGACACCGATCACATGATCGAAACGCGGGCCGGGAAAACGATCAACGAAATCTTCACCCGGGACGGCGAACCGGCCTTTCGCGAATGGGAGCGGCGGATCGTCGAGGAACTCGCCTTGCGCCGGAGAACCGTGATTTCAACGGGCGGCGGTCTGCCGGCCCAGGAAGAGAATCTGGCCAGCCTGAAAACGCACGCCCTGGTGGTTTGCCTCTGGGCTTCGCCGGAAAAAATCTGGGAACGGGTGCGGGGCCAGACCCACCGGCCGCTCTTAAACGACCCCGACCCGCCGGCCAAAATCCGGCAGCTGCTCGAGATTCGCGAGCCGCATTATCGCCAGGCCGATATCCTGGTGAATACCGAAATGCGCTCCATCCGGGAAGTGGCGCAGCAGATCGTCCACCAGTTTCAATCGGCCCCGGGCGGCGCTTAGATGAAAGACGACATCCGGCACCGCGCGCGCGAACTGGGGTTCGATGATTGCCGTTTTACGACGGCGCAACCGCCGGACCATGCCCCCCAATTCCAGCGTTGGCTTGCGAAGAAAATGCACGGCGAAATGGCCTATCTCGAACGCAATGCCCCGAAACGCGTCGAACCGCGCCAAGTGCTCCAGGACGCCAAGAGCATCCTCACGCTCGCGGCGAGCTACTCACACGAAAGTCGAGGGTCAAGCGCCGAGCGTCGAGAGCCTGACCCTCATGCTCCAAGCTCCTCGCTTCACGGCCTCATCGCCCGTTACGCCCGTTACCGGGATTACCACGACGTCCTCGGTGGGCGCCTGAGGCAGCTCGCGGGCTTCATGAACGGTCTGGGCCGCGAAGGCACGCGCTCGCTGTGGTATGTGGACACCGGCCCGCTGTTGGAACGCGACTTCGCGCAACGCGCCGGCCTGGGTTTCATCGGCAAACATACCAACCTGATCAGCCGCCGCTTTGGCAACTGGATTTTCCTGGCGGAAATTATCACCACACTCGAACTGGAGCCGGATGCGCGGGAGAAGAATCGTTGCGGTTCCTGCACCCGTTGCATCGCCGCCTGCCCCACGGCCGCCATTACCGCGCCGTTTCAACTCGATGCCCGCCGCTGCATTTCCTACCTCACCATCGAATTAAAAGGTCCCATCCCCGTGGAATTGCGCCCGGCCATCGGCAATCGCATTTACGGCTGCGACGATTGCCTGGCGGTTTGCCCCTGGAACCGGTTTGCGCGCGAGGGGAATCTGATGAAAACCCACGCGCGTCCGGACCTCGTCGCGCCGGACCTGCTCGAACTGCTCGCCCTCGATGAATCCGGCTTCAAACGCCGTTTCGCCGAAACGCCGATTCTGCGGACGAAACGGCGCGGCCTGCTGCGCAATGTCGCCGTCGCTCTGGGCAACGTGGGAGCCTCTTCCGCCCTGCCCGCTTTGCAAAAGGCTGCCAGCGATCCCGAACCGTTGATCGCCGAACACGCCCGCTGGGCAATCCGCCGGATTGAAGATCGCGCGGGCGGGTGAGGATGGCGGCGCTCGGGCTCCCGAAAATCCAATGGCTGTGCCGCCTCTGATTCGCTATCCATGCCTTGGGAACGGGGATCTGAAGTTACTGGATGCTGTTCAACTCACCGGCCGTGAAGGGCTGGGAGTGGTTGCCGACTTTGGTCTTGATGGCGGCGATCTGTTCGGCCGTGATCGGCGAGGCTTTGTTGCCCCAGGAGGTGCGGATGTAAGTCAGCACCGCCGCCAGATCCTCCGGCGAAAGCGCGGCGCCCATGGCCGGCATGGCCAAATTGAATTCCTGGCCCTTGACATTCACCGGACCGGAGAGGCCATACAACGGAATCCGAATCATGCGGTCGGGAACTCCCTGGGCCCATTCCGAACCCGCCAATGGCGGCGCCTGCCCCGGTTTGCCTTCGCCGTTGACCCCGTGGCACAGCGCGCAAACCGTTTCAAAAACCTGTTTGCCCCGCGCAAGATCCGGGCCTTCGCTCCGGGGTTGATACCGTTCGAGTTCCGCCAGCGATTGGTAAGGCGCATACACGTTGGCGTCGAACCAGGCGCCGTGTTCATCGAAGTACAGCGCTCCCCAATACACCAACAGCGCCAGCGCCACGATCAACCAGACCGGCACCACCGCGCCTCGGGACTGCGATTCGCTCGGGTTCGGGGCATTCGAAATCGGTTGGTTCGGTTCCAGGCTCATTTCGCGGGCGTGTTGGTGGCCGCCGCTGAAACCGCTGCGGAAGCAACGGTCAAAGGCGCTTCAAACAGCGGCGTGTCCGCGCGCAGGCTGGACAAATAAGCCACGAGCGCCCGGGCCGCAGGCTGGGGAACAATCTCAAAACCCGGCGGCGGCGCGAACCCCGGGCCAAGCTGCAAGGCATCCGGCGAGGGTTGCCGCCCGATGCTTCGTTTCTCGAACAGGAAGCGGTATGGCGGCATGAGCGAATCCTTCACTTCACTCCGCGGCGCGTAAAGATGCCGCAACTGCCAGTTCGCATCCGGCAGTCGAACTCCCACATTGGCCAGATCGGGCCCGACGCGCTGGGAACCCACCATCACCGGATAATCAAAAAGGTAGTCCGCAGCCACGGTCCGCCGCTTGCCCCAGCCGCGGGCGATGTCCGGACCCACCGGCACCACGCTGACGGCTGCCTTGGCTCCGGCCGATTTCAGCAGGCTGGCGAGGGAATTGGCCCGGTCCAAATCCACACCTTCCAGAACCGGCTTGGGCAGTCCGGACAAAAACTGTCCGGGACTGGATTTGCCCTGGCCCGTCTGGATCAAGGCATTCACCAAACCCGCTTGATTGGTTCCGGCGTCGGTCAGGACCACGTCGCACATCGTTCCGGTCTGACTCACCTGCTGGCTGTGGCAGGCGGCGCATCCTTCGGCGCGATAAACATCCAACCCCTGCCGCGCCAGCCCGGGCCGCGCCTGGGGATACAACTCCGCCCCGTTCACCCGATTGGTCTCCTGCGGCTGGCGGCCAATCTGGATTTGCGGTGTCAGCACGAAACCGCACCACGAAGCCGCCAGCGCGAAAAACGCCGCCAGGAAAACCAGCGGACCGGAGTTCATGGTTTCACCTCCGCGGGTTTCAACTCTGCAGTGGCCGATTTGCAGATGGGCACGAAGTGAATCCGCCCGTAACGCACCGCCAGGCGGATCAGATTGGCGACCAGCAGCAAATGACCGACCGCCATCAGCAAATCACCCAGCGTGCTCGCGCGCAGAAAGGGCAGCGTCGCTTGGGTCACGTCCGCAAACGCCAGCGGTGAGTTCAACTTCAGGCCCTGCGCGACGCCGCCGGCGGCCAGCGGAAACACGAACAAGACCAACCCGAGCGCCGCCAGCCGGAAATGCCAGCGCACCGAGCCGGCGCAGGGCCATTCGATTCCCGCGACCCGGGGCACGATGTAATAAATCGCGCCGAACATCGTCATCGCGAAGAAGCCGTACAAATTGAGTTGCGATTGCGCCACCGTGAACCAGGTGAAGCGGGTGACGAGACCCACTTCGGGGAAGGCGCCGAGGATCCTGGCCAAGCCGGCAAGCTGAAACATGCCCAGTCCAAAATAAATAAACGCCGGGGCGAAATCCGGGGCCGCCGATTTCGATTGAGCGCCGCGTTTGGTTTCGTAAATGTTCAACCCGAGGGAGATCAACGTCACCGCGGTCAGCACGGTCGCGATGCTGCTGACCACCGGCATCCACGCCGGCACCGGCGCGCCGGCGGGAATTCCACACCAGCTGGCGAACAGCAGCAGCGTCCAAAACGTGAAAGCCGCCAGGTGCTCGCTGTGCAAGGCGCGCCCGGCGAATTCCGGGATGAAATAGAAAAACGCCGCGAGGCCGGCAAGGGCCAGCCAGACAAAAGTCAAATTATTGGCGAACCACCAGGCAATGACCGATTGCATCATCCCGCGCGCGGGGCACACCAGCAGCAGCAGGTTCGCGGTCGAATAAATCCACGGGAACCAGAACAACGCGGCGATCAGGAACCAGGCCGAAGGAGCCAGCCGGCCCCCGCGCCGGTCATGCAGCGTGAGCGCAGTCCATAATCCGATCATTAAATAGCCCAAAAACAACAACACGGCCGCATACCGCGGCATCTCCAGATTCTCAAATCCAGTGCTGTCGCCCGCCAAAATCCCGGCCACACCCACCAGCACTCCCAGGTTCCAGATTTTTCCGCCGACGCCAATGATCCAAGGCTGCGAGACGCGGCTGCCGCCCAGTCGCGCGAGGATCCAAAGCGCGACGCCGAACCCGGCGGGCAGCGCGAAACCGTAAAGCTGCGCGCTGGACGCCGCCGCGCGCACCCGGCCGTATGTCAGCCATTCACTCCGGGCGAGAAAACCCGGCGAATGGAATTTAATCGACGCCATCAGCGCAAACGCCGAAGCGATCACGAGCCAGAAGGCCGCGCCGACGAACAGGACAAACAACGGCACGCGGCAGGACGCATCGATTTCGGCGGTGGAGACCCGGCTGCCACCGGTGGAGGCAGGCTGCGGCGTGGGAGAAGTCGCGTTCATCGAAACGGCGGCCGATTATTCAAAAGCGCTTGGCTTCTCGGGTGCCTTGGGCGCCACCGCCGTGGCTTTTTCCTCGCGCTCGATCAGGTTGGACCGGCCCGCAGCCGGATTCCGCCATTCCTGTTCCGCCAGGCTCAGCGCATCTTCAATCCGCAACCGGACGATTCCCTTGGCCGGGTCAATCCAGCCGATGGTGTGGAGCGATTCGGCCTCGGCGGCGCGCAATTCCGCCAGGGCTTTGGCGCGCTCGGCGGCGCGGTTTGCGTTCAACGGTTCCGGCCGCGTGTAGTGTTGCATCGCCCACACCAGCGCGGCCACAATCAGGAACGCCCCGACGACGGCGACGGCGTACGCCGCTTTGGCCCGGCAGTTGCAGGAGGGAGTGGATTGAGCATTCATGCGCTTTTACTGGGCCGGATCCTGGCGCGGCGCGCCATGCAGATCGTCCGTTTCATCCAGTTCCCCGCCCGAAAGCTGCGTCGGCACCGGGTGATAATGCCCCATCGCTTCAATCAGGCGCGGGTCTTTCAGCGGATACGGCGGGGCGCCGGCGAATTTGGCCAGGAACACCTTCGTCAGCAATCCGAGCATGAACGCGAGGCAGCCGAAATCCAGCCAGATCCATTTCCACGGAAACCCTTCCGGGTGCAGCACCGGCATGATGTTGAAGGACAGATCAAAGTAGTGCATTAACCAGGCCCAGGCCGCGATGGCGGTCATGTAAGGGAAGAGGCTCTTCACATCGATTCGCAACAGTCCCAGAAACGGAATGAAGAAATGGCCGAAGATGATGATGATTCCGATCCACCACCACGTTCCGCGATCGCGAATCACGTAAAAGAAGGTTTCCTCCGGCATGTTCGCGTTCCAGATGATGAAATATTGCGAGAAATGGACGTAGGCGTAGAACACCGTGAACGCGAACATCAGCGACCCGAGGAAATAATACTGGTGCTCGTGCAGCACCTCGGTCAGGACATTCTGCCGGTGGAGGATCATGGTGATCACGTAAGACAGGGCCAGCGCCACCCAGGCGCTGCTGGCAAAGTAGATCACGCCATACATCGTGGAGAACCATTCGTGCTGCTCCGCCTTCATCCAGAAGATCACCGCCAGCGTGAGCGTCACGGCAAACGCGAAAATGCCCCAATAGGAGTAACCGCGCATTTTGTAAGTGCACTCCGCCGATCCGGTTTCATCCTGTTTCAACGACCACCGGCGCAGGCCGCGCGTCAACACCCACCAGATGCCAAAGCAGCCGGCGCTGACGAGATAAAACATCGGCACGGTGAACAAGGGATGTTTCGCCTGCAACGCGTGGTCGGGATGCGCCTGCAGTTCCGGCCCCATCCAGGCGTAAAGCTTCTTCGCCAGCAACGCGATCGGCACAAAGAGAATCGCCATCCACGGAAACAGCAGGCTGGCGATATGCTCATTGAAACGCCGGAGCGGCACCGACCAACCGGCGTCAAACAGGTGATGCACGAGCACCAGGAACAACGCCCCCAGACACAGGCTCAGGCAGAACATGAACGCGAGCAGCCAGGAAAACGCGAACTGCCGCCCGCCATCGTGGTTGAAACTGACGAGCGCCCCGAGCAGGACGAGCGTCCCGCCGGCGGCCATCAGCGTCGTCGGCGCTTTCCGCCACCTGGACAAGTCCAGCGGCGGCGGCGTTGCACGTTTGGTTTGCGAACTCATAGGTTACTTCAGGGTGGCGCGCAGTTCCGGCGGCAGGTCGTTGGTCGTTCCCAGCCAGCTCAATTGCACGGCCCGCAAATACGCAATCACCGCCCACCGATCTTCCACCGTCACGTTCGGACCGTACGCGCCCATCAGATTCTTGCCGTAGCTGATTGTGTTGAAAATCTCCCCGTCCGGCAGCTCGACGATGCGCTTGTCGTGCAGGTTGGCCACCACCGCCATCGCGCCGATTTTTCGGGTGATCCCGTTTCCGTCCGCTTCCTGACCGTGGCAGGGCGAACAATAAATCGTGAACCGCTGCTGTCCGCGCCGGAGCAACTGCGCCGTGACCGCCAAAGGATTGTTCTCAACGAAATTCGTCGTCCCGGGCACGCGGCCGGTGAAGACCGCGGAATCTTCGTAGGGATAAACCAGGCCGCCGGCCGTTTGAATCGGTTTGCCGCGCGCCATCGTTCCCGGAACGGGCAACTGCGAACTGACACCGTTCGCGAAAAAGCCGTTGGCTTCCTGCGGTCGCAGCTTAAGCTGGCGGCGCATGTCCGGGAACAGGTACAGCGGCGGGTTGCGCGACAGGCTGCCGCGTTTTCCGGCAATGCCCACGACCGCCAGGGCGCACACGACAAAAATTAACAGGAAGTAGCGCATTATTCCTCCGCCATTTCGACGTGATTGCTGCCCGCCTGCTCCAGCAGCTTGACGGTTTCCGGTTCGCCATACTTTGGATCGTCGCACTCAATCACCACGAAAAAACGGTCGTGCGTCACCGCGGCAAACCGCCGGTTTTTGAGCAGCGGATGATGCAGCCGGGGCAGGCGGTTCAAGAACAGCATACCGAACAGCGCCCCGAACGCCCCGAACAAAATGGTCAACTCATAGGAGGGCGGGAATGCCGAAAACGGGCTGAACATCGGTTTGCCGCCGACGGAAATTCCATAATTCAGATCGTTCATGAACCAAATCATCAACATGCCGCTCGTGTAACCGGTCACGCCGCCGAGGAAGGTGAACCAGCCCACCTTCGAGTTCTTCAAACCCATCGCCTTGTCCATCCCATGCACGGGAAAGGGCGTGAACACGTCCCAGCGCGTGTAGCCCGCATTGCGGACTTTCTGCGCTGCGTTCATGACCGCCGCCGGAGTCTTGAACTCGGCGATGACGCCATAGGGTTTTGCTTTGCCATTCATTGTCAGATTCCCGAATCGTCATCCGGCTCCGCTTCTTCGTGCTTCGCCCCGCCGAGCGGGTGATGCGGGTCGGCCTGCGGAGTCACGCCTTTGACCTCGGAAACAGCGATCAACGGCAAGAACCGGATGAACAGCAGGAACAGCGTGAAAAACAGTCCGAACGTGCCCATGAATGTGCAGATGTCCACCCACGTCGGCTTGTAATAACCCCAGTTGGCGGGCAGGAAATCCTGATACAGAGAGCCCACCACAATGACAAACCGCTCGAACCACATGCCGATGTTCACCAGAATTGAAATGATGAACACCGCCACCAGATTTCGCCGGAACGATTTAAACCAGAAAAGTTGAGGCACCAACGCGTTGAAACCCAGCATCGCCGCGCCGCCATACCAGTAAGTCCCGAAAATCCGGTGCCAGAACGTCCAGCGTTCATACGGATTGCCGCTGTACCATGCGATGAAATACTCCATGCAGTAGGCGTAACCCACGATCGATCCCGTCGCCAGCGTCACCTTGCACATGACGTCGATGTGCCGCATTGTAATCACATCCTCGAGCTTGCAGACCTTGCGCAGCGGCACCAGCAGCGTCAACACCATGCCAAAACCGGAGTAAACCGCGCCGGCCACGAAATACGGCGGGAAAATCGTCGTGTGCCAGCCCGGCAGTTGCGACACCGCAAAGTCCAGGGACACGATCGAGTGCACCGAGAGCACCAGCGGCGTCGAAAGCCCGGCCAGCAGCAGGTAGGCCTTTTCATAGTTGCTCCAATGCCGGTTCGACCCGGTCCAGCCCAGCGCAAACAAACCGTAAAGGAATTGCCGTACCTTGGTTTTCGCCCGGTCGCGCATCACCGCCAGGTCCGGGATCAGTCCCATGTACCAGAACAACACCGACACGGTGAAGTAGGTCGAAACGGCGAACACGTCCCACATCAACGGCGAGCGGAACTGCGGCCAGATCGGCCCGTTCGAGTTCGGCAACGGGAACAGCCACCAGTCAAACCACACGCGTCCGACATGCATGGCCGGATAGATGCCCGCGCACATGACCGCGAAAATGGTCATCGCTTCCGCGGCGCGGTTGACCCCCGTGCGCCAGCGTTGGCGCAACAGAAACAGGATCGCCGAAATGAGCGTCCCCGCGTGGCCAATGCCGATCCACCAGACGAAATTGACGATGTCCCAACCCCACATCACCGGGCGCATATCGCCCCACACGCCGACGCCGGTGGAAATCTGGTAAACCAGCATGCACAACAGGAGGGTTGCCAGCATCAGGCTGGGCACAAAAGCCACCCACCACCACAACGGCGTCCTGCCCTCCGCCAGGCCCGCGATCTTGTCGGAAATCCACGCAAACCCGCGCTGATTTGCCACCAGCGGCAGGCGTTCCAGTTCCTTCGGAACGGACGGCAGTTTTGCGCTCATCGCTTGCTCAGCCATGGGCGTGTTCCTTTCCTGCGGCATCCGGAGTTTCGCCGGATTTTTCAAAAGGATCGCCCGACTGATGCTCGAATTCCTGCAGGCTCGCCGGCAGCTCGCGATAATCCGGCATCGCCGGGTTCGGATTCCGCACCCGCGCCAAATAAGTCGTTCTCGGCCGCGTGAACAGATTGTCCAACACGGAATAGTTCCGCTCCTGCGCCTTGAGCCGGGACACCCGGCTGTCCGGATCGCTGATGTCGCCGAACACGATGGCTCCGGCCGGACATGCCTGCTGGCACGCGGGTTTCGGAGTCGTGCCCTCGGACTCTTTCAGCCGCACGTCTCCGGAGGCGCCGGCCTTGACCTTTTGCGCGATCTTGGCCTGCTCGATCCGCTGCACGCAGAACGTGCACTTCTCCATCACCCCGCGCATCCGCACCGACACGTCCGGGTTCTTCGACATCTTGATCAAATCCCACTCGTCATCCGGCCGCATCCCGGTCGTCGGCTCCGTCGGGTCTCTCCACCAGCGCAACAAATCCCACTCGCCATCGGTGCGGTGCGTCAGCGGCGTCGAGTAGAAGGGCCCCTTGAGGTCCTTCAACGGGCGCTTGTTGAAATCGAGATA
>CAZFOA010000062.1:0-16397 GCA_964520205.1 uncultured Verrucomicrobiota bacterium | reverse complement strand
ACGGTCCTCGTGGCGCAAATTGGCAACCCAACGAATCAAAAGTCGATTTCGCGAACCAGGGTTTTACGGCGGTCCGCGAAATTAACTTATTGGGTGCAGTGCGCGGTTTTCCTACGCTTCTGTTCCCTCATCGAAACTGATAAATGAGGCGGAAAAAGATTTCTGAGCCGGACTGAAATCTATAATCTTGTCTTCCCTGCGGCTTTCACCTTTTTCCATCGCGCCTTTGCAGCCGCCGAAATCCTGGCCCTGCCCGCCGCGCTCATCTTGCGCTGTCGTTTCCTGCCTGGCTTGGCAACCGGTCCACCCGCCTTGGCCAGCGCTTTCCCAAGCTCGCTCTGAAGTGCCTCAATTTTGTCTTTGAGGTTGGCAATTTTTCTGAGTTCCCTGGCCGAGAGGTCTTGAAGTGCTGAGTTCATGTTTAAAACAATTATTTCAATTCAGATAACAGTGACTTAATACCAGTGTTCCGTCCGTTCACGCTTTTCCTCGTCGAATCCGAGTCCAGCCCTGATTTCAACAATGACTTCAACGACAACTCGATTCGCACACGCTCTGAACTTCGAACGGGCATAGCTTTGACATAACGCCACGCCGAGCGCAACTCCGTTTATGAGTGGGACGCAACCCGAGATGGATTGGAAGTCGGGGTCAGGAGCGCGTCGAGACGCGACCCAAGAGATCGTTAAAGGGCGCGCGCTCCGCAACTGTCTCATCGTCCGTGTGCTGAACCGGGACACGGCCAGTATTGTATCTGGACAATCCGGGCCCAAAAAACTGTGCCATGCCAACTTCCCCGGTTCCATTCAATCTCCCACGAGGTTTGGCGGCTCTCTCGGGATGATTTTGATGCCCCGGCAGGTGTTCAGGTTGTCCTATTGGCTCAACCGTCTGACCTTCGGGATTCAAGCCGAAATCGTTTTTCAAAAGGTAGTTAGGACGCGGATCGTTCACTGCCGATTTGGATTCGGTCCGGTTGAATCGCGTAGGTTCTGGACCCCAGGGTTTCACCGGGATTATTTCCGGGGGAAAACCGCTCGCCTGGCACCGGTACTGGCGTTTCGGGTGCAGTAGGCGGGGTCAAGATCGACGAGATATGAAGATGAAGACGAATTTGACTCCGAGCCCGGCCTTGACTGCTCACCTCAGACCGGTGACATCCTGCGCCGCCGGCGACGTTCCCACCGAAGTGCCGAATGGGATCGATGTCGCGATTGTCGCCAGACGGTCGCGCGAGAATGCCCACAACCGCCAACCCGAAGTTGATGGACGGGTTGAGGCGCGGCAGGAGGCGGTGCAACCGGCACTCGACCCCAACACCACTTACCGATGCAAGAATTGCGGCAAGAGAATAAAGCTGCGCGACGCGGTCAGTTATTACGGAGTGCCGGCCTGCCCGGTTTGCGTGCGGGCGTATGCGCCGTTCGAGATTGAACCGGACACTGCCGATTCGTCTCAAGCTGGAGAATATCCCATCATCCCAATCAACTTTTAAACCGGTGAAAACAAAGCCATCAGCCATCCGTTCGTTTCCTGGCCACATCCAAAGTTTAGATCACTGATCCAATGCATCCTCAGCCTAAAACTCAAATGGCCTCCGCCGCCGGTCGGACGCTCAGGTTATTGGTTGTCGATGACGAACCCCTCGTCTCGGATTGCATCCGGTTGATGCTGTCGTTTGACGGGCATCAAGTGCAGGTGGCGAACAGCGCCAACGCGGCCTTGGTCCTTTTCAAGCAGGGCAAATTCGACCTGGTTTTCATGGATTACGCCATGCCGGGAACGAAAGGAGACGAACTGGCCGCCGCGATCAAGGCGATCGAGCCGAATCAACCGGTCATCATGATCACCGGCAACGCGCCCACCCACGAGAGCATGGCGGGAGTGGATTTGATCATCAGCAAACCGGTCATGCTTGAGGATTTGCGGGAAGGAATCAACCGGCGGCTCGCTGGTTCGCCGGAGTCACAGCATCAAAGTTCTTGAACTTATGAAAACCACACGAAGTCATTTGCGCCTGTCTTCTCTCAAGACATTCGTCTGCCTCGGGCTCCTCATTTGCGCCGCGGATCCAAACCTGGCCTCGAGGGCAGCCGCTATCCACGGCCGGAACGGCGATGGGATTTTGTTGCTCGATGCCCAGGCCAATGTCCCGCTGACAATCTCTGTGCCGAAGGTTCCGGTTCAGTCGGAGAGCAGGCCCATGCAGCTGGGATCCACCAACCTTAACGGCGCCGCCGCCGCCGATATCGCACCGGTTCCCGAACCCAGGGTCTGGGCGACGGTCGGCCTGGGCTTCTTTCTCCTTTTCGCCAGAAACAAAGCTTTGCTCACCGCCACGAACAGAAGGTGACAATCCCCCCAAACTCAACTCAATCGAAAAGTTATGTCGTTAAACAATACCTTGGTCATGGAAGCATGTGAAGACGGGCTGTGGCGCGTCTGCAAAAATACCACCGGCCGTCCTCCTTCGTCCGAGAAGTGGGTTCACGTGACCGGGCCTTACTTTCGTGAGGCGCCCGGAAACTGTCCGCTTCCGGATGGCGACCCTTCCAATCCTGGCGAGTCTACTTTTCGCGAAAATCCTTCGGTCCGCACCGAAGAACCCGACTGGAAAACCGAGACCAACCCGGTCCTGGCCGCGTTGAAACGGCTCTAGCCGGAGGCCGGAGGTCGGAAGAGGGCGTTCTGCAATCACTAAACCGTGATCCGTTCGAACGCCCTTCCCCCCCAAAAAACTTTCGCGGCGTGCCGCATCGGGTAGTGTCTTAATCTGACTGCAGCGCGGAGCATTGCTTCGCGCGGACTCGATGCTTATCCTGGCGGAGCAATGCTCCGCGCTCCGAGATCTCCAAATTCGGCCACTGCCCGGCATCGCTGCTTGTTGACAATCTCCGCCCAGTTTGACAGCGTGTCGCCAGAATCAATGTGAGCATAAGATCCATTCTCCCACAGCCGCCCAACGTCAACAGGGAAGCTGCGTGAAAGGCGAATTCCTGCCAAAGCAAACTATGCGAAATTCCACTGTGTGCGCTGTTTCAATGCTTTTTGCGATATTTTTCCTCATGCCAGGCAATGTCCAGGCGACGCCGACCGAGCGACTCGAGGGGAAGTATCTTAAAAGCCGCATCAAGCTGCGGATAGATGAAGATTGGAAAGTGCAGACCGGAGATATTGCCGGGGCGGAGGCAGCGGCATTCGATGATGCGGCTTGGGCCACGACGAGTGTTCCCCACGACATGAGCATCACGCAGATCAGCACGACAAATAATGATCCCGGCGCCATCGGCTGGTACCGGAAACATTTCACCCTTCCTCCAGGGTTTGCGGGGAAAAAAGTCATCGTCCAATTTGACGGAGTTTACCATGACTCGAAGATCTACTTGAACGGCCACCAGGTCGGCAGCCAGCGATTCGGGTATGTCAGCTTTTGTTGCGATCTGACGCCGCACCTCAATGCCACGGGTGACAATGTGCTAGCGGTATTTGTGGACAACCAGACGAGCCGCCGTTCGCATTTCTATTCCGGAACCGGCATTTATCGTCATGTGTGGCTGATCGCCACCGACAGGGTCTATATCGAAAACTGGGGGACGGCCGTGACCACACCCGCAGTGGCGGTGGCGCAATCGCAGATCAGGGTCCAGACCGATGTGGTGAATGATCTGGCGACCCGGCAGAAGCGCACTGTGGAAACGACGATTTACGACGAAGACGGCAACGCTCTGCAGACGGTCGCAACGCCCATCAAGCTCCATGCGAAAAGCACGAACACCTGCGTGCAGACGCTCTCCCTCTCCAACTGCAAACTCTGGTCGCCTTCAACCCCGGTGCGTTACTATGCCTATTCTCGGATACTGAACAAGACGACGCCGACCGATGACTACGTAAGCCCGTTCGGCATTCGGAAACTGAGGTACACGGCCGGCGCAGGTTTCACCATCAACGGCGTTTCGGCCAAGTTGAAGGGCGTATGCATCCATCACACGCTGGTTCCGGCTGGAGCCGCCGTGCCGGATGTCATGTGGGAGCGAACCATTAAAGAGTTGCTGGCTTCAGGTTGCACTTCCATCCGGACGTCGCACAATCCGCAAAGCCCGGAGTTTTACGACTATTGCGATCAATTGGGCATGATGGTGATGGATGAATTTTGTGACAAATGGTCCCAGACCAACGCGGGTTCGTATTATGCGGATTTTGACAAGGTCTGGCAAAAGGACCTCACTTCGTTCATCGAACGGGACAGGAATCATCCCAGCATTGTGATGTGGAGCCTGGGCAATGAGGTGGTGGCCGCTGCCAAGATACCTGCTTACATTCCCGACACCCTCAAGCACCTGGTTCCATTTGCCAAGAAGCTCGACAACACCCGTCCTTACACTCATGCGTGCGTTTCGGGGTGGAACGACGCCCCTGGCTTTGCCGCGCTGGCGGATGTCGAAGATATTGTCGGCGTCAATTACCAGGACTTCCTCTACGGCGCCATTCACTCGATCAATACGAACGCCGTGCTATGCGGCACCGAACAAGATCCGTACGCGGTCCCCGGCAGAAATGTCCCCACCTGGTATTCGGTGAGGGACGCCAGCTATGTGGTGGGTCATCATTTGTGGACGGGCGTGGATTATCTTGGCGAAGCCAAAAAGAAACTGGGCGGGACCAGCGGCTTCCTCGATAATTGCCTCTTCCGCAAACCATGGTTCTATTATCAGCAGAGCCAATGGAGCGATTTGCCCATGGTCCATATTGCGATCGGCAATGGCACGGGAAATGGACGCGCCATCCCCAATCTGGCCGAGAATTGGAACCAGACCGGACCCGTCAGCGTGGTAACCTATACCAGTTGCGACAGCGTCGATCTCTACGTCAACTCCACAAAAATTGGGACCCAACAATCGAGTGATTTCGCGACAAATGGGATAATGCAATGGACGAATGTCCCGTGGGAATCCGGCGTGATCAAGGCAATCGGCTTCAAAAACGGCAAGGAGGCGGCCACGGACAGCATCAAGACCGTGGGCGCTCCCGCGAAAATCACGCTCAAGCCCGATCGCACCACCCTCTATGCCGATGGGAATGATGCCTCCTGCATCGAAGTTGATATCGGGGATGCGGACGCCAACCTCATTTTCACCGCCACCAATTCGGTTAAGTTTTCCATGACCGGTCCGGGGAGAAGCCTCGGTGTCGCAAGCGGCGACTGGACGAGCAATGAACCCTTTAAAGCAGCCAGCAGGAAAGCTTACAAAGGGAAAGCGCTTATCGTCATTCAATCAACGCTGGTTCCCGGAACGATCAACCTGACGGTGAGCTCGGAGGGTTTGACTCCGGCGCTCCTGACCTTGACCACCCAGAAGCAGTAGAAGTTGTCTCCTAAATCGGCCGGCCAGGTTGCACGAGGCACCAATATAGGGAAAATCCAGGCAAGTGGCCGACACTGTCGCCCAACGCCTCCCAGTTTCTACGGGGTCGCCGGTTGTCAACCGGCTCCGTCTTCGCAATAATTTACCCCGACTTTGTCACTGGCCCTCGCGCACTCCAAAAGCTGTCGCCAAAAGCTGCGCCCGTTTTGCTCCGACCGTCGATTTTTAAAGGACGCTCCAGCCCGGTTGCCAGGAACTTCTCCGATCCCGCGGTTTCTTCCTCTCCGCCTTCGACGGAGCGAGGGCGGGCAGTGAAAAATGCCCGAGGCTCTACAACCCATCTCACAAATGGTGTCCGGTGGGGCGAGGCTCCTGACGAGCCGCCCCATTCTTGAAGCGAAACGGCTCGCGCCTTCGCGGCGACGAAGCCGCTTCGGCGGCGCAGGCGCGAGGACGTTCGCCCCACCCTTTGCTGTGTTTATGAGATGGCTTCTAATGCCCAATGCCGGTGAATTCGACGACGGCGGTTTGCGTCGGGTCCCGGCCGTGATTCACCGTCGCCGCCGGAGAAACTTCCACGCTGAACCGACCGCTCGCGGCGTCGTAGTTCAAATCTCCTGCCGCACCGCTTTGCGCCGTGACCGTGGGAGCGAGCAGGGCATAACCGAACAGGCGCACCGGCTTTTCATGGGGGGCAAAGGTGACCTTGACACTCAACCGGCCCGGTGCGTCCTCCAGCGCGGCGATGCGCTGGCGTCCATTGGAAACATATTTCGCCTCGTCGCCAAAAAACGCCAGGCCGGATTGCCCGACGGGGACAACGAGATAATACGCCGTTTCGTCCGGATTCAGCGTGAAGGCAAAGCGCTGGCCGGCGGATTGGTTTTGCGCGGCTCCCGAACGTGCGTTGAGCACGCAGACCTGGCCTTTGAAACCGAGGGCCGCCGGGGTAAAGCCGGTCTCGGAACCGGCTTTCTGGCGGTTGTAGGCAAACAGGTAAGCCGTCCGCAGCAAACCCTGGTCGCTATGCGTCCAAGCCACCATCGGCGGCTTCTTGCCAGCGGCTTCCGCCACATAAATATCATCCAACGGCAGCAACGGAGCATCGGGTTTTACCAGCACCCCGTCAGGCCGCGCCACGCGCATCAGGTTTTCCTTGTTCTCCGCGCCGATGGCATCGCCAACCCCGACCATGCCGCCGGACAATGTCGCCAACAAAAGATTGTTGGTCTCGGTGCTCATGAAGACATCCGCCCACGGCCAGATGCCCAGCGCATTGGCGAGCCGCGACGTGTAGAGAAAATGATCCCATTGGGCGCGTTCGAAACGGTCGCCGGAGACTCGTGTGGTCGTGAGGTTGTCGTAACGCGCGCCTTGAAGGAAAAAGCGCGGCAACGGCATGCAGTATTGCAAACTCAGGCCGCGGGCCTTGGCCGCCTGCGCCATGCCCCCGGTGAAATCATCCCCGGCACCGGGCGTGCCCGCCAATTCCGGTGAATGGTTGTAGATGGCGATCAGCCAGTCCTGCTCGTAACAGGTCACGCCGCTGTCGGCGATGTAGTTCATGATTTTTCGCCACCACAACGGATCAACGCCCGCGACCCCGGAAATGCGGTATTGCTCATGATAAGGGCTGGCCGGGTCAATCCAGCGGTTGTGGGTAATGAACGGCAGTCCGATTTTGTTTTGGAACGCCGCCAGGCCGTCTGGAAACACCCCCGGGTGGGCCTCGTATTTCAGCAGGCCGCCGTAGCGGTTCCATTCCCCTTCCGGTAGTTTGGCGTCTTTGGCCCGGCCGGTCCTCCCTTCCGGGTCGGTGAGGGTTTTGTAATACCACCAACTGTCGAGTTGCAAATAGCGGATGGGGATTTCCCGCTCGCGATAGTGACGCACCAGCGCTTCCAGTGTGCCCGCATAGCCCAGCGCCGGATCGTAATGATAATAATAAACCGCGCCGGCGTCCGTCCAGTAACCGAGATAGCGCAAACCGATGTCCACGTCGTTCGCCGGACGATTCCGCCCCACCCAATCGGTGAGCGCCGCGCCCCAGGCGTCCCAAGTGGTGTTGATGCCGTCCCCAAAAGCCAGCAGCGTGGCGTGTTTGAAATGCGCGGGCAATTCGCGGACGCTCAGGTTCAGCCCGCTCGCCATCTCGTGCTCCCCGTCGCCCTGCATGCAGGCGATCATGAAATTGTCCGCCGGGGAAAGGATCGCCGCGCCGGCCTGGTCGTCAAACATAAGCCACGGGGTGCCGTTTGTTTCCAGCGCGAAACGCGGCGGCGCGAACACCCGGTTCTCGAAACTGAAATGATGCAGCCCGGCGGGAAAGGTCCTGAACTGCGGGAACCGGGCCAATTCCTGGTCATGGACCGCCTCCTCGCACTCGAGTGTGAACAGCGCCACCGGCCGGACGTCATAAACCCGGATGCTGCCGGTGAGCAAAACATTCGTCCGCCAGGTGAAACGAATTTCCTGATACGCGCCGAGTCGGTCCTTGCCGCTTCGGGCCGAGACCTGCCGCGCCGGCTGGCCGAGGTCGCCGGCAAAAGTCCAGGCGGGTTGACGCGCCACCACCCCATAGCGGCCTGAAACCGGATCGATTTGCGCCGTGATTCCGGCGGCGGATTCCACGCTGACTGGTTTCGCAAATATCGCCGGCGGCAGGAGCAGTCCCAGGCCAAGACCGCAAACAAAGAGTCGTTGATATTTCACAATGGATTGACGTGCGGAAACAGTTTAAGGCTTCAGCCGAAATCATCCAGAGAAAACACCCCAGGCTGAATGCGCCGGGCACGGCCGGTGACAAAGTCGCCCAAAGTGGACTGCCAGTCCGCGATGCAGCCGATTGACTTGAGGAACGACGATGGCCCTTCGTTCAGTTTCCAACTTTATTGTTCTTCTGCAACGAGCCTCGAATCCAAGCGGAATCACTCCACCGTCACACTCTTGGCCAGGTTGCGCGGTTTATCGACATCGCAGCCGCGGGCGACGGCGATGTGGTAGGCGAATAATTGCAGCGGCACGGTCGCCAGGATCGGACAGACCGGTTCCAGCGTCGGCGGCAGATAAATCACGTCATCGGCCACGTTCTTGATCTGTTTGTCGCCTTCCGTTGCCAACGCAATGATCGGGCCTTTGCGCGCCCGGATCATCGCCAGGTTTGCCATCGTTTTGTCGTACATCGAATCCTGCGGGACGAGGAAGACCGTCGGAGTGTTGGCATCGATCAACGCAATCGGTCCATGCTTCATTTCCGCCGCGGAATAGCCTTCGGCGTGGATGTAGGAAATTTCCTTGAGCTTGAGCGCCCCTTCGAGCGCGATCGGGAATGTGTAGCCGCGGCTCAGAAAGAAGAAATCGTCGGCCTTGGCATATTTCAGCGCGAGCTTTTTCAATCCGTCGCTTTGCGCCAGGAGGCCTTCAATCTGCTTCGGCGCGGCTTCCAATGCGCGCAGAATTTCCAGCGCGCGGTTCGCGGAAAGCATGCGCATCCGGCCCAGATGCACCGCCAGCAATGAAAGAACCGTCAGCGTGGAAACAAACGCTTTGGTGGACGCAACGCCGATTTCCGGCCCGGCGTGCATGTAGATGCCGCCGTCGGATTCGCGGGCGATGGTGCTGCCGACGACGTTGACGATGGCCAGGGCGCGGTGTCCGCGGCGTTTGGCCTCGCGCAAGGCGCCGAGGGTGTCGGCCGTTTCGCCGGATTGCGAGATGACGAGCAGGACGGTGTCGCGTTCGAGCGGCGCATTGCGATAGCAGAATTCGTGGGCGAACTCGACCTCGACGGGCAGGTGCGCCAGTTCCTCGATGAGGTATTCGCCGACCAATGCCGCGTGCCAGCTCGTGCCGCTGGCGGCGATGACGATGCGATCGATCGAGCGGAGTTCCGCGGCGGTCATGTTCAACCCGCCGAACTTGGCGGTCGCGCCTTCAAAATCCAGGCGGCCGCGCAGCGCATTTTCAACCGTCTGCGGCTGTTCGAAAATCTCCTTGAGCATGAAGTGCGCGTAGTCCCCGCGCTCGGCGTCCTCGGAACTGAACTCGAGTTTGCTGACCTGGACGTTGGCGGTGTTGGCGCCAAGATTCTGCACGTCGTACCGGTCGCGCGTCACTGTCGCCACGTCGTAGTCGTTCAGATAAACCACCTGGCGCGTGTGAGCGACGATGGCGTTGGCGTCGCTGGCGAGGAAGTTCTCGCCGTTCCCGACGCCGATGATCAGCGGCGAGCCGCGCCTTGCGCCGACGATGGTATCGGGCTGTTCGGCGCAGACGACGGCGACGCCATAGGTGCCAATGACTTCGCGGAGCGCGTCGCAAACCGCCTGGGTCAGCGGGTTCGAACCATTCCGGGAATTTGTGCCGCGATGTTTCTGATAATGCTCGCCGATGAGGTGGGCGAGGACTTCGGTATCGGTGCTGGAATGGAACGTATGGCCGGCCTTGAGCAGCCGGTCTTTAAGGCGGTCGTAATTCTCGACCACCCCGTTATGGACGACGGCGATCTTGCCGGATTGATCGAGGTGGGGGTGGGAATTTTCGTCGGAGGGCGGCCCATGAGTGGCCCAGCGAGTGTGGCCGATGCCCACTTGCCCGTTGGCAGGCTCGCTGGCGAGCGCCGGGGCGAGGCCGCTGTCGATCCGCCCTTTCTTTTTCCGGACCACCAGTTCCGCGTCGTGCAGCACGGCGACACCCGCGCTGTCGTAGCCGCGGTATTCCAGCCGCCGCAATCCCTCGAGCAGAATGGGCGTTGCCGTTTGTTTGCCAATGTATCCAATGATGCCGCACATAAATCAATTCTAACAATCGGTACCGTCCTCCTATACTCCAGAATGGGGTCGAGGGAAAGCAGGAGTTTCGCCATTTCCAGCTCGCTTGGGCATCCAGGCACTACCCCTCTCGGACCGGGAGCCGTCCCGGCTCGCAGCCATGTTGACTTCAGAAACCCGGCGGTAATTCAAATGCGCTCGCCCCGGTTTCACACCCGCTGCGGACAGGGACCGTCCGCGCTCCGAGAGCGTCGGCCTCAGCCGAGGGTCGAATCCTGGCCGTTTCTTCGATGTGAAATGTCCAATGCCCGATGCGATGTGAATCGTTTCAGGCACGAGCCGGGCCTGCCATCAGAACCGTTTCGTCAGGGTCACCACAAAGGCGCTGCCCTGGGCGCGGCTCTCGGCCATGAACTCGCAAAGGTAGCGTGCGGAAACGAACAGCATCGGTTTCGGGAATGCCACGCTCATTTCCGGGCCCACGGCGGCTGCGCGATCCCGATCGCCTGAGGCTCCGCTGCCGCTGTCGGTGTTGACCTGCTGCTGGTAGTAACCCACGAGGCCCAGATCAATGACCTTGTTGAAGGTTTTGCTCAAGCCCCATTCGAGGGTGTAGGCCTGGCCGGGAGTGATGTGGGTATCGCGCTGTTCCGTATTGAACTCGTAGCGATTGAGCGCGGACAAAGCCACGGTTTTCTCCGGGTCGATATACCACGTGGCTCCGGCGGTCTGCATGAAGGACCAATAACCCAGGCCGACGCGTGTGGTGGGCGGCGCACCCGAGTCGCCCGTGGGCGCAAAAACGCCGCTGCCAACCGAGAAATCAAACTGCTGGAGATGCCATGAGAGCGTGCCTTCGCCGAAAAGATCGCTGATGCCGAAGTTGCTGCTGTCGAAAGGCCCGGCTTTCGCGCTTTGAAAAGCGAGTGGAAGCAGCGCATCCACGCCGACAAATCCGCCGAGAATTTTCGTGTCGGTAATCCAGATCGCGCGGGGAATGTTGGCGTAGGTAAAGGCATCGAAGTTCGGGGGGCCGGCACTGTGACCGGAGGCGTCGTTCAGCCGGCTGGAGGTATAAAAGTAATTGTAATCGCGGACGTAGATTCCGGGCGGCGGCAGCGAGGCGCCTTTGATGCCTTCGACGCCGGGCACATAATGGGCTGTGGGTTGGGCCGGCGTCAGACCTGGCGACGCCACCAGGCAGGCCAACAATAGGGTTTTATAGATTCGAGTTGGATTCAGGTTATGGGTTTTCATGATGATTTGGGATTCGTCGACTGGAGAGCCGACCCGCTGACAGCGTCCGCTGGCCGCGGGACTCCATCGCTTTCGCCTCGTGGCGGCGGCGGATCATACATCCTGCAATTTGCCGGTGAGATAGGTTTCGTAGGCGCTCAGGTCGAGCAACCCGTGACCGGACAAATTGAAGACGATCACTCGTTTCTTGCCGGTTTCGCGGGCCGCGGCGGCTTCCCGAATGACGGAGGCGATGGCATGGGCGGATTCCGGCGCCGGCACGATGCCTTCGGTCCGGGCAAAGAGCGTCGCGGCTTCAAAGACCTTGGTCTGGTGCCAGGATTCGGCTTCGATCAGCCCGAGTTTCAGGGCATGGCTGACCATGGGCGACATGCCATGGTAGCGCAATCCGCCGGCGTGAATGGAGGGCGGCATGAACTTGTGGCCCAAAGTGTACATCATCAGCAGCGGCGTGGTCTCCGCGGTGTCCCCGAAATCATACCGCAATTCGCCTTTGGTCAGCGACGGACAGGCCGAGGGCTCGACGGCGACGATGCGGCACTTCATTTTTTCCGTGATTTTTTTGTGAATGAACGGAAACGCCAACCCGGCAAAATTGCTGCCGCCGCCGCAGCAAGCGACGACGACATCCGGGGCTTCGCCTGCCAGTTCCATTTGTTTGATGGCTTCCTGGCCGATGACGGTCTGGTGCAGGCAAACGTGATTCAGCACGCTGCCGAGGGAATATTTCGTGTTCGGATGTTTGACGGTGTCTTCGATGGCTTCGCTGATTGCAATGCCGAGGCTGCCGGGGCACTGCGGATCCTCCTGCAGCAGTTTGCGTCCGTAATCCGTCTGGTCGCTCGGGCTGGGATGCACCGTGGCGCCCCAGGTGTGCATCAGCATGCGGCGATAGGGTTTCTGCTGGTAGCTGACTTTGACCATGTAGACATTGCATTCCAGGTCAAACAACTTGCAGGCGAGCGCCAGCGACGAACCCCATTGTCCGGCTCCGGTCTCGGTGGCGAGCCGCTTCGTGCCGGCGATCTTGTTGAAGTAAGCCTGGGGGACGGAGGTATTCACCTTGTGGCTGCCGGCGGGGCTGGCGCCTTCGTATTTGTAATAAATATGCGCCGGCGTTTGCAGCGCCTGCTCAAACCGCACCGCGCGCATCAGCGGCGTCGGCCGCCAGAGCGCGTAGATGTCGCGAACCGGCTCGGGAATCTCGATCCACCGGTCCGCGCTCATTTCCTGGGCGATGAGGTTTTTGGGAAAGATGGCTTCCAACGCCTCGGGCGGCAGCGGCTGTTTGGTGCCGGGATGCAGCGGCGGCGGCAGCGGCTCGGGAAAATCGGTGAGCAGATTATACCAGCTTTTGGGAATATCGGCCTGGGTCAGATCGAATCGTGTTTGCATAGCGTTACTACTTTCTCAAACCAATCCAACCCGGCAAGCTTGATGGTAACGTCGCCCCGAGTCACGAAGCGTTTTGCGTGATTCATTGGCTTTTTCTTACCCTTTTTTGCCAAACCAACGGTTATCCGGAGCCTGCGAACCGAACCGAACCGAACCGGGCGCAGGCTTTGGGCGGGCGGAAACAGGAGTGGACACGAAGGTTGCCGGGGCAGGAAAACGACCCGTGAAACCGGGAGTCACCGGGGCGCAAAACCACTGGGGCGCAGGGGTAAAACCCGGTAAAACCCTTGGATTTCTTTCAGTACCATCCCGGCTAGCGGAGGTTCCGTAGATATACCAAGGTATCCGTGCTCGTGCGGATCAGTTCGTTCGAGCAAGAAAATCAAAACCAGAATCGAGACGAGAGCATGAAGATTTGTTCCCAGCAGTTGCAGGCGAGACGCATTGGACCTCGCGGATTCACTTTGGTGGAAACCGTCATTTCGATCGGCATCCTGGGTTTGGTGGTTGAAGGCGTGATTCTCGGTTATGTAAAAATTTCCCAACAGGTGGAATGGAGCAGTCGTTCCCTGGCAGCCCAGGCAATCGCCTCGCAAGGAGCCGAGCAGGCGCGGTCCGCGAAGTGGGATACGCAGTCGCCAAACCCAGCCGTCGGCCCCGGACAGTCCGATGAGCTCGGAGTCACGAATTACATCCAGACGAGCACGCTGGACGTTCCCAACACCGGCCAGCCCGACGTGGTGACGAATTACATCGCCATCACCCGTGTTTCATCCGATCCACCCATCCGGCAAATCCGGTCGGACTGCGTGTGGAGCTTCATGAACCGGGGCTGGTACACCAACACCGTCATCACCCTGCGCACTTCCGACCAATGAAAGCATACCCGCAAAATTCATCGAGCCGGAAGCGCGGCTTTCGGAACCCGGCCCCGGCCTTCACGCTGCCGGAATTGATGACGGTCGTGGCCATCTTCTCCGTGCTCGTCGTGGGCATGGTGTCCTCCCAACTGTTCGGGATGCGGATGTGCAGCGTCTCGCAAGGCAAACTGAACATGACCGCCGGCGCCCGCACATTCCTGAGCCGGGTTCGCGATGAAATCCGGTCCGCACAACTGGTTTATGTCGGCAACGGGGATTCTTTCGGATTCACCCCCGCCGCGGACAACACCCCGCACGCGGGCAACGCCTTGAAAATTTGCGCGTCCGCCGCCGACACGAATCAATTCGTCTATTACTTTCTGGACCCGGCGGATTCCTCTTTGAAGCGCATGGTGAACGCGCTGGGCAGCCAGGCTGAAGTTCTGGCCAACAGTGTCACCAACTCGCCTGTGTTCCAGGCGGAGGATTTCCAGGGCAACGTGCTGACTCAAGACCAGCCCAACCGCGCCATCGGGATCAATTTGCAGTTTCAACGGTGGGAATACCCGATGTCCGGCGTCTCGAACGGCCCTTTGTACGGATATTACCAGTTGCAAACGCGGGTGAGTCCCCGACCCCGGACGAATTAATCCGGCGCCAGACCAGCCATTCATTTTATGCGAATCCAATTCAAACTCTCATCCCGTTCCGAGCCAGGCTACGCCCTGATGCTGACGTTGGTTTTTGTCTCGGTCAGCCTGGTGGTGCTCGCGGGCATCGGCCGATGGTCCCTGGGCAGTTCAGCCATCACCGCGCGAAACAATTCCTTCAACAGCTCCGTCGCCGCCGCGGAAGCCGCCACGGAAGTGGTGCTCGGCCAGATGAACCGTGATTTTCTCCGCCAATCGCTGGCCAGCAACCCCGACGTTTACAACAGCGTCCTGCCCGGCACGATTGTTCCCAATGACTGGCCGTCGAGTTACCAGTTTAGCGACGGTCACGGCAACCCGGACCGCACGGACGTCCTGTGCACGGGCTGGCAGCAATGGACCAACGTGGACTCGGGATCGGGGGGATTGTACGGCATGATCAATACGTACCAAATCACTTCGAACGCCAGGCAGCTTGCCGGTCTCTACCCGGTCGCAGCCGGCGTCCGGCAGAACGTTCAATTCACTGCGGTTCCCCTCTACCAATTCGCCATTTTCTATTCGATGGACCTCGAGATCCAACCCGCTCCCCCGATGGTGGTGACCGGCAAAACTTACAGCAACGGGGACATCTACATCGCCCCAGGCAACTCTTTGGAGTTTGTGGATACCGTCAGCGCCGCAGGCCATGTTTACAATCACCGCAGCACCAACGATCCCTCCAGCGCGAACATAACCGTTCCCGTCTTCGACAAGGGGTATGTTAACCAGGCCCCTTCCCTGACGCTCCCGGTGGGCATAGACAACAACCCGACGAACGTCGTGCAAATCCTGGACCCCCCGCCGGCCGGCGAAGACCCGGCATCGCTGCTGGGCCGGCAGCGCTTTTACAATAAGTGCGATCTCGTGATCACGACCACCAACAATCAAGTGACCGTGCAATACAACGACTACGCCGATGGAACGACTTACGAACTGGTTCCGACCAACAACATTGACACGGGATACTCCTTTATTAAAACCAACGCGTCCTTCTACGACTATCGTGAAGGCCGGCAGGTTTTGGCCACCGAAATCGATGTTCAAGCCCTGACAAGCTGGATGGCGGGCAGCCGCGGCCTGCCAGTCAATCTCCTGGTCCAATCCCGGACCGGACATCCGATCAATTCCATCTATGTCAACGATCAGCGTTCGATCCCCGGCAAACTCACGGCGGTGCGCGTGACCAACGGCCAAACCTTGCCCGCAGGCGGATTGACCGTGGCCACTCCGCTCCCGCTCTATGTCAAAGGCAATTACAATGCGCCCGATCTGACCGTCGGTTCAACCAATACCACCCAAACCGCGCCGGCCTCGCTCGTCGGCGATGCGATCACCATCTTGTCCCCCAATTGGAAAGACAACAATGGGGCCTCCAGCGCCGCCCTCTCGGCCCGCACCGCCGCAAACACCACGGTCAACGCCGCTCTCCTGTCAGGCATCGTCCCGTCGGTCACGGTCAATGGCCAGGCGCATTACAGCGGCGGAGTGGAAAACTTCACGCGGTTTCTGGAAAATTGGAACGGAAGCGCGCTGACGTACAATGGTTCCATGGTCGTCATGTTTCCCAGCCGGTATGCCACCCACTACTGGATCGCTCCCGGCACCTACTACAATCCCCCGACCCGCGACTGGGCGTTCGACCAGAATTTTATGAACCCGGACAAATTGCCTCCGGTCACGCCGCAGGCCAGAACATTGCAGCGCACCGCCTGGAGCACCGTCGCCGCCGCGAATAATTAAGCCGGCCTCGCCCGGCAAGGAATGCTCCGCCGGCAGTCCAGTGCAAGCGATCCGTGTGTTATCCGGGAAAGCCTTTGAAGTCACCGGCCTTCCAGATCCCGAAACCATGGTGGTCAGCCCGAGCGGATCGATGCTGTATACGACGGCAAACGGGTCGGTTCTTATGAATGTATAGTTTGCCAGGACTCCCTCTTCAGCGGTCACAAGAGAAGAGTGGGGAGTAGCCGTTCATAAGAACTGACCCGTTTCCGCTCACAGTAAATCTTGCGCTCTGCGCCAACATCACAAATCGAATCATCTCGTCCATAGGGTTCACATTTT
>CAZFOA010000061.1:0-16416 GCA_964520205.1 uncultured Verrucomicrobiota bacterium | reverse complement strand
AACTGCGCATCGTCGTGCATCCGACCGTGCTGGACCGGCTGCGCACCGAGGACGAAAAGCACCTCATTGAAATGGAGAAACGCTATTTCGGCAAACTATCGTTCCGGGCCGACACGGGCATGCACGCCGAGCAGTTCAAGATTGTGAACGTCTCGAACAACGAAGAACTGGCCAGCGTGGGAAGTTGAGACTCTGCAGGTGAGCGGAACATCCCGGTTTTGAACCCGGGGTGTTCCGACTCGGCCGCCGGTCATTCCAATCGTTTCAAGACCACCAGCCAGCCGGTTTCGTCGGGCGCATTGCCGCCGAGGACGAGCATCTCTCCCCTGAGCAGCGGCTGAATCCGCTTCAACACCGGCTCTCCTTTTCCAATCAGCGAAATTTCAATGTGCGTTCCGTCAACATCCGCCACCTGGAGTTTGCACTTTTCACTCAATTCGGCCTTCTCCGATCCGCCCTGGACAACCACCAGGCGCTTGCGATTGACTTCAAAATAGTTGGCCCATTTCAAGGGCAGCTCTTTCAATTTCTTCCGGACATCGGCGCTGACCGGCCGCTGGTGGGGGTCGGGAGATTTCTCGGAATCGGTGGCCCAGACGAGAATGGCTTCGAACTTCAATTCTTTGGCCTGGGCGGAAATGCCCCCGCACGCCAGCAGGCAACACAAGGTTGCCAGCCAGGCAGATAAAGTTCGTTTAAATCTCATTTCGCCGCCGACCTTATCAATGAACCCCATTGTTCGCAAACTCCCTTTCCGCCGGGTAATCAAGCCAAACCAGGGTGGTCCCGTTTGCGTAATCGTGATAGGTGAATGTCGCGGAATCCCCGAGTGTCGTTTCGGTATCCGGGACGCCCGGCACACCCGGCCGCATCACCGCGAACGTGACGATCATCGCCAGAGTCGCCACGGCGGCGGCGGGCAAAAGCAGCCGCCGCAACCGCGCGAAAACCGGGATTGATTCGGCCGAATCCGGCTGCGATTCCCGGCGTTGAATTTCGCGTTCGATCTTCGACCAATAAAAGTCGCGGGCTTCCGGAAGCCGCGGTTTGGGTTCAAACCCGGCCAGTGCCTGGCGGGTATGGCGCAGCTCGGCGAGGAGATCGGCGGCTTCGGCGTCACGCGCGATCCAGGCGGCGATTTCCCGCGCTTCCTTCTCGGGCAATTCGGCATCGAGAAAAGCCTGCAACTTCAGTTGGAATTCACCGTCCATCATATCTGATTCTCGTTCTTAAGATCCGCAAGGAGCGCCGCCAGCTTGCGGCGGGCATAAAACAGCCGCGACATGATCGTGCCGATGGAGCATCCCACCGTTCTGGCCATTTCTTTGTATTCCATTTCTTCGAACTCATGCAGCACCAGCACCGTGCGGTGCTCGTGCGACAACTGATCCAGCGCGCGGTCAATTCTCTGGCGCAATTCGCCTTGTTCCAGTCTTGCCGTCGGATTCACCGTGATCGCGGGCATTTGCCGTTCGACACCACCGGATTCTTCATCCATTTCCTCGATGGATTCCGTCCGGCGCCGCTTTTGTTTGCGCAATTCGTCCAGACACAAGTTGATCACAATCCGCGTCATCCAGGTGCTGAAACTGGATTCGCCCTGGAATTGCTTCAACCGTTGCCAGCCTTTCACCCAGGCTTCCTGCGAAAGATCAATCGCTTCTTCCTCATTCCTCACCATGCTGTAGGCCCGCGCGTAAATCCTGTCGCGATGCCGCGCGACCAATTCCTCGAAAGCTCGAAGCTCACCCTTCTGAGCCGCTTTCACCAAAACCGCGTCATCGGCGGAGGAATGATCTATTTCAGCCATGACTTTGACGTGGAATCGGCCGCCGTTATTCGATTGCTCTACAACTTTCCTTTGGTGCTGGGAAGCCGTCCGGCAATCCGCGGATCTCGTTGGCAGGCAACGTCAACAGCTTTGGCAAATGCCTTGAATAAGGCCTCGACGATATGATGCGGCTCGTCGCCGTAGAGCAGCTCCAGATGCAGGTTGCAGCGCGCCTCGTTGGTGAAACCCTGGAAAAACTCGCGTGCCAGGCCGAAGCGGAACGCACTGGACATATCCTGATTCCGTTGGCTCTTTGTGATCGCCTTTTGTGCAAACTGATTCAGACCACGCCAGACCAGATGCGGCCGGCCGCTGAAGTCGATGACACAACGAGCCAGACATTCATCCATGGGCACGTAGGCTTCGCCGGTAAATGGGTTCTTGGGATGAAAACCGGCGCCGTAGCGGCGAATGCCCTTCTTGTCGCCGAGCGCCCGCGAAAATGCCTGTCCCAGCACGATCCCACAATCCTCGACCGTGTGGTGCGCGTCCACGTCCAAATCACCCCCGCAGTGGAGGTTCAAATCCATGACGGCATGCCGGGCAAACAGGGTCAGCATGTGGTCGAAGAACGGAATGCCGGTTTTGACTTCGGCCCTGCCCGAACCGTCGAGACCGAGTCGGATCGCGATGCGCGTTTCTTTTGTTAGACGGATGATTTGGGAATGGCGTCTCTTCATTGGGCATTATTTAAGACAAACCCGTGGAAGAAACAAAGCTCATTCATCATTGCAGCCGGGCCGGCCGCTTCTGACCGGAGTTACCGGGTTGAGGAACCTGAACTGAGAGCATCCGCGACGGTGTGATGGGACTCGAATAGTTTCCGTAGTTCGTCCGCTCTGGCGACGGCATCGTCATCACGCGCTGCCAGTGCCAGGGCGTGCGCCTGCTGCATGGCAGCGAGCGCCTCGGAAAACCGACCCGTTTCAGCATAAGCCGCGGCGAGGGTGATCACGAACGCGGGCTGCTTGTGCCGGGTTATTTCGCAGGCTTGTTTGGCGAGGCGCAATGCTTGTTTGCCGGCGCGAAGCTTTCCACCTGGATCGGAGGCTAAAATCCATGCGAGACCATTCAGCGCATCCGCATTATCCGGCAACTGGCGCAACGTTTTGCGATAATGGAAAACAGCTTCCTCGGATTTGTGCTGCCGGATCAATGCCGTCGCCAAATAGTAATGCACCCCGGGATCGTCCGCATCGAGTTGCAATGCGAGAGAGAACTGGGTTTCCGCCTCCTCGGGTTTATTCTGTTCCAACAGGGCAAGTCCAAGGCTGAAGTGCGCCAGCAGGTTGTCGGGTTGCTTTTTGCTGTTCTCGGAAAGATAGGAAATGGCTTGATCCATTCCACCTTGCTTGTTCAGGCTGACCCTCAGACCGTGCAATGCTTCGCTGTATTCCGGTTTGAGCCGGAGCGCGTCGGCAAATCGCGCGATCGCTTCAGTATCTTTTGACTGTCTCGCCAGAAGCATTCCCATATTGCAGCCGATCTCGGGATTATCCGGCTGGAGGCTGAATGCTTTGGCAATATGAACAGCGGCTTCGTTCGTTTTGCCGAGGTCCAGCAGCGCTCTCCCCCAGTTATTATGCGCTTCCGCCATTTTGGGGTTATCCTGGGCGGCGCTGGCGAAATGGCCGACGGCCTGTTCGAGCTTGCCTTCGTTTACCAGGGCGAGGCCGAGATCATATTGAGCCACCGGATAATGCGGTTCGATTTCTATCGCCTTTTCAAACAAAGCCAGGGCGGCTTCTTCGTTGCCCTTTTGATCCAAAGTGCCGGCCAAACACGTGTAGGCAACGTAATTGCCGGTTGTCACTTCTATGGCGTGACGATAAAGCTTTTCGGGATCCTGCCAGTATCGCAATTGAAAAAAAGTGCAAATGCAACATCCTGCCAGCGCTCCCGCTCCAACGACGGCCAGTAATTTTTGCCCCCAAACCCGTGAACAAAAGAGGCCGTTCAAACCCCATATGATGACGATGGAAAGTCCGATTCCTGGAAAATACATGTATCGGTCGGCCATCGCCTGTGAACCGACCTGAACGAGGCCGATGACAGGAACCAGCGTGCCCAGGAACCAAAGCCAGCCTACAATCAAACAGGGAGTGCGCCTGGCACACAGAACGAACGAGGCGGTGATCGCCCCCAACATCAGGGGCGCAGCAATCGCGAGTCCGACAGGCCAATGATTGGGGAAGGGATAAAGCAACGCCAGATGAGCCGGCCAGAATGCCTGGGCGATGTATCGCAGATAGCTGATCGTGGCATTGACGCAGCGCGCGCCAAGCGGAAGCTCGATCCATGATGATACGGCACCGCCTCCCTGCTGGGCCATATACGTCAGGATGCTTGCCGCGAGTGAGAATGCAAAAAATGGAGCTTTCTCGGCAATCAAACGGAGTGCCTGCCCCCAAGGATTCTGCGTCGATGCCTTCGCCATTGGAACCATTTCAGCGGCGCGATGCTCAAAGCCCCTACTGAGTTCCGCCCATTGAAACCGGCCCAAAGGCCAGAAATCCATCAGCAGGAGAATGAACGGAAGCGTCACGAGCATCGGTTTGGACATCAGCCCCAAAGCAAACAGAAGGAGAGACAGAAAATAACTGAAGCGGCTGGGTTTTCTGCAGTAGCTCAGGTAGGCCATCAGGGTCAGGATCCCAAAAAAAGTAAAAAGAACATCTTTGCGCTCCGAAGCCCAGGCTACCGATTCCACGTGCACCGGATGCCATGCAAAAAGGGCCGCGACGAAAAAGCTGCGCCAGAGGGTTCCGGTCAGGTTCTTGAACAACCGGAACAGCAGGACGGTATTGGCAACATGAAACAAGAGATTGGTCAAATGATGCCCATTCGGATTCAGACCGTAGAGATCGCAATCGATCATGTGGGAAATCCAGGTCAGCGGATGCCAATTGCCGGCATAACCGCATTGAAACGACCAGCGGAGACCGGACCACGTCAATCCCGGGATAACATGGGGATTTTCATAGATGTACTGGTGATCATCAAAATTGATGAATCCGAAACCGGTGATCGGCCAATACAAGGCGGCCGTTAGCGAGGCGAGCATCAGGCAAAGCAAGACAGCGGAGTGGGGTTTCTTACAAACGATCATTGGGTATCTATCGTTCGCACCCTGACGCGGTTGCCATTACTGCCGATCCGGCTGGTTCGCCCGCTTTGCCCGCAGCGAATCGATTTGGTTTTGCAACTCATCGGGATGCGGCGAATGTTCCTTGGTTAATTCATACCATCGGATCGCCTCGGCATAATTGCCTTCTTCCTCCTCCAAATGCCCGAGGTCCACCGAAATCTTGTCACGGGCAACAAAATCCGGGTCTTTCCGAACCCCTTCCTTTTCCTGCCAACGGCGCAAGGCAAGTTTCCAGATGTTCCTTGTGCGGTTTGAATCATGGCGGTTTTCGTAATAGAGGCGGCCCAGTTCGAAGAGAATTTCGTAGCTGTCCGGGTTCGCACGCAATCCCCGGCGGAGGAACTCCTCTGCTTCATCGGTCTTCCCCAATTGCCGGCGCAGCCAATAAGATGCGACCGTGTAGGTCTCGATGCGTTGAGGATCCAATTCCGCCGAGATGGCCAGCCACGGCAAAATCTCGCGGATGTTCGCGCCCTGCAAATGCGTATGTTCCGTGACTTGAAAATGGCGTCCAAAACGGTCGATCCAGTCCGTTGGCGGACTGAGAAAGCCCGTTGCCTCTTCGCTCTCTTGATCGGAATGTTCGCCCTGTTGCTCGGCAGCGATGTGGTTCTCCTTTTCCTCAGCTTGCCTGGCTTGATCAAAAATCGACGGATAGAGGCCGCTATGAAAATAAACGTCGGCTTTGACATAGAACTGGTTGGCGAACAGACGGCGGCTGTCACCCAGGAGCAGGCTCATGACGCTGTCCGATTGGGTGGTCCGTCCGGCCAAATTCGATGCGTCCGGTTGCAGACAAGTCCCCAGCGTCAACGCCCCGGTCAGCAGCAGCAACAGAATCAAAATGCCCCGGGTGGTTTTCACGCCGTCAATGCCTTCCGCCGAAATACCAGCCATGTGGAAAACAGAAAAAGCGCGACATAAACGAATGCGTACAGTGTGGCCAGGAAACAGTATCGCCAGGGCACCGGCGGCCAATTAAAGACAATGAACTTGCGGATATCAAACCATTCGAGGTGCGGGAGCAGAAAGTAAACGGTGTACGTCATCGTGCTGAGGGGTTCCTGCTGCTGAAGCGCCACCTGATTCAAATGTCCGGCCAGTGTCAGAATTCCCAGAACTACAAAGAAACAAATGGTGACGTTGGCGGAGGGCGCGCTGAAAACGATGGAACCCAAAAGCACCATGGCGACCACGACGGCAAGCATGACCCATTGGAGCCAAAACGCCTGAAACAAGCTCAAAAGCGGCCATTTGTCTTCATGCGCACCGCTCATGATTCCGAAAAAGAGGTAAAAAATGACCAGCGCTATCCCAGTGGCCAGCCAGCAACCCAGGAATTTTCCGATCACCAATTGACCCCGAGTGACCGGTTTGGCCAGCAAAGGAAAAATCGTGCGGCTTTCGCGTTCCGCGGGAATCTGGCGCGCGGCGGTTGTGATGGCAATGATCAGCGCCGCAATCCACACGAGCAAGAGGCATATCTCCTTCAAGTCACGGACAATTTGAGGATCATGGAAGAACCGGATCGCCCCCATCAACAGGGTAATGACAGCGGTAAGAACAAAAAGAACGTAGAAATCTTTGCGGCGGTAAAGCTCTTTGATGACGATATTCGCCAAAGCCAGAACGGTATTCATGGTTGCGGTTGCGGCTGGTAGCCGACAAGGTTCAAAAAGATCTGTTCAAGATTGGTCTGGTACTTCTGAACCAAGCTGTCGACGCGGCCTTCGACCTTCAATTCACCCCGATGGATAATACCCACCCGGTCGCAAACCGTTTCGACTTCGCCAAGTTCGTGAGAGGAAAAGAAGACGGTCTTGCCTTCGTCCTTGAGGCGCTGGATGATTTCACGGACTTTCATCCGGCCCAGGGGATCCAACCCGCTCGTCGGCTCGTCGAGGATCAGCAAATCGGGATCATTAATCAGTGCCTGGGCCAGGCCAATCCGCTGCTGCATGCCTTTGGAGTACGATTTGATGGATCGCTTCCGGGCGGATTCCAAGTCGACCAATTTCAACAGCGATCCAATTCGCCTCTCGGTTTCGTCACGGGGAATCTTGAAGATTTTGGCGTAAAATCGAAGCAACTCCTCGGCGGTTAGAAATTTGTAATAGTAAGTCAACTCCGGCAGATAGCCAATCCGCTGCCGCGCGATCGGCTCGCGCACATTCACGCCAAACAGACAGGCTTCGCCGCTCGTGGCTTCACGAAATCCCAGCAACACTTGCATCGTGCTGGTTTTGCCCGCCCCGTTCGGCCCCACGAATCCAAACACTTCACCCTGCCGGATTTCGAGAGTAAGATTTCTCACTGCGACAGTCCTGTTTTGGCCAAATCCACGGCCTCGATACTCGACGACCAGGTTCTGGATTTGGATGACAACAGATCCGCCCGCCTTCGCCCCGGCACTTTTTCCTGCCGGGTCCGATGTTTCAATATTCATACTCGCAACAGATCACCCCAAAATGATGGAGCCATTTTTGCAAAAATGGAATCGACGTCAATGTCCAAGATTTACCGGATTTTCAACAATTTTCCAACCGCGATGTGTGGGTTCTCAAGTTTTCCCGGAAAGGCGGCACAACTCAACCGATGCCTTCGATCCAGGACTTCGGGATGCCAACGCAAAAACGGGTTTGGGAAAGCCCAAACCCGTTTTGAGATGGCCTGAAGTTTATTGTTTGGAAGTATCCAGCGACGCCGGATGTTTCCCACCCGCCGACGCCGTGGTATCATAGTTAGCGCAAGCCGGCATGACACTGACGACGTTAATGCTGCCGGAATAACCGGACCAAGCCACGCCCTTGGACTTATTCAGCGGACAAAACAGGTCTCTACCGTTTTGCAGGCGGCCGATATAGGGGTTCAAGCTGGCTGATGTCGGGAGTTGCCCGACCGATTTGCCGTTTTCCAGCGCCCATTGCTGCTTGGCCGCATCAATTTGGCGGAGATTATTGATACAGGCGTCCGATTGGGATATCTGGCGAGCGCGAGCCCAGTTTGGGATTGCAATTGCCGCCAACAGGCCAATGATCGCCACGACGATCATGATTTCTATGAGCGTAAATCCCCCGCCCCTGCGGGAACTTTTTGTTTTCATACAACTTTCAACCTTTCTGCATTTGCGGCGTGAACGTGGCAACAGACAGGTTATGTTATTTATTGCGATTTCCGTCCACTTATTGCCTGCTGCCGACCGCAATTTTGACAGTTACCTAAGCACAGCGAGTGCCAGACCCCCCACAACGCTCAGAGCCGGTTGGCACTGGGAATCTCAACCTCGATCGTAGGCAATCGATCTTCAATTTCCGAGTGTTGGCTGAGTGGGTACGACAAAAAGAGAGCGGGCTTGGGAAGACCCAAGCCCGCTTTGCACTTTGAAATAGACTGATGTTTATTGCTTGGAAGGATCCAGCGACGCCGGATGTTTTCCACCCGCAGCAAGCGTAGCATCATAGTTACCGCAGGTCGGCATGACACTGACGGCCAAAATATTGCCAGTATAACCGGACCAGGCTACGCCCTTGGACTTATTCAGCGGACAGAACAAATCCCTGCCATTACCCAGGCGGCCGATATAGGGGTTCAAGCTGGCTGATGTCGGGGTTTGTCCGGCCGACTTGCCGTTTTCCAGGGCCCATTGCTGTTTGGCCGCATCAATCTGACGAAGATTGTTGATGCAAGCATTGGTTTGAGAGGTCTGCCGTGCCCGGACGAAATTCGGGATCGCGATCGCAGCCAACAACCCGATGATCGCCACAACGATCATGATTTCGACGAGTGTGAATCCCGCTTTGCGGGAAGTTTTCATTTTCATATTACTTTTTACCTTTCTGTGCTTGCGGCCGTGAACGCGGCAACAGTCGGATTACTATTAGTTCTGTTTCCGTCCACTCATTGCCTGCTGCCATCCGCAAATTTGAACCAAAGTTAGCAGAACCGGTGCCAAGCCAATCGGTTGCATGAAGAGGATAACACCAGATCCACAGTTTAGTCGCGGTCTCATCAAGAAAAGAGGTCCCCACAAACTCGATCTTCTCACCCCAGAACATCGTTGGCACTTGGAATTGCCTTTTACTGTATCGGATGTGGACAGCAAAGCCAGACATTTGTCCCAATCCTGCCCTCCGACAGAGCCCCGTTGCAACCCTGCTACCGTCAACCGAATTGTCAAGATCGCAGGAACTTATCTTCCTGACGGCTCTTGTCCCATCACCTGGCAATACTGGGAATAGTAGCGGAGAAAATTCTCCTGGAACCTGTCAAAAATGGAAATGGACGGTGGGATGGTATTTGTAAGAGTTGTGGCCACAAAAAGAGAGCTGTTGCCTTGGTCGCTGATGGCAAATATGTTTCGAGGATTGTCTGCGTTAGCTGTTCCCCGCTCTCCACAGTACAGGTTTGTGCCTTGGATAATGCCGTATTGCCGCATCGAATTGAGGTAAATAGTTCGTTCCATTTGCGCGCGTGCGGAATAGAGGGAATCTCCCTCAAAAAGTTGATCTTGAGGAGCCGGAATCCCCAGCAAGTCCAGAACCGTCGGCAGCAAATCCACCTGTGATCCGACAGTGTAATTGAGTCGATAACCACGGTTGGCAGGATCCATAACAATTAACGGAACGTTGACCAATTCCGGCGTCACCGCCCATCCATGACCAATCGGACCGCCATTCGCCCCGAGCATTTCTCCATGATCAGCCGTGATGATTACCAAGGTCTTGTCCAGGACGCCGGATTCCTTCAACTGATCAACGATGGATGAGATCACCCAGTCCAAATACTGAAGATCATTTAGATACAACGGCGTGAAATCACCGACGTTCTCAATTTTTCGTTTATCAAAAGGAGCCGGAATCCCATCAAAGGGATTGTGCGGCGCTGCCGGAACGTACGTCAGGAAGAATTTCTGTTTCCCTGCGGCGTAACCCTTGATTTGGGCTTGCATTGCTCGCAACGCCTCTTCTTCGCGCAGGCCCCAGGATACCGGCTTGGTCTTCCGCTCACCCGGCATGGTGTCCGCGTCATAAATCTCGTCAACTTTCCGTCCTTCCAGAAAATCCCTAAAGCCGGTGTAATCCAAAGAGGATGAATAGAACAGCGAACAGGCGTAACCATGGTCGTGGAGCAGCTCAAAGATGCTCCTGACATCCACCCGCTGACTGGTAAATCGCTTGTAATCTTGAACCGGATAGAGGCCTGTGAAGGCCGCGAAGCGCGCATGGATGGAGCTCGCGAAGTTCGAGAAGAAATTTGGAAACACTTCCATGCGATCCTTGAATTGGGACAGCAGGGGTTCCGTGTCCTCGACCCCATTGAACAGTGACAGATATTTATTGTAGGTGGACTCCTGGAAAACCAGCACCACGTTCAGATCACGCTCTGCCCGGAGAGGAACGAATGTCGGTTTGACCAACGAATCCATGCCGAGGATCTGCGCACGCGCGACGAACGTCGTCTTATCCATCGGCGGGTCCACAGCGCGCCGCCACAACGGACTTGTTTCCGCCAATAACAAGGCTGATTGTCCCTGAGCCTTGTCCTGCTCAATGAGTCGATCCCCGGCCAGCCCTAACAACACAAATGACAGGAGGAAAAACCTAGCTCCGTACGGGAAGAACTGCTGTGCGCTTCCGGTCTGTCGCCGTTGACCGGTTCTGCTTACCACCCGCAAATAGGCGAAATAGATTAGACCTGCGGCCAACATCTCGGACAATAGAGGGAGCAAATAAGGCTTGGCCATGCGCCACATCATTTTTGGAGTCTCTCCAGCCGCGAGCGACAGCGCCTGCCAATCCATGCGCACCTCCATTACATCTGAGAGCCGAAGATCAGCCAGGGCGAAAGCAACGAGCAGGAAAATGACCGTATCCAGCCACCACAAGGAAGCGGTTGGCCGCCAGCGACGATAGGCCATCGCCAGCAACAATAGAGAACTCACCACCACCAATTCACCCAGGAAATAGCGCGGAAAGGCAAACCCTCCGCATAGCAGATTATTGTAGTTAGGCGCTGGACCGTAGTGGAGGTTCACTAAAAGTAAAAACGACGCCAACGAAAACGGCAGCACCCATGACCAACTGGCGAAGAATCCCCACCGCCACGACAACAGAGACACCCCAAAAATCAGAACCAGACCAGCCCCGGTCAAAACGGCGAATTCAGGGTCCATTTGTGTCCAATCCAGCCTCGAATCCAAGCCGTAAGACAATCCAATGACAAAACTTGCCCCCAACATGAACAATCCCGTCCAGACCAAACCCAGGGGCTTCCCGGCTCCCCAAGAAGACAAAAGGCAGGCGACGCCCACACAATCCACGATAATCAACGCGTCGTGGTAGCCTGAAAAATCATGAAAAAAGAGTGCGGCATAGACGCCGGCACATGCCGCTGTAACCCGAAGAACCAAATGCTCGCGACCGGTTCGGGCCAGACCATAATAGACAAACGCATACCCGAGAAGCCAAGCGGCCAGATAGGGTGGCCGGAAAAAGAAGTTCAAAGCCAGGTACGACCCCGTGTCTTTCCACGTCAACACGGAGTTCATGATGGGAGAGAGATAATTTTTATCTCCCTCGTGAAATGTCAGAAAGATGAAAACAGCCCCCAACACCAGCACGCAGGCGTTGGCCATGCGAACCACCCGCCTTCCCGCAGCCATACATTGCGTCCCCAGTCTCCACAAATGCAGCCCGACCAACCCGGCAAAAACATAGAAGCACGCCTCGTTCACCCAACTGTAAGGCTGCCCACTGACCCGCCAGTGAATTTCAAAAAGGTATTTTCGCAGTTCAAAGAGCAATGCCAGTTTTATGGTGCAGAGGGCGAAGAATAAAAGCCCAATTCGCGGCCAGATTCCGCCGCGAGCGGTGGGACCAAGCGTCAGCAAGCGACGCATGCGTCCAGAAGGGGCTTCAACAACCTGCGGAGTTGTCTCAAAACTAGTCAAATTTTCGGCCATTGGTTCGTGACCCGTACTCACGCGCGAGTCTGCGCCGCGTTGATGCAAATCGTGTGCCGGGCCTTCCTAAAAAATTGCAGCCGGGCAGGCAGGACTAGACTCGCCGAAACCCGGCAAAGTTCAAATCGCATTTTGCAAAACCCCACGCTCACTCAACCTTTGGACTCTTCCTCAGGACGCTGGACGGAAAATCATCCGGGTCCGGGAATGCCAGCCGTTGCTCTTGCAATGGACGCAGACTGCTTCCTGTTGTGGCCGCCGTTCATCACGGAATCGAACTCGGGAGTCTTTTGATCTTCATTCAAGAAATACAGGAGCCGCAAATCAGTACCAATTGAAAAATAACAGACGGTGATCACTCTGAGACATGCGATGGATTCGATCAACCCGAGGTCCCATCCATACCACGGCCGGCTGGCAATCGGTGGCTGTCGCTATCCGATGTTCGCCGACCGTCAATTCAACAACTCCCGCCGACAGCGGCTTCCCATCAAGAGTGCCCTCAAGATTCCCATCGTTCTCCGGGGTGGTAAGCCCCTGCAGACCTGCGGGGAATGTCCCCATGATGTCTGATCCTTGGAGGGAAGATATTCGGTAGCGTCCGGCATGGCCGATCGCAAACGTGCCGCCTCCGGGGGAAAGTACTTTTCCCAACACCCAGAAATCATCCGCTAAAGGAACATAGTGCCCCCGAATGAAGTCATGATCCTCCTCCGGCAGCCAATCGGTGCGGTAATTTGGAATAATCACCGCGGCGGGCCGCGCAGCCAGCATGTCGCGCACTCGCAGCCCCGGACCCGCAACGAAATTCCGAATGTTCAAACTGTGGAGAAACCACTGGTAATGGATGCTGCGCCGCGTCGGCACCATCCCAACTCCATCATAAACCGGATCCTTCACGGGGTCGGTCAGGCTTTCAGCAAGACACATCAGACCTTCCTGGTGATAGTTTGACATTTTCAAATGTCTTCTCGTGGCAATGCCGAATGGCAATAAGTGAGTGAAAATCACGACTGCACCAATGACTGGAACAAGCGCGGGACGGTCCGAGATAGAGTTCACAAGTGCGGATGCATATCGGAAAGCAAACAAGAAAGCATACGGAACCAGATGCAGCAGATCGTATGGATACGGCGCTGGATTTATGAGCAGGGCTGCCAGCGCGACTGCGAAAAGGAGAGCCTCGGGCAAGTTGCCATCCCAAATCAAAGCCGCCCTTCCGCGCCGCCGCAAATCGCAAGCCATGGCTATCAGCCCCGATGTAACGAAAACAAGAAGCAAAGGATCCTGGGTTAACAGACGGCTCAAAGTATCCCACGGTGCAAAGCGAATTCCACCACTGGCGTTCTGCAGCAGGGTTCGGACACCTCCCAAATACACATCCCACAGACCGGCCATTCCATAGGCAATGCGGACAAGCAAAAACGCTCCGACGGCGCCGGCGATCCAAGCGAGGGCCAACTTCCAGCGGGGCGCCCTGTAACCCGGAGGTGGAAAGATCAGAACCGCCAAAGCAATGGGCACCACGTAGACAAAAGCCTTGAACGCCACGAACTCGAGTCCCACCGCCAGCGCTCCGGCAATGAAATAGGATTGCAACCCTTCCGGGCGAACCCGCACCACACACCACATCAGCAGCAATCCTGACAGCAGCAGATTGTCATGCCGGATCTCAAACCCGTAGTCCCACAAGGGCGCCAAAGTGGCCGCGCCAATCAAGGCAACCAGGCCGCGACGCGAAAAAAGTTTCTCCCCTGTGGCCAGCGCGAGCAGGACTATATTCAGCCAAAAGAGTTCAAACGAAAAGAAACGCGCGGCCACGAAAAGCTCAACCGAAGTCGTGATGTTGCGACCCAGCCAGACCAGAGGGAGCAGAAACAGCGTGATGCCCGTGAAAGAATTCCCGCTCTGACCTGTCGCCAGGATTCGAGCCGTAAAAACATTCTGGCACTCGTCCACTTGATAAATGCGGATCCCAGCCAGGCGGAATGAGAACCAGAACAAGGCGGCGACGCTCACGAGCAGAATCAAGATTGAAACACGCTTCATAATGGGGCGGTACGAATCACTCATCGGTTTGTTTGCCGCATCTCATGATCAGGTGTGTATAGGGGATCCGGAGCAAATCACCGCTCAAATGCGATTCGACCTTGCAGAAAGCCACTGAGGCCAAACGCAAATACTCGGACTGGGTCCGGACGAATTTCCCGCGATCGTTCCGCAACAAATGGCGTGCGATCGGCGACTGGCCTCCGACAAAACAGCCGTCCAGCGTCACCAGCGTTCCACCCGGCCGCAAAGCAGCTTTCGCCACGCGAAACAAGTCTGTCGCCTCGGCATCGTTCAAGTGATGCAACACCCCATTGGCAAGCACGAGATCGAAGCCGGCATATTTTCTCACCAGTTCAGCGCTCACCGCCTCGATGTGGAAATGGCCGCGGGTCCCGAACCGCTTGCGCGCAGACTCGATGTACTTGGTGCTCAAATCAAAACCGTGATAGTCCACCGCCGGCAGCGCCTCCAGAATGTCTGCAGGACCGCAGCCGATGTCGAGGATGCGGTCGCCCGCCTGCGGCCGGATGTAACGCTGGACGTAAAGCTGCCGGCCACGCGTCGCGCCAATAAGTCTGGCAAAAAGGCTGTAAACTCTGGCTTGAGCGAGAATGTCTTTAAGCATGGGCGGCCGAGCTGGCGGCATTCCCGGGCCGCGTGGTAATGGCCAGCAGTGAGGTGCCCAGAGGCATGCGCACGCGGTGCGAGACGAAAAACGCCTCGGGCCGCAGCATCAGCTCAAAGAGCCGGTTGACAAGCGGATTGATCTGCAGATCGGACTCCACGGCTGCCTGCTGCTGCTGCGCGCTGGCCTGCGAGAGTTTTGTCCCGCGCTCGCCCAGCAAACGCCGTTTGATCCACATGAACGGGAAAAGCGCGCACATGAACTGCGTCACGTACACTGAGGTGAAGCCGGCGGCGGAAAGCTTGCGCCCCAACTCGCGCGGCGCGTAACGCCGGCGATGGTGCGCAACTTCGTCGAAATAACTCCAAAGACTTTGGTGCGCCGGGACGGTGACAATGAGGTGCCCGCCCGGACGGATTTGCTGCCAGAATCGGCGCAATATCTTCTCGTCATCGTCCAGGTGCTCGATCACATCGAACGCGCCGATGAGATCAAACGGTTGCTCGAAAGAATGCTGAAAAACGTCGCCCTGAACGAGCGAACCCTGAAAGCGCTGCCGCGCGAATTTCAGGCCTTCCTCAAACAAATCCATCCCGACAACCCGTCCGGCGGGAAAGAGGCGCTGCAACTCCGCGAGCACCACACCTGTGCCGCAACCGACTTCGAGCACATCGCGGATGGCTGCAAAGTCAGGCAGCGAACGAAGCGCAGCCGCAATGCAACGGTTGCGCGAGCGAAACCAGAAATGCCGGTCTTCCGCGGCGAAAAGCGGCGCGAATTGTTCCGCCGTATACGTGATGCGACTGGCAGTGTCACGCTCCATAGAAGGCGAATACTTCCGCGATGACGCGGTCCTGCTCCGGACGCGTCAATGTGTTGTAGAACGGCAGCCGCAGCAGACGCTCGCTGATGTCCTCCGTCACCGGGCATTGCCCTGCGCGACCGCCAAAACGCCCGCCCATTTCCGAGAGGTGCAGCGGCACATAGTGGAAAACGGCATGAATGTCGCGACTTTTAAGGTGGCGAATCAAGGCCGTTCGCTCCGTGAGACTATGCGTGAGCAGGTAAAACATGTGGTATGCCTGCTGGCAATGCGCCGGAACCACCGGCAATCCGACGCCGTGATTGGCCGCGAGACGGCTTAGGTTTGTGAAATAATATTCCCAGACCGCCCTGCGGCGCGCCTGGATGTCTTGCACATCCTCGAGTTGCGCGAGGAGAAAAACCGCGAGGAGATCGCCCAGCACGTAGCTGGAACCGATGTCCACCCAGGTGTATTTGTCCACCTCACCGCGGAAGAAACGGCTGCGGTTGGTTCCCTTCTCCCGGATGATCTCGGCGCGGTCCATGAACTTGCGGTCGTTCACAATCAGGGCGCCGCCTTCGCCACAACTTAAATTTTTTGTTTCGTGAAAGCTTTGTGTCGCGAGACAGCCAAGTGTGCCCAGCGGTTTGCCGCGGTAACATCCGGCAAAGCCATGCGCGTTGTCTTCAACCACAGCAATCCCATTGCGTGCCGCCGCCTCCAGAATGGAATCCATCTCGCAACCTACGCCGGCATAATGAACCGGAACCGCCGCCCGGGTGCGCGGCGAAATCAGCGATTCAAACTGCCGCTCATCGAAATTCAAAGTGTCGGGCCGCACATCAACGAACACCGGACGTGCTCCGCGCAGCACGAAAGCGTTGACGGTGGAAACGAACGTGAACGAAGGAACTATAATCTCGTCGCCCGGTTTGATGTCGAGCAGCAGCGCCGCCATTTCCAGCGCGTGCGTGCAGGAGGTCGTCAGCAACGC
>CAZFOA010000060.1:0-16450 GCA_964520205.1 uncultured Verrucomicrobiota bacterium | reverse complement strand
GCATTTGGAATAGATCACCGCCCCCAATCGCTGCGCGAGCATTGCCCGCTTTCACCACAGGAAGGATTTCTGTTCGCCCAACAACTGGTCACCTTCCCACAAGGTTGCCCGCCATGCGGTCGCTTCACCGAACCGGGCATAGGCCTCGCCGGCGAGAGAGAGCGAACTCCAGTGGCTGAACCAGCCGCCGGGTTTCACCTCCGATTCCAACACCGTCTGGCTGGGCAGATCGCCTTTCGCTGTGCCGCGCAACTCCACGCGCAGTTTCAGCGGTGAATAAGCGGCTCCGTGGGATTTCCATTGGATGTCGAAACGCACGCCGGAACGCTCTTCCGGATGCTTTCGGAGGTAGGCTTGATAGGCATCGCGCTCGTAGAGACTGGGCGAAAGCGCATGCCGGCCGTTCAGGTCGAGGAAATGAGGCAGAACCTTGATGACGCGGCCGGTTGCGGCCTGGGCGGGCGAGGCGGCCATCAACCCGCAGCACGCGATCAACAATAATAATGGCCGGCGCATGGGGGAGGAATATCCGGCCCCGCCGCCAAATTCAACAGGATTGTTTCAAACGGATAGCCTGGGAAATCCCTGCCCGGCTTAGCCGTAAGCATGCAGTTGGAATTGGGGACCACACGCGCCATCGCGTGTTCCGACCGGCGCCCTCGCCGGTCGGAGGAGAGCGTTATGCAGTCACCAAACCGTGATCCGTTCGAACGCCCTCCTATGGTCGGCGAGGGCGCCAACCACAGCACGCGAGGGCGCGTGCGCTCCCCTTTCAACTGCATGGTTCCGGCTTGGCAGTCTGTTCAAAGACTCTTTTCGTTGTAGGAGCCGACGTGAGGAGGCTCAAATCTCCTCGAAAACGAGAGTGAATTCAGAGACTCCCCACGTCGTCTCCTACTTCCCAAGCGGGCTAGAGCGTTTTCAAAAAAGCTGTAGCCGGAGCGCGGCGTTTACGCCGCTTCAACGTCGCCTCCCCATTCGATTTCGAAGCGGGCTGAAGCCCGCGCTCCCCTGCGTGAAATGCTTTGGAGCGGCTACGGTTTTGCTTGAAACGCTCTATTAGGGGATTTGAATGGGGCTTGGATGATTTGGGCGGCACGCCTTCCGGGTGCGCCCGGAGTTCAGTTGGCGATGCCTGAAGGGGAGAGATCGGGCGGCGCGTTGGTTGTCGCCGGCGCGGGGTTGGGCGGCGCCGGTTCTTCTTTGGCGGCGTGGAGGGCGCGGAAGGGCAGGAGCATGATTTTCGGGACAAGGAAAAGCGGTTCGCTCCTGGGTTCGCGCATGGTTCCGGTGATTTTGTACTCGAACAATTTGCTCACGGGCCAGAGCGTGAGGCTCAACACACGCCCCACCACCCAGGTGTCGCGCAGGAGTTCAGCCTGGGCGCGCGCGTCCACCCGGCCCTGGAGATCGATGGTTCCCCGATACTGCAGTCGCATCACGGAGGCCCGGATTTCCATGTTATCGGTGGAGATGACGCCGTTCTTGATGCCAAAAGCCACCTCACCTTCGCTGGCCCGGCTGCTGCCCAGCCCCGGCGTAATGCTGTCCAGCATGGGCGACAAAATGCCGAAGATCGGGATTTCCCAAATCAATCCATCGTGCAGATTCACGTGTCCCCGGCCCTGCCAGCTCTGCCAGCTTTGAGATTCGGCATGGGTAATGTCCAGCCACCCCGTCAGCCGCCCCTCCAATTGGTTTGTTTTCGCCGACAAGTCCCCCATCAACGCATGGAAATCCGTGTCGGTTACCCGCGCGATAAATTGGAATTCGGTTCCCGGTCCGGGCAGGAAGACAATCTCGACGCTTCCGGTTCCGGCGCCGCGGTAGAACTCCGTCCGAATATCCCGAATCAGCAAGTGATCTTTCACCCAATCAACGTTGCCGCTGATACGCGGCACTTTGAATTTCCACCACTCGAACGGCCCGGCCGCGGCGGTGAAATGCAGGTCGCCATCCCGGTCGTTGCGGAGGGGAATGCTTCCCTCGACGTGGACGACCGGAGGTTGCAGGAAGCGATACGACTCGAAAGCCCGGCCGATATGGGAGCCGATGGCGCGCGCCACAGGCAGGGGATCCGCCGTGCTGAAACCGTTGGTGACATAAACCCTTTGCGTGATGAAATCCACGCTCACGCAGGCGGCCGCCAGCTGCTGCGTGCCGGCGGCCTGCTGCAGCCGGGGCTCAATCAGTTTCAAAAGTTTGTTCGTGTATTCCAGCGCGGTTTGAAAGCCCTCGGCGGACTCGCCCCGGAACGTGAAATTGGTCAGAGCCACGCGCGCCTTCAGGCCCAGGCGTTCGGGTTCGTTCCAGCGCCCCCGGAGTTCACCGTCAATCACGGGTGGGTGGGTGAACCCGAAGAGATCGAACCCGCCCAGTTGGTTGGTTTCCAGCAGAGGGCGCAGCGCGCGAAGGTCAAGGGTGCTATAGATGCGAAAGTAGTAATTCCCGGTTCGATCATCCGATTCGTGCGCCAGGTTGAGCCGGCCTTCGGGCCGGGTGACCACCAGGTCCGGCAGCCGCAACACTTCGTTCGAGTAGGTGAAATGCGAATCCGCCGAGGTGACCGGCACGCCGTGGAAAGCGCCGTCCTGGAGGTAAAAATAGCCGCGCAACTGGATCGTCGGTTTTACCTCCGCAACCCAGTCCGGGGATGAGTTGGTCCAGGCAGGCAGAATCAACTCGCCGCCGGCCTGCAGTTTGGGGGGTGTTTTCCAGGAGAATTGCGACAGCCATTGCCGGCTTGCCGGAGGGAGCAGTGCGGATATGCCTTGCGCATCGAAATCGGATGAACCGCTGAAACTGAGGCGGCGGGTGGCCACATTCAGGCCGCCTTGCGCTTCCAGCTTGCCCTGGTAAAGCCGGGCGACGATCTGGGTCGCCTGCAGTTCGGGCGCGAGCCAATGGCCGCTGCACTGAAGCTCGTCCGCTTCCACCTGGGACGAACGCAGTCCGGCCAGCCGGCAATCCCAGTCCAACGCATACGGCGCGAGATTCGCCCACGCCGCCCAGGAGGCGTCCCCCGGTTCCAGGATTTGGCTCAGACGGAAAAGGGTCGCCGTTAGCTGTAATTTTTTTGCGTTTCCCCAGGGGGTTTCGGGATTGTCGAATTGCAGTTCGCCCGCAGCGGAGAGTGGCAGCAGGTTGTTCGTGGATGAGAGAATGCCTTGCGCGGAGAAATGGACATTCACGGTCCGGCCCCATTTCGATCCGGCGCTGGCGGCGACGATGCTCAGGTCCGCGCGCAACGCATTGGTGCCGGGTTCGGTTGACAGGAGACGAAGCATCAACATCAGGTTGGTGGCCGCGCCCCAGCGGGTCTGCGCGCTTTCGGCCTGCAACTTGATTTCCGCCAGCGCCGGTTCCTTCTCCGTGGCGGGCGCGAGTTGTGCGGCCAACGAACCGTGCTGGATCGCTCCCCACGGCGTATCGCTGTCGAGCGTGTTCAGGCTCGCTTGAACGTCGAAGCTCCGCCAATCCCGCGCGTCCCCACGCACCTCCACTGCCAATTGCGGCGGCGAAGTGAAATGGATCTGCTCCAAAGTGTCAGCCAGCCGGCGCAGGCGGTCCGGCAGCACACCGGCCGGCGTCTGCGGCGCGTGGAAAATTTTCCAGTCGCGGACGGCGGAAGCATGGGTCAGGGTTGCCGCGAGTTGAATGCTGGCGCCGGCAAAGCGCGCCGAGAAATGATTCAGTTTCCAGAGATCACCCGGCAAAAGCCGCAGTTCGGCCTCAATCTCGTCGGCCGCAAGTTCCCGTGACGGCGCGTTTGGGTCGGCGATGGGCCACGCCAGCCGGCCCTGGTGGAAGGCGAGGCCGTCAACCTGAATCTGGAGCTTCGCCAATGCCCGGTAATTGAGCTGCACCGCCACTTCCTGGAGGGTGAGCTTCGGGCTGGAAGGATCGTCGGCGCGCCCGAAGAGGACATTCTCGGCGACGATGCCGTGATACCAGCGCCAGCGCAAACGGGAGAATTGCAGGTCGAGGCCGCGGGCGCGGAGTTTTTCCAGCAGCGGCTGTTTAGCGAAGGCGGGCAGGCCGATTTGATTCAGATACAGCAGGGCGCCGAGCAGAGCCAGGATCAAAAACCACAGCATGATGCGGAACCGGCGCAGGGCGATTCGGCAAATTCGCCAGAAACGGCTTTGGTCTCCGGGCCCCATGCGTCAGTGGATATAGGCGGGGATGGTGAGATACATCTGCACGAATTGATAAAGTCCCCAGGGAAATTCGTAAACCCAGGGTTGGCCGTCGAGCACGGTCATCGCGTAGGGAAATCCGGACGCCGCGGTGCCGCCAATTTCGACGTTCAGTTTCTGTCCGTTCTTGAGTTCGACGGAAAGCCGGTAGTCATCCGCAGAAAAACCGTACCTGGCATTATCCAGTTCACCATGATCGACCCACACGGCGGCGGCGAGGTCGCCCAAACGATGGGTGGCTTCGTCCAGCGCCAGGTCATTGATGATCCCTTGTGAACCGGGGGCGAGCGACCAGCTCTTGGGCCCTTTGCGGATGATTTCCCGGGTCTTGCCGTCCTGGTGGATCAACAGGCGCGCTACGTCCTCTTCGGCGAACTTCCAGATCTGGCGGTCGCGCATTTGCCAACTGGCCACCGGCAGGCGCTGGAGGTCCGCCAGTTTAATGGTATAAATCGAGCTTTCGTCCGCACGCCGGGCAAAGATTTTGTCGTCCTGATTGGTTCCGAAATCGAGTTGTGCGATGAGGATATTGGTCGGTCCCGTGACGGCATTGGTCGCCGCAGTTTTCAGGGCAAACCGGCGGGTGGGAGTATCCAGGCCCCACGCAGGGAGGTCGGGGGTGGTGACCACGTCTTTGGGAAATCCGGTCACCTGGAGGTTGGTCAAGCTGGCGAAAAAGTCGTCAACCAGCGCGGGATCGGCCGGAAACCCTCCGGGAAGACTTTGCGGCACGACGCGCCAGTTGCGGTTGGTTTGCCGTTGCAGCGAGAAAGAATCCTGCGCCTGAATCTCGATGAGGTCCGGCAGGCCGGTGAGCGTCACCAGATGGCGATCGCGAAAAACCTCGTAGGAAGCGCGCCAGGGTGCCAGCGAGTCTTTGGCCACGGTGACCACCGTGTTTTGGCCGCCCCGGCGGGCGAAAAGCTGGCCGGGGTTGTTCGTTGGGCTCTTGCCGAATTCCAGCAGCAGCGCGAGGTTTGTGCCCTGTTCCAGAGCCAGGCTGAAATCGGGTGCCTGTAAACCGAACGATTCGAGGTCCGCTTTGGGATCGTCGGAAACAAATTGCTCGACGCGCAAGCCATACAATCGGTGCAGCGCTTCCTCCACCTTGTCGCTGTCCGCCCGGGGTTCCCATCCCGGAAGGATCATGCGCCAGAGCTTGTTGGTTGGATTCCACTGCAATTCAAACACCTTTCCGGCGTTCGTCACCATCAGGCGGTCGAACGTGAACCGCTTCAGATCCACCAGACGAGTGTCGCGCCAGGCATCGGCTTTGTCCGGGATCAATTGCAACAGATCGGCGTCCACCACATAGACCTCTCCGATTCCGACCACCTGGACGAACACCTGGTCTCCGGGAGCGGTTCGGTAACCGATGTGGATGAAGCTCTGTTCATCGCCCTGTCCCAGGACCACCGTCGTTTGGGGCGGTTCGAAGCCGTATTTTTTATCCGCCTGCCGGATATTTTTCAATTCCTGCGCGGGGATAAACGTGGCGGGCGTGAGCTGTTGGAGCGCGGCCAGCAGGGCTTCGATGCTCAGCCCTTGAGCCGGGTAGTTGAAAGGCAGCGCCAGTTGCCACAGGCCATTGGTCCGTTCCGCGCGGATTTCCAACTGGCCTTTGGGCAGGACCTGGACGCTTGTGACCGCCGCGGGTTGGAATCCCGGCAGGACTTTAAGGGGTCCCTCGGGCGGCTTGTGCAGGCTGCGCTCGACGAAAAAGATGAAGGCGAACATCGCCGCGGCCACCCCCGTCCAGAACCAGGTCGCGCGGGGATTCATGCGGCAGCACGGGCGGGCCGGCGGGGCCGGGGAGCTGACCTGGAAATTTCATGCGCCGATGCAAACACCGGCACTGCGCCGCGCGTGGGCACGCGGCCCGCATCGACGATTCCTTGGGCCCTGCAGGCCGGGTCCCCCGACACGGCGCCATCGGCCAACGCCCTTTTCCGGCGGCTCCTAAGCTCCTGCAATCCATGGCGGCGTTTCTTCATTTTACCTGCGCCGGCGAAGCCAGACGAGTCCGCCCAGGAGCAATATTCCGCCCGGCATTGCGCCGAGCAGGATGCACTGCATCGTCTGCATCTGCTTCCTGGCAATAATGAGGCGATATTCGGTGACCGGTCTTGGGCCGAGCCCTTGCAGCAGAACGTTGCGTTCCAGCAGCCAGTTGACAGCGTAGCTGGCGAAATCCCGGTTCGCCGCGGAATCGATCTGGCGGTTGCCGAGAAAAATCGAGTCGCCGACGATCAGCATGCGCGTTGCGCCGCGTTCGGAGACAACCCCTTTGACCGCGTTCCGTTCCACCGCCACCATCAATGGCAGGGGCCTTCGCAGCCCGGCTGCTTCGTCGCCCCGCAGGTAGGAGTGCGGACCGGAGAAAGCGATCTCCTCGACCAGGGGAGCTTCGGCGGACTGCGCCGGCAGATTGGTTTTGGTGATTTCATGAGGGAGAATCAATTGGAGTTGCGAGCCGAGCAGGGGATTCACCACCGGGTGGTTCGCGAAACTGCCGACGACCACGTCGGTGCCGGCCGTGGTGGTGGTGAAATCCGGGTCCTTGACCGTGTCGTCGGCGACACTGACTCCCCACTTGGCGAGGATTTTTTCCAGGCCGGTTTGGCGGCCGACGGAATAGGCGTTGAACAGCGCCAGCAGCCGGCCGCCTTCGTTCAGGTACTGGTCGATGCGGTCCAACTCGGTCTGCGGGACCGGATCTTTGGGCCCGGCGATGATGAGCAGATTGCAGTCAGCCGGCACCGCGTTGGTGAGGAGCGAGAGCGGTTCCGCCTGGATGTGGTTTTCCTGCAGCACCGTGGCGAACTTCAGGTAACCCATCTGGTCGTTGCCGTCGTCCGGGCGGTGTTCGCCATGTCCCTGGAGAAAATAAGCCTTGAGCGGTTTCGGGCTGGTCACGGCGAGCAGCGCGGCGGTGAACATCATTTCACCCCGGAACGCGACCGGTTTGCGGCGGAATTCCCGCTCGGTTTCGTTCGGCACCTGTTCGAGGGTGTATTCGGCCAGGATATTGCCGGGCATGATTTTGACGTTTCCCCCGCAATCAAAGATGATCAGGTTTTTGTTGGTCGAAGCGCCCAGATTGTATTTGGATTTGATTTCCTGGGCCAGGCCGGGATCGCGGTCGTAATCCACCGTTTCAACGGTGAGCTTCGGGTTGTTGGCATGGTATTCCTTCAACAGCTCCGCGATATCGGCATAGAGCGGTTCATCCTTGCTGTAATACAGCGTCACGTGGATTTGGTTGGTGACGGCGTGGAGCAGGTTGACCGTTTGCGCCGAAAGCTCGATGCGGGTGCGGGTGCTGAAGTAAAGGCGCTGAAAATAGCGGCTGCTGAGGTAATTCACCATGACGACCAAGGCGAAAACCACGAAGATGGCCAGGGCCACATTGAAGCCAATGCTCCATTTTCGGGCGCGGGAGAAACTCGGTTTGGACGGGGTGGCCATGTTCTATTTCCAGCGGCGGCTTTCCACCACGCGCAAGGTCAGGAAAAGGAAAAAGAACGTGAGGCTCACGTAAAACACCACTGCCCGCGTATCCACAATGCCCCGCGCGAAATCATGCATCTGGTCGGGCAGGGTGAACAATGCCAGCGCCTGGGATTTCCAATCCGCCGCCGGGATTTTATCGGAAAGGAAACTGATCACAAACAAGCTGATGCTGAAAACCAGGCTGATCATGGCGGCGATGGTTTGGGTGTGCGTCAACGCGGAGGCGAAGCACCCCAGGGAAACAAAGACGCAGCCCAGCAGGATAATCCCAAAAAACGTGCTTCCAACCACGCCGGCGTCGAACCCCGTCGGGTCGCTGGCAAAATGTCTGAGGATGAAAATGCACGCCAGCAGCGGCAGCCAGATCACCGTGTAAAACACCATGGCGGCGGTGAATTTGGCGGCGACCACCTGGACTTCGTTGACCGGCGTGGTCAGCAAGGTTTCAAACGTTCCCGAATACTTCTCCAGCGCGAACAGCCGCATGGTAATGACCGGCGTGGTCAGCAGCAGGATGAACCAGAACAGATACGTGTTGTAAAACAACTCGGTCATCGGCATCGGCGTCGGTTCCCCCTGCAGGTTTTTCAGCAAATCCCAAAAGCTGAATCCTATCAGAAACGTGGTCCCCGCGACCATGACGTAACCCGTGATCGAAAGAAAAAAGCCGGCCAGTTCACGCCGGGTGAGCGTCCAATAGACCTGCATCAGAATTCCTCCTCCAGCGCCGCTCCGCAGCGCGGCCGCCGCGGGCGCGCCGCGTCCTTTCCCGCCCCGGCCAGGGCAGGGCAGCTTTGGGTCAAATCCTCAATCATCCGTTTTCTTCTTCCTCCTCCGGGTGGGTGACTTGCACGTAAATGTCTTCCAGCGAATGCCGGTTGCGCGTCAACTCGCGCAACGGCCAGCCGCGTTCCCGCACCAGCGCGAAAACGTGCGGCCGCAAATCCACGCCGTCGTGCGGCGTCAGCGCGCAGCGGAAATACTCGCCCTCGGCCGGCGAAACATCGAATTGCGCGATTTCCGGAACTTGCGCCCAGCATTCCTTCAGTTCGGCCTCGGACGCCGCGATTTCCGCGACGATCTGGCTTTTGCCGCTCATCAAATGCTGGAGATTTTCCGGAGTGTCCGCCGCCAGGATTTTTCCTTCGTAAAGGATGATCATCCGGCTGCAGGTCATCTCGGCTTCGGGCAGAATGTGCGTGGAAATGAGCACGGTGTGGGTGGCGGCCAATCCCTTGATCAATTGGCGGACGGACCGGATTTGGCGGGGATCCAGGCCGATCGTCGGTTCATCCAGAATCAGCAGTTCCGGTTCATGCACGAGCGCGTCGGCCAGACCCACGCGCTGCCGGTAGCCCTTGGAAAGGTGCCCGATGATCTTGCGCTCCACGTCTTTCAATCCGCATTGCTCCATGACCACGTCCACCCGCTCGCGCGACCGGCTCCGGCTGAGCCCTTTCAGGCGCGCGCGAAATTTCAGGTACTCCCTCACCCGCATGTCCGGATGGAGCGGGTTGTTCTCCGGCATGTAACCGATGCGGCGCCGCACTTCCTGCGATTCGCGAAACACGTCCCGACCCGACACGCGCACCGTGCCGGAAGTGGCGGGCAGGTAGCAGGACAGAATGCGCATGGTTGTGCTTTTGCCCGCGCCATTGGGGCCCAGCAACCCGACGATCTCGCCCCGGGCGACCGTGAACGACAGGTCCGACACGGCGGCGCGGCCTGCGTACCGCTTGGTCAGGTGTTCAACTTCGATCATCCAATTGTCGCTCATGTACCGGAAGCCCAGTGTAAACGAGTAACGGCGATGTCAGCCAACAAAATCTGCCTATCGGAGAACCAGTTCCACCGCGCCCTGGTGCAACACGTTGAAATTGCCCGCGTGTTCGAGCAACGCAATGTCCAGGCGCACCGAATCGCCCGGCTTTTTCGCGTAAAGCAGTTTGGCCATTCCCGTCAGGTCCGCCGGCGGCGGCTGGCCATCCACCGCGGTGACCAGCATGCCCCGTTGCAAACCCGCCGCCTCCGCCGGGCTGGCCGGCTGAATTCCGGAGATGACAAAACCATCGGAGGTTCGTTCCAGGCCAAGACCCAGCTTTTCGCGAACCATCCCGCCGTTGAACACGGAATTCACCGGCACAAGCCGCACGACCACGTCACGGACGTTTTCTCCGCGCTGGAGTGTGATCGAGATGTCGGAACCCGCGTTGGTCGCGAGCAATTCGCCGAAATTAAAGAGGCTCTTCGGCACTTCACCGTTCACCCGAATCACCGCGTCTCCGACTCTCAGCCCGGCCCGGCCCGCCGGACTTTCGGGTTGCACCGTCGTCAAAGTCAACGGATTGGAGCCGGCCTTGACCCGGGCGCCGAACCAGTTGGACTTGAGAAATTCGGTCGGAAAAATATCGGAAAGGGCGTCCTCGACGAGGTGAATCGGGATGGCGAAACCAATGCCCTGGACGGGCTGGCCGCTGCCGCTGGGATCCTCGTTCAGCACGGCGACATTGATGCCGATGAGTTCGCCGCGCAGATTGACGAGCGGGCCGCCGCTGTTGCCGTGATTGATGGCGGCATCCGTCTGCAGCCAGTTCGAGACGTTCAACGGCTCGCCTTCCTTCGGCACGCGGCGGCTCTTGGAACTCAGGATGCCGCGAGTCACGGAACCGCCCAGCCCGAACGGATTTCCGAGCGCCAGCACCGTCTCGCCCAGCAATAGATCGTCTTCACGCGCGAGCTTTATGGCGTGAAATTTCTCGCCCGGCCGCGCCTTCAACCGGAGCAACGCCACGTCCGTTTTCCGGTCGCTGGCCACCAGCGTCGCCTCGTAATCGTTGGTGCCGGTGCCAAAGCGGACGGCGATTTGTTTTGCGTCCCGGACCACGTGGTCGTTGGTGAGCAGATAGCCGGCCTCGTCAATGACCACCCCCGAGCCGAGGCTGGAATACTCATCGAACAAACGCCGGTTCCAAAAGCGCCGCGACATTTGTTCGATCGGATCGCTCACCGGCACGATGCTCTTGGTGGCGATGTTCACCACGCTCGGCATGACCTGTTCGACGGCCGCGACCGTGGCGTCGCGGCGGATATCCGGTTCCTCGGCCAGCAGCGCCAAAACCGGCAGGGTCCACAGCAAACAAGCGAACGGAAACAACCGCGCGCACGGATTCCGCCGCCACGGGTTCATTTGAATAGTCATCTTCATTATTAACAGCCAGTGCCGCCTTTCGATTCGCCCGATATTCTCGCGCGGCGCTTCAAAGTCCAAGACAAAAACGCGGCTTGACATCGTCGCGCTGCGGGCGCAAAACCAACGCCAAGGTGTTGCCGTTTCCGAACAACCTCTATGCCCAATGGCGCCTGGAAAGCGGCGCCGTGCCGCTCCTGAATGAGCGAGGCGAGTCGCCCCCCGAACGGCTGCTCCAAGCCATCTGGCAGCACCAGCGGCTGCGGCGCGATCAACTGGAATCTTTGGACGGCGAAACCATCCGGATTCTTCATCCGGGTTTTCTGAACCGTGGCGGCGGACCGGATTTCCGCGGCGCGGTCATTCAGATTGGCGCCGCGCCTCCGCGCGCGGGCGATGTGGAAGTGGATGTTCAGGCCGGGGGCTGGCGCGCCCACGGTCATGATCGGAACCCTGCCTTCCGGAACGTGATCCTGCACGTGATCTGGGAGGGAGAACGGCCGGGGCCGCCTGTTCCGCCCGCAAGCCTCGGTTCCCTCCGGAGCCACCCCGGGCAAAGCAGCGCGACGCTTCGGAAGCCCGCCGCGGCACTGGCCATCGGCAACAAACTGGACGCCCCCCTGGGCGAACTCAGCTTGTGGGTGGATTCGGAGGCGGTGGACGACCTGCCGGACCATTTGCGGGGCCGATGCGGTCCGGGATTGCGGAAGCTTTCGGCGGAGAATCGAAGCCGGATGATGTGCGAAGCGGCGCAACTCCGGTTTCGGAGCAAGGCGGAACAATTGCAGGCCCGCGCCACGCGCGTCGGATGGGAACAAGCCTTGTGGGAAGGACTCTTCCGCGCCCTGGGATACAAGCAGAACATTTGGCCGATGCACTGTCTGGCGGAACAACGCGGGCGCTGGTTGCCGGCGCGGGTTTCGACGCTGGGATTGCAGGCGCGTTTGCTGGGCATCGGCGGCCTGCTGCCAGTCGAATTGACCCGAATCCGGGCGAGCGCGGACGACTATGTGCGGCGCATTTGGGATCATTGGTGGCGTGAGCGCGAGGAATTTCAAGATTGTCTTCTGCCCGCGGCGTTTTGGCGGTTTTACGGACAACGTCCCGCGAATCATCCGCAGCGCCGCCTGGCCCTCGCCACCCACTGGCTGACTTCCGGGAATTTCCTGGCAGGCATCGAACGCTGGTGCGCCGCTGCGGTTCCGGACCGAAAATTGGCGGTGTCGCTGGCGGAAGTTCTGCGGGTCGAACGGGACGATTTTTGGGCGTGGCATTGGACCCTCCGCTCGCCGCGGCTGAAAAAGCCGCAGCCGCTGCTCGGTCCGGCGCGTGTGACGGACCTGGCGGTGAATGTGATTCTGCCCTGGCTATGGATTCGCGCTGCCGAAGGCAAAAATCCGGATCTGCAGCGGGCCATCGAACATCGTTTCAACGTCTGGCCGCCCGCGGAAGACAACGCGGTTCTGCGCCAGGCGCGCCTGCGGCTCCTGGACGGCGCCCCGCGCCGCGTGCTGCGAAGCGCCGCCGAGCAACAAGGGTTGATTCAAATCGCCAGGGATTTTTGCGACCACTCGAATGCGATTTGCGACCACTGCCGCTTTCCCGAGTTGGTGGGAGAGTTGGCCCGCTCGCAACCCGTTTAATCTTTGCAGGAGCCGACGTGACGGCTTTGAGCATTTCCAGTTATTACGTAGCGCAGGCTTTCCAGCCTGCGGGTTCAGGCGACTTTCCAGTCGCCTCTTTCGTGCTGATGAAACACGGGACAAGAATGTCCCGCAAACCCGCAGACAAGAATGTCTGCGCTACATAAAAGTTGTAACCGCTCTATTGTCCGATTGAAGTGAGGACGGTAGGGCGCGTCACTCCGTGCGCGCCGTCACCTCACCAAGAAAACACTCAATTCTGCGACCTGGACTCCGGCTGCGGCGCGCACGGAGTGGGCCCACCCATTTGGCGCCTGGATCACTTGGGCAACACGCCCGTGGGGAGGCCAAATCTCTTTAAGACGAAGGAAGAATTCAGAGCCTCCTCGCTTCGGCTCCTGCTCTTTTCAACGGGCGGTCACGATCCGCCGTGTGATTCCTGGGCGGAATCCTGTCGCACCGCCAAATCCAGATTCGAGAAAGGGTTGTGCGCAAATGCCGGGGCAGTCTGTTTGAGCATGGCCGAGTTGAGCGGCTTCGAGGCGGATTGCGCCGCCGCAGGTATCGGCTGATGTGCTTTGGCCGGGGCGGGAGGCAAGGCAGCGGGGGCCAATCCTTCTGCAGCCTGATTCGGATTTCGCGCCCGTTTGTTGCGCGGCAACGGAGTGATCATCACGTTGATCCCTTTGCCGATCAATTTCGGTTCAAAATCCTGATGGCCGTAAGGCTCAATTTCCACAAGAAATTTCCGGACGACCTGGAAGCCGACCTCCGTGTGCGCCATTTCGCGGCCGCGGAATTTCAGCGTGATTTTGACTTTCATGTCCTCGCACAGAAAGTCAATTGCGTGGCTGACTTTCACCGACAGATCGTGGGGATCGATGCGGGGACTGAGCTGGACTTCCTTGACGATGGTTGCGTGCTGATGCTTCCTGGATTCCTTGTCTTTCTTCGCCTGTTCGTACCGGTACTTGCCGAAATCCACCAGCCGGCATACAGGCGGCGTGGCATTGGCCGAGACTTCAACCAGGTCGACGCCGTTGGCGCGCGCCTGGTTCAAGGCTTCGCTCAGGGACAACACACCGACCTGCTTGCCATCGACGCCGATGACCCGGACTTCGCGGGCACGGATTTTCCCATTGACCCTGACGAATGAACCGGAAGAAGAAAAATTTCTTGGAGGATAAGGGCGACTCAAGACACCCTCGTGGGTTGAAACTTATTCATGCAGATTCGCTACTCAACATGACGGTGATTGTAACAGTCATTAATTAAGCAGAAACCATGGAAATACGCAAGAAAATAATCGACCATCGCCGGAAACCGGCTTGGAATTCGCAGTCGGGATCAGGCGGTGGCTGGCGGATTTCGTTTTGCCAGAATGACCTCCACGATTTTCGCGCCCAGTTCCGGTTTCTCCACCAGCGCCTTTTCTGCCGCTTCCCTGCCTTGGCCGATCAATTCGCCGTTGAACTGCAGCCACGCCCCCTTTTTCTCCACCACCCCGGCCTCGATGCCGACATCGAGAATGCTCCCTTCCTTGTTGATGCCATGGTTGAAAATAATTTCGAACTCGGCTTCGGCGAACGGCGGCGCGACTTTGTTCTTCACGATCTTCACCTTGACGTGATGGCCGAGCACGGTGCCCGCGGCGTCCTTGAGGGCCTCCTTGCGGCGAATGTCGAGGCGCACGCTGGCGTAAAACTTCAGCGCCTTGCCGCCCGGCGTCGTTTCCGGATTGCCGAACATCACGCCGACTTTTTCGCGCAATTGATTGGTGAACACGCAGGTCGTCTTGGACTTGGCGAGGATGGCCGTGAGCTTGCGCAGCGCCTGGCTCATGAGCCGCGCCTGCATGCCCATCGTGGCCATGCCCATCTCCCCTTCCAGTTCCGCCTTCGGCACCAGCGCGGCCACCGAATCGATCACGATCACGTCCAAAGCGTTCGACCGGGCCAGCGTTTCGCAGATCGTCAGCGCCTCTTCGCCGCTGTCGGGTTGCGACACCAGCAGGTCGTCCAGGTTCACGCCGAGCTTTTTCGCATAGCCCGGATCCAGCGCGTGCTCGGCGTCGATGAAAGCGGCCAGGCCGCCGGCCTTTTGCGCGTTGGCGATCACGTGCAGCATCAAGGTCGTTTTGCCCGAAGATTCGGGGCCGAAGATTTCCACGACGCGTCCGCGCGGGATGCCGCCCACGCCCAGCGCCAGGTCGATGGCCAGCGCGCCGGTGGGGATGACTTCAATCTGCCGGAGTGCGCGGGCATCGCCCAGGCGCATGATGCTGCCGTCACCGTAGGCTTTGGTGATGCTTGAAATGGCGGCCTCGAGATCGCGCTGGCGTGTGGCGGCCAGCTTGGAGGCTTCGGCGTTCTTGTTTTCAGCGGCAACAACTTTTGGAGCCATAATTATTCCTCAATGAATTTAATCCCTCGAACCAACGAGGACCGAATCTTAATCAGCCGCCGGCAATTCGTCAACGCGGCTGTTTTGTTGGTAGTGTCCTAATCTGACCGGAGCGCGGAGCATTGCTCCGCGTGGACCCGATGCATATCCTGGCGGAGCAATGCTCCGCGCTCCGAGATCTCCAAATTCAGCCACTACCGTTCTTTTTGGCAGTGCCCTGATTTGAATCGCCCGATTCAGTCAAGCCGCTCTGCGCAGCGCCCGTTCGCGCTCGAGGAGCGTCGGGTGCGAATAATAGAAGCCGCTGTAGGCCGGATGCGGGGTCAGGTTGGATAAATTCTTCTCGTTCAATTTGCGCAAGGCGCCGATCAGCGGATCGGGACCGCGCATCACGTCAGCCGCGAAGGCGTCGGCTTCGTATTCGTAACGGCGCGACCACCAGTGCGCCAGCGGTGAAAACCAGAACGTCACCACCCCGGACAGCAGCCCGAACAACAGGAGCGCCGGCGCAATGTTCCCGGTTTTGAAGCCGAATGCCTCGTAAAACCATTCCTGTTTGGCCAGCAGCGAGACGAGGTAAAAGCCGGCGAGCGAAGCGGCGGCCGAGAACAGCAGCATTTTGGGGATGTGTTTCTTCTTGAAATGGCCGATTTCATGCGCCAGCACGGCTTCCAATTCGGATTCCGCCAGTTGCTGGGTCAGGGTGTCGAAAAGGACGATTTTTCGGAATCGCCCGAACCCGGTGAAGAACGCATTGGAGTGCCGGGAGCGTTTGCTGCCATCCATCACCTGGATGCTTTGGGCGCGGAAGCGGGTGCGCTGCGCCAGGCCGAGCAGCCGTGCGCGCAAGGTTCCCTCCGGCAGCGGTGTGAATTTGTTGAACAGGGGCATGATCAACACCGGCGCGAGAACCACCATCAGCAATTGGAACCCCAGCACGGCGCTCCAGGCCCACAACCACCAAGGGTCACCCGCCCATTCGACGAGTTTTAACACCAACACCAGCAGCGGATAGCCGAGCGCCACGGACAGCAGGAAGCCTTTCAAGCGGTCCAGCCACCACGTCTGTTGGGTGGCGGTGTTGAAGCCGAAGCGTGCTTCGATCCGGAATTGCTCGATCCAATCCACCGGCAGGCCGGGCAATGTGAGCGCGAGTCCGGCCGCAAACAGAAACGCCGCCAGGCTCCAGGCGGAATGACCGAACCGCGTTTGCATAAGGCCGAACATCCAGGGCAAAGCGCCGCTGAACAAGGCGGCCAACAAAATCAAGGTCCGATACGTGTCGTCGAACCGGCTCAGCCGGCTCCGGGCCAGGGTATATTGGATCGACCGGGCATAGGTTGCCTCGTCCACCACGTTTTTGAACGCCTCCGGCACCGCATCGGCGCGGGCCAGCACGTGGCGCTGATTCAACAGGTCCAGCCACAACTGCGCGGCCCACTTTGCGAGAATGGCCACAAGGACCAGGGCGGCGACGAACGTCATCCCTGTTCCATAATCCAAGT
>CAZFOA010000059.1:14713-16637 GCA_964520205.1 uncultured Verrucomicrobiota bacterium | reverse complement strand
TCAATCCCGGCATGAACATCCAGGACGGCATGCTCACCACGCATTCCGAGCGCACTTATCTCGCGCCCGAGGCCGAGATGCTCCGCGAATTTCTCGGCGCAGCCGACGAAATGATCGAGTGCCCGACTCCCGCCCAGCGCGAACTCTTCGGCCCGAAACGCCGCCGCGTGCCGGAAATGATGGATCTCAAGAACCCGATCCTCCTCGGTCCCGTCGAGAACCAGGAACATCACATGAACGGCGTCGTGGCCCGGCGCAACAATTTCAACGAGCCCATCCTCAAGTTCCTCGAAAACGCCTACGAAGAATTCGGACGCCTCACCGGCCGGCATTACGGACTGCTCACCCAGTTCAAATGTGATGATGCCGACACCGTGTTTGTATCGCTTGGCTGCGCGGCGGACAACATCGAGGCCGCCTGCGATTACCTGCGCGAGCAGCGCAACGCCAAGGCCGGCTCCATCCATGTCAACGTCCTCCGCCCGTTCCCCGAGGCCGCCATCATTGACGCGTTGCGCGGCAAGAAGAACGTCATCATCCTCGAACGCACCGACGAAGGCATGGCCGGCGACAATCCGCTCGCCCGCGACATCCGCGTCGCCCTCGGCAAGGCGAACGAGGCTGCGAAATTTGGCGGCTCCCTGCCTGCGCTCAAGCCGGAGGAAACCCCGCGCCTGTTCCGCGGCAGCTACGGCATCGGCTCGCGCGATTTCCGCCCGGAACATTCGCTCGGCGCCTACGAATTCGCCACCGGCCAGACCCGCCGCAAGGACGGCCGGAGCGCCACGGACGGCGAAACCTATTTCACGGTCGGCATCGATCATCCGTACGCCGTGATCTCCAAAGACACGCCGTCGTTGCTGCCCGACAAATCCATCGCCGTCCGGTTCCATTCCATTGGCGGCTGGGGCATGATCACGACGGGCAAGAACCTCGGCGAAATCGTCGGCGACTTCGGCGAACTCATCAAGCATCGGGACGGGGAAAAGGACGAGAGCGGCCAGCTCAAAGAGAAATTGTTCATCATGGCGAACCCGAAATACGGGTCGGAGAAGAAAGGCGCGCCGACGAATTATTACCTCACCGTCGCCCCGGACCGGATCAAGGTGAACTGCGAGTTGAACCACGTGGACGTCGTGTTGTGCTGCGATCCGAAGGCGTTCACGCACACCAATCCGCTCGAAGGCATCAAGAAAGGCGGCTGCCTGGTCTGGGAATCCAGCGACACGCCCGGGACGGCATGGCAACGCATCCCGGCCGCGCACCGGCAATTCGTCCGCGACAACAACATTCGCGTGTTCATCCTGCCCGGCTTCGATATCGCCAAGAAGGCGACACAGAAGGCGGAACTGCAATTGCGCATGCAGGGCAATTCATTTCTCGGCGCCTTCTTCCGCGTCTCGCCCTTCCTCCAGCACAACGCCATTTCCGAGGCTCAATTTCAGGAGACGGTCCGGAAACAATACCAGAAGAAATTCGGACGCTTCGGCGACGACGTGGTCGCGTCGAATATGACCGTCATGACCGAAGGCTTCTCGCGCGTGCAGGAGATCCAGTACGGCAATTTTGAAGATCCGGACCGTTCCTCGATGCGCAATCCGCCGGTCATGCCCGTGGGCAATAATCCGATCATCCCAACGGCCGGCTGCGCCTCGGCCTGCGGCACCGGCCTGCCGACGCCGGCGCAACAGACGCCGCGGTATGCGTTTCAAACGCTCGCGAAATTTGATTCCGAATACCGCAACGGCCTCGGCTATCATCAGCCCGCCGGCGCGCTGGCCTCCCTCGGCGCGATGAGCGCCGGCAGCGGCGCGACGCAATCGAAATACGTCGCCCGCCGCGAAACGCCGGTTTACATCGCGGAAAACTGCACCCAATGCATGGAGTGCATCACCGCCTGCCCGGACACCGCCCTGCCGAACAC
>CAZFOA010000059.1:11113-14613 GCA_964520205.1 uncultured Verrucomicrobiota bacterium | reverse complement strand
GCACCCAATGCATGGAGTGCATCACCGCCTGCCCGGACACCGCCCTGCCGAACACGTCCCAGGACGTCGGCACCGTGCTCAAGACCGCGGCGAATTATTACGTCACCGATGCCGCCGAACGGCACAAGCTGGTGGCCGAATTGAAAGGCATCGAGGAACGCGCCCGGGCGAAGATGAACGACGCGGTGAAACAACGCGAGAAACTGCCGTTCAAAGACATCATCCGCGGCGAAGTCCACGCGCTGCCGAACGTCAATGACAAGGCCAAAGCCGAGTTCACCGGCATCATCGACCAACTGCCGCTCGCCTACAACAACGTCCCGGCCATCTTCCGGTCGCTCGAACAAAAAACACCGGGCGCCGGCGGCCTGTTCTCGATTTTTGTCTCGGACCTGTGCAAGGGCTGCGGCGAATGCGTGCAGGTGTGCGGCGACCACGACGCCTTGCGGATGGCCACCGAGACCGAAGATCTCAACGCGCATCTGACCACCGCGCAGATTTTCTCCCGGCTGCTGCCCGACACGCCCCAGAAATTCCTGGGTTTGTACAACGACAACGATGCCGCGAATTCCCGCGAAGCCGCCTTGCGCAATCATCTCATGGTGCGGCGCAATTACGAGGCGCTGGTGTCGGGCGACGGCGCCTGCGCCGGTTGCGGCGAGAAAAGCATCCTGCGCGCGGCGGCTTCGGTGACCGAAGCCTACATGCGGCCGCTGTATCACAAGAAGGCCGACCGCCTCCGCGGCAAAGCCACTCATCTCGAAAACGGCGGCCTGGCAAAATTACAGGCGCTCCAGGCGCGGGACGAAGCCGGATACCATCGCTTCCGCCGCGCGGTGGCCCATACCATCATGGGTCTTGGCGGCGAGAACGACGCGGACACCGGCAAGCGCGTCGCCGATTACGAAGCCAGACACGGCAAGATCACGGACGAACAAATTGTCAATAACCTCGCCGCCGTGATGCGCCAGGACGCCTTCAATCATCGTGATTTGCAGGCCATCGATGGACGCCACGCCAACGGCATGAGCGTGATGTTCATGGGCGCCAGCACCGGCTGCAACACCGTCTACGGTTCCACGCCGCCGTCCAATCCGCATCCGTATCCGTGGATGAACTCGCTGTTCCAGGACGGCGCCACCATCAGCTGGCTGCTTGGCGAATCCTTGATTTTGAACCACGCCCGCCGCTCGGTCGTGCCGGAGCGCCTGGCGGACGCGCTTCTCCAAAGCGACAACGGCGTTCTGTCCGAAGCCGAGTTGTTCACACTCACGCACCTCGACGACGCGCTGATGACCGACCAGGAAATCCGTGAACTGCCCAAGGTCTGGGTCGTCGGCGGCGACGGCGCGCTCGGCGACATCGGATTCCAGAACGTCTCGAAGGTCATTCTCCAGAACCGGCCCAACGTGAAGATGCTGATGCTCGACACCCAGGTTTACTCGAACACCGGCGGCCAGAACTCGGATTCCTCGACCATGCTGGGCGGATACGACATGAACCAGTTCGGCATCGCGTCGCAGGGAAAATTGATCGAGAAGAAGAACGTTGCGGAAGCCTTCACCAGCGGGCACGGCTCGCCGTTCGTGGCGCAGGTGTCGATGGCCAATGCAGCCAAGCTTTACAAGGCGATGCTCGACGGTCTGGAGTACCGCGGCACGGCCTTTTTCCAGGCCTACACCACCTGCCAGCCCGAGCACGGCGTTCCGGACAACATGAGCGCCGACCAGGCCAAGCTCATCCGCGACGCGCGCGGCATGCCCGAATTCGTGTTCAATCCGCGCAACGGCGAAACCTCGCAGGAAGCGTTCGATCTCAAGGGCAATCCCACGCCGAACCGCGACTGGTGGCGCACGAAATACGCCGGCACGGGCGAGGAATACAACTACACCGTGGCGCACTGGGCGCTGACCGAAGGCCGTTTTCGCAAGCACGTGAAGGCGATCAAGGAAGAGGAAGCGCGCGAGATGATCCATTTCGACGACATGCTGATTTTCATCACCCAGGACGACGTGATTTACCGCCGCGTGTTCAATCCGAACCACCGCAGTTGCGTGCCGAACTTCGGCTGCTACATCAAGGCGGAGATCAACGGGAAGATGAAATTCTTCGCGGTGTCGCGCCAGATGGTGTTGTTCGCGGTGGAACGGCGCAAAGCCTGGCGCATGCTGCAGAGCAAAGCAGGTGTGGTGAACAAGGATTACCTCGCGCAGAAGGCGCTGCTGGCCAAGCTCGACAAAGGCGAACTCCAGCTTGCCGACTTGCAAGCCAAGACCCGCGAACTCTTCGAGGCCGAAGTGGCCAAATTGAATTGAGCGTTAATTCCCGAAGTCCGGTGCCAGGAGTTTCAGGTCTCTCTTGAAACGCTCGGCGAGCCCACGCTGGAACTCGATGCACCTCTCAATATCGTTCCTCTTGAATAAAATCCTGCCCCGCTGCTCGATGAACCCGCTCACCCTGCGTTCATCCAGCGCCTTCAAGGCCGTCGTGCGTGTATGCTCGACGGAAATGAATGTGCCAAGTTCGTGGAAACATATCTGTTCGTCTCGCTCAATGCTCATAATCTCCGCTCCCATGGCACCTACTTTACAGCCAACCAGGAAACCTTCACCTCGCCCTCGACGGCCTTGAACTCCGGGTCGCCTGTGAGGAGTTCGGAGCCTCTGACCTTGGCCAGCGCCGCCGCAAAACAGTCGGCGTAGGACATTTTGTGAGTAGCCTTGAAGATGGCTGCCTGGCGGGCCAACACCAGATCATCGCCTACGCCTACGATGTCAATCGGCAGCGTGGCGATCTCTCGCGCCTTTTGTTCGGCGGCCTCCTGCGAAACCTCGCGCATGGTATTGTAGTAAATCTCACCCCAATTCACGACGCTCAACAGGAGCTTGTGTTTCTCAGCCGCCGCCTGGGCAAGCAACTTTTCCACCTGCTCCGCCGCCGGCTCGTCCTCAAAAAATGCGATAAGCGCCCAGCTGTCCAAAACCTTGGTCGCCATATCAGAACTCCCGCTCCTTTTTCCGGTCGTCCATCATCGCTTTCATCACGCCCCTGCCCTTGAGCGAACCGCGCAGGCTGCGGATGAATTTGGTGGTGACGGGTTTGATGAGAATCCCCTCCGGTGTGGCTTCCACATAAGCCCTCGTGCCTTCTTCGATTTCAAACTCGCGGCGCAGCCGCCGGGGAATGACCACCTGACCTTTCACCGAAAAGTAAACCATCTCCGTCTTTGTTGCTACACTCATGACACAATCCTACATATATATGGAAGTAAGTCAATAACAAGTGTGTTGGATATTATTAACCGAGTTGTTTACGGTGAATTGACGCGAAACGGCATCTCTTCCAGCTCCAAACGGGTCGCCATCGCGGCGACCGCGTGATGGCGCCGCCCCCCGGTTGCGGGGTTTCACAGGAGCTTCTGCAACCACAAGAGCGTTTGCTTCAGCCAGTTGAAGTTCAGGTGCCCCTGAAAACAGGCATATTCGACGCCGAGCAGGACG
>CAZFOA010000059.1:0-11013 GCA_964520205.1 uncultured Verrucomicrobiota bacterium | reverse complement strand
GTCCTTGTCCTCGATGGACGGACGGTTTCGCTCCTCGATCTGCGCCCGCATTTTCTTCAGCGCCAGTTCCTGAATCTGCCGGATGCGCTCGCGCGTGAGCCCGAACCGTGCGCCGACCTCTTCCAGTGTTCTTTCGCTGTCGTCTTCCAACCCAAAGCGCAGGGCCAGGATCACGCGTTCCCGTTCGGGCAGCGTGGCAAGAATCTCCCGCACCAACTCGGCGTCGGCTTCCCGAACGAGCCGGTCGGAAGGTGATGCCGCATTCGGGTCGGCCACGACTTCGGAAATGCGGGCCGTTTCATCGCCGCCAATCGGTGCGTCAAGTGAGACCGGCGCTTTGGAAGCCTGACGGTACTGTTCGACGCGGCGCGGATTGAGTTGCAGTTCAACCCCCAGCTCTTCATCGGTCGGGTCGCGGTCAAGGGCTTTGCGCAGTTTTGATTCCGCGCGCCGGAGTTGAGCCAGTTTATCCACCACGTGGACCGGCAGGCGGATGGTTTTTGACTGATTCGCCAGCGCCCGCTTGATGCTCTGCTTGATCCACCACGCCGAGTAGCTCGAGAGTTTCGCCCCTTTTGCGGGGTCAAACCGTTCGACCCCTTTCATCAGACCGATGTTGCCTTCGTTGATGAGATCGAGCAGGGGCACGCCCAGCCCTTCATAATCGCGGGCGATCTTCACCACCAACCGCAGATTGGCCTTGATCATCTGTTCGCGCGCCTGTTTGTCGCCCCGCTTGATGCGCCGGGCGAGCGCAACCTCTTCCTGCGGCGTCAACAGTTTCACCTGGCCGATCTCGCGCAGATAGAGCTGCAAGGCATCGCCGGACGCGGGCTCGGATGGCGACAATGGCGCCGGCTCAATCACCGGCAATCGCGCGGAACCACGAAATCGCCCGGTCAGCCGTCGCGAAGTCAAATGGACGCGAGGCGGACTGAGCCGCGTCGTCCGCGGCTGGTAATCTCGTTTAAATGCGGTTTTCATGTGTTTCATTCGGTTGCGGCGATTGGACTGTTTCGCCGCACGGATTGCTGATGGGCGTTCCAGGCGGCGACCGCCTGGGCTTTCTCCGATGCCAGCGCGGGGAAGACAAGGTGCGGGTACATCGTTTCCCACGCCGCCGCTTCGGCTTCGTTCAAGGCCAGCCGGAGCAGGCGTTCCTGAGCCCCCAACACGAGACACGCTTCCATGAAAATCGCTTCCTTGGCCCGCTCCATCCGCGACAGAACCGTTTTGCACGATGCCAGGCACGCGCGTGTGAACGGGGTTGGGCTTCTCCCCTTCCCGCGGTTTGGATGGACAGGATTCGGCTTCATATTTCCCTGCATCTTTCAACAATATGTAATACCATTGGTTACATTATTGCACAAAAACTTTGGCTGTCAACCGCCTCGCGTGGCAAGACCCGAGCACGAGGCTTTCACCGTGCCGATCAAACCCGCCAGCGTGGTTTTCTCCAGGTTCCGTTCCAGGGCCTCTTCGGCCGAGGCAAAGACCTTTTCCAGAGTCTTGCGGATGCAGTGTCCGACCGGGCAGGCCGCATTGGGTTTTCTGGAGGGAGAGGCAAAAGGTTCAACTGCTTCGACCGCCCGGTATATTTGCGCAAGATTGATGCGCCCTGGCGAGCGGCTCAAACGGGAGCCGGCGCCGGCGCCCTTGCGCGTCTCCACCAGTCGCGCCCGCTGCAAGGAAAGCAGCAGCCGGCGGATAATGACCGGGTTGGTGTTGACGCTGGCGGCCAGCGCGGCCGACGTGACGGGATCCCCCTCCTTGTAAGCCAGGACGGTCAACACGTGCACCGCCATGGCAAACCGACAGCTTGTTCTCATGATCTGTGGATAATGAGTAACTATATAGGTTACACTTGTCAAGAGGAAATCAGGTGCATCGCGACAGTGCGGAGCCGTCGCCCGCATCCGCCCTCCTCGCGGACGCCGCGCGTCTCAAGCGGTTGTGGAAAGGCCAAAACCCGGGTCCTGTCCGGCGTTGAGCTGAATCCAGGCCCGCAGGCGGACGGGCTGACCGCCGGCTTGAAAGAGAGACTGATCCCGGCCCGCCGGCCCAGGTGCGCCGAAGCGGAGCGCAGGCGGATCATCGGCAGTATTGCCCCACCGAACGGTAGCGTTATCGGCGGAGGCTCAATTGACTTATTCCAAAAGAGTGTTAGTGTCGGGCTTCAGGATAGAAGGAAAATTATTTCTTTATGAAAAAAATCACATTGCTGTTGATTGCGCTTGGATTGGGCACGATGACGTTCAATGCAAAAGCCGCCGACACCAACCTGGTGACGCTCACGCTGATTGGTGCGGTGCAAAAGCCCGCGGTGGTTACCACCAACATTGCGGCGGGAATCACGAACCAGATCACCATCACCACCAATCTGATCCTGACCAGCGCGGGATTGCTGAAGCAGATCGCCGCTGATCAAAGCTTGACCCTCCCCGTCGGCGCCAAGCTGGGTTTGATCAATGGCCAGTTCGTGGTGCTGAGCAAGACCAACACTGTGTTCGCGACTGTGACCGTGATGACCTACAGCGCGGGCGCTGCCATTGGCAGAGACACCTTTCTGCAGACCAAAAAAACCGAATTGGCAAGAAATCAGGATGTGCAAGTGGCAACCGTCGCTTACAGCGGATCCTCCCTTTCCTTCTCCGTTAACCTGTTGGTTAGCGACACCTCCCTCGCCTCCGACAACTATGTCAACGGTTTGCAGAGCGATTCCTTCACCGGATATGGCTTCGGCTATGGAACCGTAGGAAGCTCCTCGATGATCCTCAAGGGATTCATCATCGGCAGCGGGAGAGGGACGTACGTTGTTCCTTGATCATGCTTCGCCGATTATTTCGTGCCTGGCATTGCGAATCAACGGCAGCAATGAGCTTTCCAGGGGCGGCCATTCAGCGACGCCATGCATCGATACGAGTTTGAGCTCGATATCTCCCCGGAAGAATACCTGGATTATTATCGCGGCGTTCTGAAGAACGTCATGGTGCGCTGCGACAGCGGAGAAACCGTCCAGTTCCCGGCAGCCTTGCTCCAGCCATTCCTCATGCCCGACGGGATTCACGGCCGTTTCACCCTGAGCTGCAACGAAAATTACAAACACCCCGATCTGCAGAAGATCAGCGGGTAACCCGACCGCTGAAGGCTTCGTCCGCCTTGACGGAAGGTTTTCTGATCGCGGTGCCGGCTTTCCCACCCTGCTCAAATCAATCCCGCTCCAGCCACCCCAAAACCCACATTTCACCCGTCGCGCCGATTCGCCGGCTCGATCACAAAGGGCGACAGAAGTTCCACCTGTCCGGAGGCGGTGAGCCTGCGATTCACGGCAAGCCGGATCCCCTGACTCGGCGCCAATTTCTGGCGATGAATTCCTGATTCTACACTCAAGCCCAAAGAACTTGAGCGGCTGCAGATGGATTACTCCCTTGGGGGGTCCAACGCCGAGAAGAACCGGTCCCAACGCGGCCACCAATAACTTTGCCGATCGAACGATAACGCCACCGCGGTTGCCCGGCCGACGATGCGGTTGCGCTCGACGAAGCCGAAGAAGCGCGAGTCGAAGCTGTCGTCACGATTGTCGCCCATCATGAAGTAATGCCCCTCCGGCACGCGGCAAGGGCCGAAGTTCCGCTTCGCGGGGACGGCGGGCCAGGCGGCGACGGCATGGACTTGGCCCGGGAGTTGTTCGGCGGCGAACACATGGCTGGCGCGATCGCCCGGCGGGACGTCGCGCAGCGATCCTTCCGCGATCGGTTTGTATTCCACGGCGTGACCGTTGAGGATCAGACCGTCCTGGAGCAGTTCGAGGGTGTCGCCCGGCAAACCAATGACGCGTTTGATGAGGCGCGTTCCATCTTTAGGCGAATAGAAGACCACGATATCGCCGCGTCGCGGGTTGCTCCACTCGGCCATGTGCCACGTGGTGAAAGGCACCTTCAGATCGTATGCCAGCTTGTTCACGAACACACGATCGCCCTCGAGAATGGTCGGCTTCATCGAGCCGGTCGGCACGTCATTCCAGTCCGCGAGGGAAGAGCGAATGGAGAAAACAATCAGGCCAAAAACAAAGAGCGGCCGGATATCCTTGCGCCACCATTGGCGGCCGCGGGAGCGAAGACTTTTGGAATCCATGCGGATTTGACCCTCCGATCCAGGAGATGTTCAAATTGGTCCCAACCCAATTCGGTTCTTGCAACTCCGGCGGATTCCTCTACAAGAACGCGCATGATCCGAGGTGATTGGTCCGGCTTCTCCCGGCGAATGTTTTGCGCGCTGGGGGCTTGCGTTTTTTTTGTTGGCAACCTCAATGCCAAGGACCGGCCGGAATCGTCCGGGTTGCGGGCGCAGATTGACACGGCCATCGCCAAAGTCCGCCCGGCGCTCGTGCGCATTCGCGTCGTTTCTGCGGAGTACGGCGAGGGGCGCGAAATCAAAATGCAGGAGGTCGGCAGCGGAGCGATCATCAGCAAGGACGGTTACATCATTACCAATCATCACGTGGCCGGTCACGCCAAACGAATGTTCTGCACGCTGTGGAACCGCGAGGAGGTGGAAGCAGAACTCGTCGGCACCGATCCGCTCACGGACATCTCGATTATCCGCTTGATGCCGGAGAAGCCGCGCGAGTTCTCGCCGGCCGGGTTTGGAGATTCGTCGGCCATCCGCGTAGGCGATTCCGTGCTGGCCATGGGCAGCCCGATGGCGCTTTCGCAGTCCGTCACGCTCGGAATCATCAGCAACACGGAAATGGTCATGCCGAGATTCTGGGGCCCTTATGGCCAGTTTCGACTGGACGGCGAAAACGTCGGCGCCCTGGTGCGCTGGATCGGACATGATGCGGCGATCTACGGCGGCAACTCGGGCGGCCCCCTGGTCAATTTGCGCGGCGAAATCATCGGCATCAACGAAATCAGTTTCGGCCTGGGAGGTGCGATTCCCGGCAATCTCGCGCGGAGTGTGGCCGAGCAACTGATGGCCCGGGGCAAAGTCCAGCGCAGTTGGCTGGGCATTGACGTGCAACCGCTGTTCAAGCACTCGCATGCCGAACACGGCGTCCTGGTCAGCGGCGTCCTGGAGGATTCACCGGCCGGCACCGCCGGATTCAAGGCCGGCGACCTGATTTTGCGGCTCGCAGGCAATGCAACGGATGTCCGGTTTGACGAGCAGTTGCCGGATTTTATGCGGCTGGTTTCGGGATTGAGCATCGGCACGGAAGTCAGCGTCGTCATCCTGCGGAATGGCAAGGAGCTGACGCTGCGGCTGACGCCGACCGAGCGCGGCGAGATTTATCCGAAGCAGCAGGAAGTGAAGCCCTGGGGATTGACCGTGCGCAACCTTTCATTCCTGATGGCCCGCGAGATGAAACGCGACAATCTGGAGGGCGTGCTGGTGACTTCCGTGCGCCCCGGCGGCCCCGCCGGTGAATCCAAACCCGCGATCGAAGCGAGGGACGTCCTCGTCGAGGTCAACGGTGCGCCGGTGAAAAGCGTCCAGGATTTCACGGAACTGACCCGCAAGCTGACGGACGGTCAGAGTGAAACCGTGCCGGTGGTTGCGACCTTTGAACGCAAAGCCGCGCGTTATCTGGCGGTCGTCAAGGTGGGCGTTCAGGAACTGAAAGACCCGGGTCTCGAAGTCACCAAGGCCTGGTTGCCGGTGGATACGCAGGTCATCAGCCGGGAAATCGCCAAACAACTCGGCAATCCGGCTCTGAAAGGCTTTTACCTCACCCGCGTTTACCCGGACAGCACCGCGGCGAAGGCCGGGTTGAAGCCAGGCGATTTCATTATTGCGGTGGACGATGAGAAACTGACCGCGAGCGGTCCGGAGTTTGAAGACGAGCTTTCCACGTTGATCCGGCAGTACGATGTCGGCAAGACCGTGGAACTGACGGTGATCCGGGACAAGACCGAGCGGAAAGTCTCCGTCGAACTGGTTCGTTCTCCGCGGCTGCAACGCGAGATGAAGAAGTACCGGAACGACGACTTCGAATTCACGGCGCGCAACGTTTCGTTCTTCGACACCGCCGAGCAACAATGGGATCGGGAGCAGAACGGAGCGCTGGTGGACGATGTCAAGTCGGGCAGTTGGGCTGAACTCGGCTCACTTTACGTCGGCGACCTGATCCTGGAAGTCGGCGCGCAGAAGGTGACCAATGTGGATGATCTGCGGAATCAGATGGAGCAAATCGCCGCCGCCAAGAGGACGGTGGTGGTGATGAAAGTATTGCGCGGCGTGCACACGGTGTATCTGGAACTGGAACCGAACTGGAAAAGCTGACTGATGGAAAATCTCTGGTTGCTTTCGGACGGGTGCACGGGCCCCGAACCCCTCGTGCAGAGGAACACCGGATTCCTGCGGCAGCCTGCAGCCGAATCGCTGCCGGCGCCGAATCAATCGGGTTTGCCGCAGGATCGGTTTATGCCGTGGACACGCAGGCGTGGCCGGTTGACATGGGTGCTGGTGGTGGCAGTCCTTTTGCCTGGATTTTCGGCCGGACTCGGCCGTGCGGACGAATTGGCGGAAAGAGGAAGAGACATTCTGAGCAGGAACCAGCACGCTGTCGTCACAGTTGAGGCCGTCATCAAGCTGAGCTATTCCATGCCGGGCATGGGCGGCCAGGCCAGCGAGTACAAACAGGATTTGACCGGCATCGTGGTGGATCCTTCGGGCCTGACTGTGCTTGCCCTGTCGTCGTGCGAACCCGCCGATATGATTCAGAGCTTCACGTCAGGCATGTCCGAAGACGGCGACGCAAAATTCAAGGTGGAGACGGAGCTCAGCGACTTGAAGCTCTTGTTGGAGGACGGCACGGAACTGCCTGCCGACATTGTGCTGCGGGACAAGGAAATGGATCTGGCGTTCATCCGGCCAAAAACCAAGCCCGCGACACCCCTGACCGCGCTGGACTTGAGCAAGTCCGGCAAGGCGCAGGTTCTGGACCAGGTCATCACGCTGAACCGCCTCAGTCGGGCCGCCGGTCGGGCCTACGCCGCCTCGGTCGAGCGCATCAGCGCGGTCGTCCAAAAGCCGCGTTTCTTCTACATCCCCGGCAGCGAGATGACTTCCACCACCTTGGGCTCCCCCGCCTTCACGCTGGACGGAAATCTTCTCGGCGTGTTCGTGATGCGCTCGATTAGTCAAAAATCCGGCGGTTTCAGCATGTTCAGCTCGCGTCCGGAAGGGCTGACCTCAATCATTCTGCCAGCGGAGGAAATTTTGAAAGCCTCCAAACAGGCCCCGGAAGTCAAGGGAGACACCGGGAAATCGAACGAGTCGAAAGAGCAGAAAGGCGGCCCGGAGAAGAAATAGCCTTGCCGGAATCCTGCCGCGGAGAAACGGTCATCCATTGAAAGAACACCATGCACAACACCTGTAAAACAGCCCTTGTTTCCATCTGCCTGCTCGGCTTGTCGGCCAACTCAGCCTTGACGGGCGAGCTTGCCGAGCGAGGCAGGGACATTCTCAACAAGAACCAACATGCGGTTGTGACCGTTGAAACTGTGGTCAAGGCCTCGGGCGCCGGCGGGCGATCCAGCGAAACCAAGCAGGAAATTACCGGCACGGTGGTGGATCCCTCGGGCCTGACTGTCCTCGCCCTGTCCGCCTGCGATCCAACCGAGATGTACCGGCGGGTGTCCGAGAGTTACAAGGTTGAAATTGAAGTCAGCGACATAAAAATCCTGCTCGGCGACGGGACCGAGGCACCGGCGGAAATCGTATTGCGTGACAAGGACCTGGATCTGGCCTTTGTCCGGCCCAAGGCCAAACCCGCCGCATCCATGACGGCGGTGGATCTGGGCAAGTCAGGCCCGGCGCAGCCGCTGGACGACGTGGTCACGCTGAACCGCCTGAACAAAGCCGCCAGCCGTGCATACGCGGTGTCCATCGAGCACATCGCGGCTGTCATCCAAAAACCGCGCACGTTTTACATCCCGGACGGCAGCCTGAGCACGACCAGTCTTGGCTCCCCGGCCTTCCTGCCCGACGGAAGAATTCTCGGTGTGTTCGTCATGCGCGCGGTCAGCTCCGCCGGCGATGGATCATCCAATTACCGGCAAAACATGACTTCCATCATCCTCCCGGCCGAAGACGTCTTGAAGGCGGCAAAACAGGCGCCCGAGGTGAAGGACGAAGGTGAGAAAAAAGACGCGCCGATGAGTCCGGGTCAGCCGAAGGCCGGTGTGGAGAAGAAATAATTGTCCCGGACTCAGGCCGCGCCGTTCACGATCTGGCAGACGACCGGCATCAACCCAATCCCGGTGGCGTCCTGGTATTTGCGGGCCATGTAATCAATGAAGTTTTCGGCCTGGTGATGGGCCACGAGATTGATTGTCGCTCCGCCAAAGCCGCCACCGGTCAGGCGGGCACCCAGGCAACCCGGATGTTTGCGCGCCAGATCGACCAGGATGTCGAGTTCGCGCGTGCTGTTCTTCAGAAAATCGCGCGAGCTTTCATGGCTTTGGAACATGTACTGGCCGAATTGTTTGTGGTCGTTCTCGCGCAACGCGCGCGCGCCGGCGACGACGCGGGCGATTTCGCCGACCACGTGATGGGCGCATTCGTATTCGCGCTGGGTCAGGCTCGATTTGCCGGCTTCAACTTGCTTTAATTCAACCGAGCGCAGGGATTTGGCGCCGAGTTTCTTCGCGGCGGATTCGCAGTTTTCCCGCAATTCGTTGTATTCGCCGCCGACGAGCGCGTGTTTCACACCCGAGTTGCATACGATGACGGCTTCTCCGGGCATGGGCGCCAGCTCCACGGTCAATGCGCGGCAATCAATGTCGATGACGCTCCAGGCCTTGCCGTAGAGCGATGAAATCTGGTCGAGGATGCCGCACTTCACCCCGACAAATTCGTTTTCGGCCGCGCGGCAGAGTTTGGCAAACTGCATTCGTTCCGCCGAAGCGATCGGCGGCAGCAGTCCCTTTTCGTCCCGCTGCGGCGGAACGCCTGCGACGCCGGTGTCCGACAAACTGAACGGCCAAAGCTGGCGGATGATAAGCGCGGTGGCGACTTCGAGGGCAGCGCTGCTGCTCATGCCGGCCCCGAGAGGGATGGTGCCGCGAATGGCGGCGTTGAACCCGCCGAAATGCACCTTGCGCTGGCGAAACTGGTCGAGCACGCCCTTTACATAATTGGCCCACGGCGCCGCCGGATTCTTTTTGAGGTCGTCCACCAGGAAGGTGTCCCGCTCCGGGTAAGCGGAGGAGACCAGCTCGATCTTGCCGTCGGAGCGGGGCGAGGCGGCGATGTAAATGTATTTATCCACCGCCAGCGCCATGACCAGACCGTCGTTGTAATCGGTGTGGTTGCCGAGCAATTCAAGCCGGCCGGGCGCGCGGCTGACATGCGTGGGCGTGCTGTTGAAATGGCGCTTGAATAGTGATTGAACCTCCTGAGTCTCATCTGATGCCATAAGTATCGCGCGTAATAAGACGGAATTGTTAAGGATTCGTCAAGCCCGATTGCAAGAATCGCCAAAACTCAGACCCGATCGACCCGCCTCGCTAGTTCGAAGTCCTTCTCCGTCAGCCCGCCAGCGTCATGAGTGGTCAGCGTCAGCGTGACTTTGTTCCAGCGGATGTCAATGTCCGGGTGGTGCCCGGCTCGTTCAGCCAGGAGAGCAACAGCATTCACGAACTGAATGGCCGCCGGAAAATCCTTGAACTGATAAGTCCGGGTGATGGCCTGGCCTCGGTGGTTCCATTTCGGCACCGAGGCCACGCCGGCTTGAATTTGCTCGACACTGAGTCCTGCCATGCCCGGGAGTTTGCACGATCCGCAGGGGCCAGGTCACGCGGAAATTGAGCCTTGAACCGCTGTCGTGTCACTCATAGTCGGAAATGCCTGTGGGCGGTCCGCGCCGATGTTTCCGGCCTGGATTCAACCCGCTGCGACGCCCTTCGAGTTCACCGTCCCCCGGCCAAACAGGTCTTCATACGCATAGGCCAATGCGCCGAAAGCGACCGGTTGCGCGATCAACACCCCGATGCCACAAGCGGCCAGCCCCAGGAGGATCACCAGCAGGTTCACCAACATCAGTCCGAAGAATGTCCACCAATGCCGGGCGACCACTTTGCGGCTCAACTCCATCGCCGGCCAGAAATCGAGCTTCTGGTCGATGACCAGCGGCAGCGTGAACATCCAGGCTACGGCCAAATAAATGCCCGGCACGACGCAGAACAGCAATCCGATGGAAGTGAGAATGCCCTTGACCAGTCCGGCCAGAAAAAGTGGCAGCAGAGCCAGGTTGAAACCCGCGAAGGCATCGCCGAGTTGGGCGCTCTCACCCCGGATCAATTTCAGGAGTAAAAAATACACGCCGCCCATGCAGACTCCCGCGAGCAAACCCACCGCTCCCTGAATCAGGCCCAGCACAAATGACGCCCCGACGATCAACCAGAAATGTTGGGTCAACAGACTCCAGCTCCGCGACAAGCAGCTCCCGATATCCACCTGGCAGTCGCGCGCAAGAATTGCCCCCGCCAGCGCGTCGGTGTCCGGCCCCGGCGCGGCCGCCACTGGCAGCGGCTTCAGCGGCGGCGGGACTTTTGCCGCACACGCCTCCGCAAATTCGGGAAAGGCGCCCAGCGGCTTCCAGTCCCCGGCGTTTTCCGGCTGAACCAAAGTTTGGGCGTTGACCCGGTTTTCCGCGATCCAGTTCCGCAGCTGTTCCGCGCTGACCGGGCCATAGGTCTGACCGTCCGCTCCGATGATTTTATACATAATGGACCTTTCCGATCCCGCTCGACATTGCCGGGCACGGCGCGCCGGTTTGGAATTGTGCCCGCCCACCGGCGGCGACGCTTTCAACCAGAGCCCGGCAGGGGTGGCGGAAGTTTCGCCTTTCTCGACTATTGCTGAAGCGATTCAACCGGGGGGGCCGGGTTTTTCCGATGGCGAAACCGAAATTTTTTCCGGCGTGATAAGGGGCGGGTCGGCGGGACCGGCTTGTTTTGACTGTCGCAGCAAGCGGAGGCTCGTGACCAGCGCCCAGAACCACGAAGC
>CAZFOA010000058.1:0-16639 GCA_964520205.1 uncultured Verrucomicrobiota bacterium | reverse complement strand
GCCGCCGCGCCCACACAGTAGCCTGCGCATTTTTCACCCCGAGCGCCGGGTCAGGAGACCCGGCCTACAACCGGGACTTCACCGCTGCAGGCCGCGCGCCCTCATGCGGCGGCGGGTGACAGAGAAGATTTCTTACGGTTTTAGCGCCGTCTTGGGGTCTTCCAAGCCTTCCACTTGCGCTTTCTCCAGCAGAAATGACGGTCCCATCGCTGCCGTGACCTGAACGTTCTTCAGTTGAATGCCTCCGGCATTCTTGAAAACGAAACCGGTCGTGCCTGCAGCGATGCGGACGTTTTCCAGAACGACGTTGGTAACGGGGCTCTCAGGCAAACCGATGATGGTCCCCGCGGAATTCCTGCAGTTGGCGGTCAGGTTGCTGATCCGGATATTTCGATAAATCGGGGTGGTTGAGTCGAGAGGCAGCGCCGCGTCCTTTTGAGTGTTGGTCCGGTAGTAACACGTGAACATAACAGCCGGATCCACATTCTTCATGTTGATGTCGCGGTAACTGATATTTTCCACGATGCCACCCTTGCCCCGCCTTGACTTGATCCAAAGTCCGTTCGCGGTGCCGTCAAAAGTGCAGTGCTGCACGGTCACATTGCGCACGCCTCCGACGGTTTCACCGCCGATCGAAAGGCCGAACCCGCGCAGAAATGTGCAATCCGTGACGGTGATGTTTTCACAGGCAAAAACCCGGCCTGGAACCGCCCGGCCCGATTTGATGCTGATGTTATCGTCTCCCACATCCGTCAGGCAGCGGGCAATCAGAACATTCTTGCAGCGGTTCACGCACATCGCGACGGTGTTGGTGGAATCGGACGGCGCCCGGATGGTCACGTTGGTCACGACGACGTCGTCGCATTCCGTGGGCACCAGATGGAAGCTGGGCGAGTTCTGCAAGGTCAGATCCTGAAGGCGCACGTGTTTGCAGTTCGTCAGGACGATCAGGAACGGCTGGGGAGGAGCGGATCCGGGATTCCTGCGTTCGGCAAGTTCAGCGGCCACCCACCAGCGGATTCCCGCACCATCGATCCGGCCCGGGCCGACAATGGCGATATGCAGGAGGTCTTTCCCATTCACAAACCCCACAAAGGATCCGGGCTTTTGGGGGTTGACAAAATCAGCGGGTTCGTCGGTGGCTTGCAGAACCGCGCCGGCATCGAGTTGAAGCGTGGTGTTGTTGCCCAGGAAAATGGGTTTGCTCAGGTAAGTGCCCCCGGGAATGCGAACCAGGCCGCCGCCGACCTTGTCACACTCATCGAGCGCCTGTTGAATGGCGCCGGTGTTCAGGGTCCTGCCGTCGCCCCGGGCGCCAAACTGGCGGACATCGAAAACCTTCGCCAGTTCGTTTACGGCGGACGAAGACCCCTCCGCCGCGATACTGCGGAGGCTGGACCACCCCAGAAACAGCATCACCAGCCAACACAACGTTGGAGACGCGTTTTTCTCGTTCTGTTTCTCAATGCTGCGAGCCATAGATTCTTACCCAGACCGAATAGGCGAATCAGCATGATTCATTCCGAAACCGCACCCGCCCGGCGGTGTTCTCCGATGACGCCGAGGTCGCCCGAAACCGGAGCGGATCAGGCGGGCGGCAATGCATTCTCAACCACAGGGATACTCTTGATTTTTCGTTTTAAATACCACTTCACCATCACCAAATCACAAATGCCGCGACCGAGCCGGTTCCAGACACCGTATTTGGTTTGACCGGCAGTTCTCGGGCGATGCGTCACGGGCATTCCGAGGGCCTTGGCGCCCCCCGCCATGGCCAGGATCGGCAGGAAACGATGGAACCCATCAAAAGCCAGCACGGTCTCCAGCACGAACCGCTTGAAAACCCGGAGATTGCAGCCCGTATCCGGAAAATCGACCGACAGCACCGCCCGTCTTGCCCCGCGAGCTATCCGTGACGAGATGCGACGGACGAAATTGTCTTTGCGCTTCAGTCTGACCCCGCAAACCAGGTCAAAATCCTCGAGCTTCGCCAGCATTTTCGGCAAATCAGCGGGATCGTTCTGCCCGTCGCCGTCCAGAGTGGCGATAATATTTCCACGGCTGGCTTTAAAGCCGGTCCACAGCGCGGCGCTCTGCCCGCCGCGCGAGCCATGGCGCAATGCCCGGACCCGGCCGTCTTCTTCCTGCATCCGCAGCATCTGGGGCCAGGTGTCGTCCGCGCTGGCATCGTCCACCAGGATGAGTTCGATGCCGCGCGATTCCTCACGCAACGCGGCGAAGATTTCGCGCGCCAGCGGCGCCACATTCGGTCCTTCGTCGAACAAAGGCACGATAACAGATATTTCCGGGTTCATGGTTGGTTGCGTACCGCCAACGCTTCAGGTTTCGACCCTAATGGCGATGACTCACCGCCGTCAGGGCGAAGACTTGAGTTCGAGGTCTTGGAGTTTCGGTCCCATAAGATCGCCGATCTGGTCCCCCGCCACAAACAGCACGTATCCGAAGCCGCAAACGGCCAGTGCGAGGAGAACAAAGGCCCAGAAATGCCGGGCTTCGAAACGCTCGATGGATCGGACAAACCCGATTAATCCAAGCAGCGCGGCGACGACGATGACCGCGTCAACACTCGCCCGCTGCCAGTAGCTCCCGCCCAAATGGAGCCACATCCCGAACTCGTCGAAGGCCAGCGCCAGGCCGAATCCGTACGCCAGCGCCGCCAGATTGGCCGCCGCCCCCACCGGCCGGCACAACAGGGTGTAGGCGCCAACGATCGCCAGCAGGAAGATGCCATAGTTCAAATGGTGGACATGCGTGCCTTGGAGGAAAAGGTAACAGTTGGGAACCAGTTGCGCCATGATCAGAAAGACAACCGTTCGCGCAATAACAAATGTCAGGATGAAACTGAGCAAAGCTCTTCGGGCAAGCCGGTGGGCCGTCGGCCGGATGATCGTATGCTCAAAAGCCATAAGTGCGAAACAGTAAAACAAGTTGCCATCAATAGGGAATCAAAAATTTGAAGGCCGGACTAATTCAGCGGATTAAAGCCTCTCCACACCCTGCGCCACCCCGCCGGTCCATGAACCGGCTGGGGTCGAAGGCGGCAGGCGGGCTTGGAAAAGCGGCGCTGAAGACGCACGCACTCTCCCGTCGCGGCGGGACTTTCGCGTCAACCGGAGCCATGAGACGATGCGAAGCGTCTGGAATCCTCAGACCCGGGCTGCCTTTTCGCCCGCGGCTAGACCGTCAAGTGACGGCGCACGATTTCGTCGTTTAACGCTTTAATCGGGCCCTCGGCCACGATGGCGCCGCGGTCCATGATGTAAAAGCTGTCGCCGACGTCGAGGCAGAAATCGAGGTATTGCTCCACGAGCAGGATGCTGATCGTGCCTTCCTTTTTGATTTTCAACAGCGTCTCGCCGATGAGGTCGATGATATTGGGCTGAATGCCCTCGGTGGGTTCATCGAGGATCAAAAGCTTGGGATCGGTCAGGAGAGCCCGGGCGATGGCAAGCTGTTGCTGCTGGCCTCCGCTCAGGACTCCGCCTTTGCGTTGGAGCATTTCCTTGAGAACCGGGAACAAATCCAGGACACGATCCACCTGGCCATTGGCCCTGGCGCCGCGCACCACCAGGCTGATTCTCAAATTCTCCCAAACGGTCAGGTGCGGAAAAATATCGCGGCCCTGGGGCACGTAGCCCAGGCCCAACCGCGCGCGCTGGTCGGGTTTGAGCCCGACCAATTCGCGGTCACCCAATTGGATCGAGCCGCCATCCGGTTTTACCAGGCCGACGATGGATTTGAGCGTGGTGGTTTTGCCGACGCCGTTGCGGCCCATAAGGCAGACGAGGCTGTGTTCCGGCACCCTGAGGCTCACGCCGCGCAAAATCCGCGAGCCGTCGCAGGAAACAGAGATGTCGGAAAGAGCGAGCATGAGGATCAACCGCGACGCAGCGCCGCAGCCGGGAACGGCAAATTCCGTCCGGCAAACTTGCGGTTGGAATCAGCGGGAACAGTTCGTTGCCTGGCGCCTTTGCGGTTCAGTGGTTCTCCTTTTTTTTGCGGCCGAGATAGACCTCGATCACGCGCTCGTCGTTTTGCACCTCGTCAACCGAACCTTCGCACAGCACCGAGCCCTGGTGCAGCACCGTGACCTTGCGGGCGATCTGGCGGACGAAAGTCATGTCGTGTTCGATGACCACGATGCTATGCCGGCCTTCGAGACTCAACAGCAATTCTCCGGTCTTGTGGGTCTCCTCGTCGGTCATGCCGGCCGCGGGTTCGTCCACCAGGAGCAGCTTGGGGTCCTGCGCCAGCAACATCCCGATTTCCAGCCACTGCTTCTGGCCATGGCTGAGCGCGCCGGCTTTGGTGTCCGCCTTGTCGGAAAGACCGACCGTGAGCAACACCTCGTGAATATGGTCGCTTTCCTCGGAGGCGAGCCTTGCAAACAAGGTGCTCCACACCGCGCGACCGCCCTTCAATGAAAGCCAGATGTTCTCGAAGACCGTGTGGTCGATGTAAACCGACGGCGTCTGAAATTTGCGGCCGATGCCCAGGCGATTGATCTGAAATTCATTCAACCGCGTCAGATCCGTGTCTTTGCCAAACTCGATTTTGCCCGTGTCCGGCCGCGTCCGGCCGGTGATCAGATCCAGCATGGTGCTCTTGCCCGCGCCATTCGGACCGATGATCACCCGCAACTCGCCTTCGTCCATGTAAAACGTCAGATTCGAAATGGCCTTGAATCCTTCGAAGGTCTTGTTGACCTCCTCGAGCATCAGGATGAATTGGCGGTGCGCAGCGCTCATTCGGATTTCGCAAATTGTTTTTCCGGCGCGGCGGCAGGCAGGATCTTGCTCGAAACGGTTCCGGGCGGGGCTTCCTGGCGAGGGTCGAAGTACCGCCGTTTCAGGCCGCGCAATTGTCCGGGCAACCCGACGAGACCTTTGGGCATGAACAGGGTGACCAGCACGAAAAGGGTTCCGAGGAAAATCAGCCAGAGATCGGGATAGGCCCGGGTCGCCCAGCTTTTCAAGGCATTGACGCCGAAAGCGCCGAGCACCGGCCCGATCAGCGTGCCGCGGCCGCCGACGGCAACCCAGACCACGGCTTCGAGGGATTTGTCCGGGGCCATTTCCCCGGGATTGATGATACCGACCTGGGGCACGTAAAGAATGCCGCCCACCGAGGCGACCAGGGCGGCGAGCACGAACACGAACAGCTTGAAGTTGGCCGCCGCGTAGCCGCTGAAGAGCACCCGGTTTTCACGGTCGCGAATCGCCTGTTGCACAAGACCGAACTTGGTCCGGCTCAACCAGCGGCAGCCGAGATAAATGAACAAAAGCGCCAGGACGGTGATGAGGTACAGGCCGCGTTGCGTGGCGGGTGCGCGCAGGTCATAGCCCAGGAGATATTTGAAATCGGTGAACCCGTTGTTGCCTCCCAGGAGCAGGCTGTTCCGGAAGAACAACAGGCAGGCGCCGTAGGTGAGCGCCTGCGTGAGAATCGAAAAATAGACGCCGCGAATGCGCGAACGGAAGGCCAGATAACCGAAGATCAGCGCCAGGACGCCCGGCAGGAGAAATGCCGCCAACAAAGCAAACCAGAAACTGGCAAACGGCCGCCAGAATGGCGGCAGCTTGTTCCAGCCAAGAAAAACCAGGAAGTCCGGGATCGCCTGGTGGTACTGGCCCAGGCTCCCAATCATGCGCATCAGATACATGCCCATCATGTAACCGCCGAGCGTAAAAAACAGCGCCTGGCCGAGGCTCAACAACCCGGTGTAACCCCATAGCAGATCCACACTGATCGCCAGTATCGCATAACAAAGATATTTGCCGTAAAGATTGATCGTGAAATTGCTGACGTGCAGGAAGCTGCCGGCGGGCGCGAAGGCGTTCAGACCCGGCAGAAAAACCAGCAGCACCAGGACCGCGGCGGCGACACCCCAGTTTTCGTACTTCGATCCGGCGCGCAACATAAATCAATCCAGGCTGCGGGTGCGAATTGCGAACAGGCCTCCGGGTTTCCATTGCAAAAAAAGAATGATGGCAATCAGCATCACGATCTTGCCCGTGACCGGGGAACCGGTGACCTGCTGCAGCACCTGATCCCCCGTGCCGATCCCGATCGCCGAGCACACGGTGCCGACAATGCTGCCCACGCCTCCAACCACGACCGTCATGAAGCTGTCCACAATATAGGATTGGCCCAGGCTCGGGCCCACGTTGCCGATTTGTGAAAGGAACGCCCCCGCCAATCCGGCCAGTCCCGAGCCGAACGCGAACGTCAGCATGTTCACGCGGTCCGTCCGCACCCCGAGGCAGGATGCCATCCCACGGTTTTGCATCACCGCGCGGATGAGCAGCCCGAGCGGCGTCTTCGTCAGCAGCAGCCATGTCCCGATGACGATGACGACGGCGAAACCGATGACAAACACGCGGTTGAAGCCGAAGCTCACGTCGTTGATGGAAAAGTGGCCGAGCAGCCATGAAGGTGAATTCACCTGAACGTTGTTCGCGCCGAAAACCATGCGAAAAGCTTGCTGCATCAGGAGCGACGCCCCCCAGGTGGCGAGGAGCGACTCCAGCGGACGGCGATAGAGGAACCGGATGACGGTGCGTTCGAGGGCCAGGCCGGCCAGCGCGGCCATGATGAAGCTCAACGGCACCGCAAACAGAAAGTAGCTCTCATAAATCCAGCCGGCGGCGTTCAATCCAGGAAGATGCAGCCCAAACCCGATGGGCCGGCCCAGGAACCGGAACGGCAGCACGATGGAGAAGGCAAACCCGGCGCCAAAAATATTTTGCACCACGTAGCAGGTGTAAGCTCCGACGGCGATCATTTCCCCGTGCGCCATGTTGATGATGCCCATCAAGCCGAAGGTGATGGCCAGACCCAGGGCCACGATCAGCAGAATGGACCCCGAACTCAGCCCGTGAAAAATGGTGCCGAAAAAGTTCACCCGGGCGAGGTGCTCCTGGATGGCCTTGGCCGCCCGGCGGGCGGCCTGCTTCACCTCCGGCGGAGAATCCTTGTTTTCGGCCAGTTGCTCGAGGGCCGCGACGCTGCCGAGGGATTCCAAAGCGGCCAGTTGGTTGGCCGCCGCCGCCTGCACCCGCGCATCGGCATCGCCCAGTTGAAGCATGGCGACCGCTTCCTGGATTGCCTTTTTGACGGAGGCATCCGTTTCCCGGCCCATTTTGCCTTCCAGGATGGGAATGTATTTCTCTTTTTGCGAGTTGCCGAGTTTGACGACGGCCGAACGCCGCGTGTCCGGCTCCGGATCGGACAGCGCGAGACTGTCCAGGGTCTGCTGGATGGCGCTGCGCAGCCGCATGTCGGTGTCTGCCGAGTTCAAATCGCCCGCGGCAAAACGCAGCTCCCGCCCCTGGTCATCCTTGAGGAATTGGCCGTCATCGATCCGGCTGGCGCGGGCTTTGCCATCCGCGTCCTGCTGGTCTTCCAGCAGCACCGGCACTTTGGCCCCGCCGGGCGATTCGTAGAGGTAAACACCGTCACGCGTCCAGGCGGTGAGGACGTCGTGAACCAGTTTGGATCCCGAATCCCCGAGTTCACCGAGGAGTTTTTGCTGCTCCGCCCCTTCACTCAACAGGGTCCGGGCCAGCGTCTGGCGAATGGGGGAGTCGCTGTCCGCGCGCGCCAGGACTGCTGGACAAACAACTCCGCAGCACAACAGAAAAAGCAATTTGAATGCGGCGTTCATTCCAGAGAAAAAGGGCGGAGCTCTTGACTCCGCCCTTTGATGTCTTCCACACGGCCTACTCGGTTTCTCTCGCAGGCGGAACAATTCTCATCCGTTCCCAACCATCACTTGGCCATGGCCGCAAGTTTTTCGTCGAGGCCTTTCAGCAGGAACGGCTCGCCGAAAACCTGCGGGAATGTCTGCATAATTTTGAACTGGCCGTTGGCTTTGGTTTCACCGATATAAACGTTCTTGGTGGCATGGTGGTTTTTTTGCATGGTGATTTTGCCGCCAGGACCGTCGAAACTGATGCTGCCGGATTCAAGCACATCGCGGACTTTGTCCACGTCAACACTGCCGGCCTTCTCGACCGCGGATTTCCAGAGATAAAGGCCGTCATAGGACAGCACCATCGGGCTGTCCACGGCGCGCTTTTCCTTGACCACGCCGGGATAGCTTTCGGTCTTCAGCCATGAGTCCCAGCGCTTGATAAAACCTTTGTTTTCGGATCCCGGGATCGACATGAAGTAGGTCCAGCATCCCAGTTCACCGACCAGATCCTTGGTCGGCAGCGCGCGCAACTCATCCTCCGCGAGGCTGAACGACACCACCGGGCAGTCCGACGGAGTCAGGCCCGCGGCGGCAACTTCCTTGAAAAACGGAACATTGGAATCGCCGTTGATGGTATTGATCACGCAGGCATCGCCGCTGGCGGAAAATTGCTTGATATCCGACACGATCTGCTGAAAGTCGGTGTGCCCGAATGGCACGTATTTTCCGGCGGAAATGACCTTGCCATCGGCATCCTTGCGGAGCCCGCCGCCAATGTTTTCAAGCACGATGCCGTGCAGCAGCAGGTATTTATAGAGGATTAAATTGGTCGTCTGGGGATAAACGTAATCGGTGCCGATCAGGTAAAACTTCTTCTTGCCCAGCTTCAACAGATAATCGATGGCCGGTGTTGCCTGCTGGTTCACCGCTTCCGCCGTGTAAAAGATATTTTTGGAAAGTTCCTCGCCCTCGTATTGCACCGGGTAGAACAACATGCCGTTGTCTTTTTCGAACACGGGCAGCACGGATTTGCGGCTGACCGAGGTCCAGCAGCCGAACACAACCGCCACCTTGTCCTCTTCCAGAAGCTGTTTTGCTTTCTCGGCGAAGAGCGGCCAGTTGGACGCGCCGTCCACGACCACCGGCTCGAGGGTGTAAGTCTTGTCGCCGACCTTGACGCCGCCGGCCTTGTTGATTTCATCGATCGCAAACAACAACGTGTCGCGCAGGGACGTTTCACTGATAGCCATGGTGCCGCTGAGTGAATGCAATATGCCGACTTTGATGGTGTCCGCGCGCGCGCCGGCGGCAAGACCCACGATCAGGCTGAGAAAAATAGATAGTTTTCGCGTGATGGATTGCTTCATTTAATTTTGGTTCGATTGTTTATTGGGTTCAGTTCCGGGCCGTTCGAACATCAGCTTCAAGGGCGCTTCACCACTTGTGGGCCCCCACACCACACCGCCTTCTTCTGATGATCGAACAACCCGATGCGGCTTTAGCACTCTATATGCCACGGCCTTCCACTGCGTTGCTGAATGCCCAATATGCAGGGGTTTTTGCGCTCGATCCGCCACCGGCGGTTTCTTTGCGCAGGATTTTTTTGAACAGCCTGTTCAAACTGTCACAGCCGCAATTGCACCGGAAAATTTTCCCGGCGAAATATTTTCGCCTCGACTTGATTCCGCTGCCCGGCCGGCGTGAAGCCGCGAAATCCCCAGTATTTAAAGAGGCGATCCCGCCTCGGGATCGGCGCGAGGCCTTTGCCGATCCGCTGAACGCCGCGGGCGATTCGGACGCTTTCGCCATGAAGGCATTGTTTCTGCTAAACGCGGCTGAACCAAAACAGCGTGCGTGAAGGCACGATTCAAAAGACGAAACTCAGTTAAAATACATATTATGAATATGAGCAAGTGGACTCGAGTCCTGTTAAGTGCCGGTATAGTGAGCCTGCCGGCGGCGATGCGTGCGGATGATGCCACCAATGCGCCCGCGCCGCCACAGCCAACCGTGTTGACGGCACTTTCCTCTACGACCTTAAGCGGTTATGTTGATACTTCGGCCGTATGGAAACTCGGCACGGGCAATGCCAACATGCCCGGCCGCGTTTATGACGGCCCCGACGTTCAAGACGGATTCAACCTGAATGTCGTCAGCCTGACGCTCAACAAGCCGCTGGACGACAGCCCCTGGGCTGCCGGCTATAACGTCCAAATGTTGATGGGCCCGGGAGCCAACAAGCGCGGCACGGGCCTCGGATTGGGAGGCCCTCCCGTGGCGACCGATTTCTCTTTCAACGAGGCCTACGTGAACCTGCACGTGCCGGTCGGCAATGGCCTTGAGTTGCACGTCGGCCAGTTCGGCACCTACAATGGTTACGAAGCCTACGACACTTACAAGAACCCGAACTGGAGCCGTTCCTACGGATTCTTCATCGAGTCCTCGGCCCACACCGGCATCTCCGCCACCTATAAAGTCTGTGACGCCCTGACGTTGCAGGGCGGTATCGGCAATGAAGCCGGTTTCAACAACGCGGTGGATGTCAAAGCCACCTCGGAGTCGCGCAAAGCGTACCTCGTCATGGCCACCCTGACCGCGCCCGCAAGCATGGGCTTCCTCAAAGGCGCAACGTTGTCGGGCGGTTATACCGTCGGTGAAAGTCTCGAGAACCTGGGCGGTGGCGTCCTCGGCACCTGGAACCAGGGTAACATTTACGTGGGCGCGACGGCACCGCTGCCGGTCACCGGTCTGAGCCTCGGGCTGGCGTATGATTATACCTATGGCTTGCCGGCAGCCGGCACCATCGCGGATGCAAGCTCCTATGCCCACGCGCTGGCGGGATATTTCATGTATCAACCCACGGACAAAATAAACCTGGACCTCCGCCTCGATTGGGGCCAGGGCAGCAATGGATCGTTCGGCTATGTCAATCCATCCGGAAACTCCGACGACCTGATCTCCACGACCGCGACCGTCGGCTACTCCCTCTGGAAAAATGTGATCAGCCGGTTGGAATTCCGCTGGGATCACACGCTCTCAGGCGGGACGCCTTTCGGCGGCACCACCGCCGGTCTCGGAGCCAACAAGAACGCGGTATCGCTGACAGCCAATATCATCTACCAGTTCTGATCCGAAACTGCCGGAGCATCTGATCGTCGGTTCTTCCAGCGATCACGCGGGGCGGGCGCGTCCGTAGTCCATCACGGGCGCCGCCCGCCTCGTCTATTTCGAACCGCGTCCAGTGGACTGTTCACTCATCCGGGTGGGACGAACAAAAAATCCAGCGCAGGGAGCCGTTTTCACTGGCGATCACAAGGATGAATTCGCCCGTGAAAACGGCTTCCTGGCTGGATATTTCCGTTCTCGATCATCGTCGCTGGTTTCATACGGTCAACAACTCCAGGCTTCGCCGGCGCACGCTTTCCTGCCGCTTGGCCCGAACCAGCGCAACCCCGGCTTTTTCTTCGAACAATCCCGGGAACAAAAGCAGCGGATAGGCCGTCACCCAAGCCAAGGCCATCGCCTCATTGGCCGCGCAACGCACATCACCGTTGTACCTCGATTCCGTCAATTCCTTGAAGTAACGCAGGAGCAACCGGTTTTTCAGCCGCTCCAGCTCGGTTTCCTGGAGGGCGCGGAAGGGCGCCGGCGGGGCCGGTTTCACCTCAAATCGCGTCTCAGGCCCGAACTGGGTCGGCACCTTTCTGTAATTTGCATTCATTTTCTTATCTCTTTCGTGTTTGCCCCGGTGGCTGGCACCGAGGCGTTGTTTCCAAACAAAAACCCCGCGATTGGCTGGCAATCGCGGGGTTTTTTCCGGAAATCTGGTTCTGGTCGTCAGAAGATTCCACCCACGTTGCCAAGAGGTCGGGTGCAGCGATGCCAAATCCCGACCTGTCGGGACTGACCCTGCTGCATGCTCGGCTTCGTTGTAAACGTGGCTGTCATTTTCTAATCACCATGACAAAACACCATTTCACCCGGTTTGTCAAAAAATAACTGCGACAGGCCCCCTGCCCTGCCTTTTCCGCTTTGACGCGGGGCGTGAAAATGATTATAGGAAGTGTGATTTTCCCGCAAATCAGCAAGATTACTTGCGGTTTTGCACTGGATTTTGCGCGGGAACAATTGATGCTGGTTGCTGAACGGACATGAGTGATAAAGCTCCATTGAAGATGGTCACCTGCAGTAGCTGCAATACCAAGGTTTTCATTTCCGGAGATCTGCCGCCGCTGGCCACCGAATCGTGCAAGAAATGCGGCCACCCGATCATGATGCCGCTCATGTTGCGCCAGTTCGAACTGCGCAGCGTGATCGCCTCGGGCGGCATGGGAACCGTTTATCGCGCTTTCGACGTCGTACTCGACCGCTGGGTGGCGGTAAAACTGATGAAAGGAGAATTCCTCAGCGACCAGAAGGCGCTCGATGATTTCTATCGCGAGGCCCGCGCCTGTGCTTCGCTGAACCATACGAACATCATCCACATCTACACGTTCGACGAATGGGAGGGACAGCGGTATCTGGTGATGGAACTTGCCGACTGCGGCAGTCTCGACACAAAGATAGAAAAGCAGACGCGCGTTTCCGAACTCGAGATGCTCGATATCGGCATCAAAATCGCCTCGGCGCTCGACATGGCTCTCAAACACAACCTGCTGCATCGCGACATCAAACCCGGCAATATTCTGTTCATCGCCGACAACGAACCCAAGTTGGTGGATTTTGGCCTGGCCCGCAGCGCGGAAGCCGAGCAGGAGATGGACAATGTCACCTGGGGCACGCCTTATTACGTCGCGCCGGAAAAGATCAAACGCGAACGCGAAACGGCTCTTTCGGACATGTACAGCCTCGGTGGCACCCTCTACCATGCGCTGACCGGGCACGTGCCGTTCGAAGCGCCCACCGTCGAGGAACTCGTCTCGGCACACGTCCACACACCGTTGACACCGCCCAACCTCGTCTTGCCGGAAGTCACCCAACTCAGCAGCGATGCGTTGTTGAAGATGATGGCCAAGGAACCGGGCGACCGCTACCACAGCTACGACGAATGCCGCTGGGCTTTGGAACAGTCCCGCAGCCAGTTGCTCATTGCCCAAAGCACGAGGCCGGCCAGTTCGTTTAAGAGCAAAACCAGTTGGTGGCGGCGTTAGAGCGTTCTAAACAAAACCGTAGCCGCTACACAGCATTTCACGCAGGGGAGCGCGGGCTTCAGCCCGCTTCGAAATCGAATGGGGACGCGACGTTGAAGCGTAAACGCCGCGCTCGGGCTACAGCTTTTTGAAAACGCTCTAAGGCTGAAAAAATAAAAGGCGGGACGCATCGGCGGCCCGCCTTGGTTTACAAAGGAATCAGTTTACTTCTCGCTTTTCGTTGCGTCCTCTTTCGACGGGCCTTTTGCCGGTTTCGGACCAAAACGAACGCTCGTCGCGTCCAGTTTCCCGTCCTCGGTTTTCTGGTAAGCGCCGCCAACCTCTTCACCGACGATTCCGTCCTCAAGCACGGCCGGTTTGCCGGCCTTGGTGATTTTTGTTTCGGACGTGATCTGTATCGTGAGTTTGCCCACCGCGATTGTCTTGACGGTGTTGTCCACCGCTTTCAACTTTCCGTGAAACGGCACGGCGCCCGGCTTTTTTTCCTTGGTTTCCTTCTTCTCAACAGCAGGATTTTGATTGTCCTGAGCGTGGACGCGACCCGGCAGACCCGTGATAGAGAGCGCCAACAGGCTCAGCAGACTTAATTTAAGTATGGATTTTGTCATTGTCATTAGTTTGTGTTTTTTGTTTGCACAACGATGAGACCCGCTACTGCTATCAAATCGGCGTCGGCGATCAAGCAGTTTTTTTGTGATTCGTCCTCTTGCTTTTCTCCGGTGGGCAAGCGTCCTCAGGAGCCGGCTGGTCAGCAGCCACCTGTTCTTTTTGGAACTGCTCACGGACCCTGAACCCATTGTTGATCCACGGCCCGAAAGCGCTGATAAATCGGTCGCATTCGCCAGCCCTGTGGCGGGACTTCGCGTCAACTGGAGGCATCGGACAATGCGACAGTCCCGCCGCGGCGGGAGAGTGCGCGCGTCTTCAGCGCCGCTTTTCCAAGTCTGCCCCGCACCTTCGGTCCCGACCGGTTCATTGGGAAGACTCCACTGTCTTCTGTCCGCGCATTGGGGCCATGAACCGACTGACGAGTGTTCGCATCCGCCTGACGGAGCACGTCTGGTCTACGCAGCGGATGTGAATGTCTTCAAGGTATTGTCTTGCCAGGTTCCGGCGTCGGCTGCCAGCTTTTGACTTGTTCGATTCGCACCATCCCGATGGGGCGCGTTGCCGTCTCGAGGTCCAATCCGAGTTGCTCCCGGAGCGCCTTCATCAGACCCTCGGAGTTTGGTTCATCGAAGGATTTCTGTTCCCATTCCAAGGTGACATCGTAGCGATTGGTCAGACCCGTCTCGTCAATCACCGGTTTCTTGAGACGTTTCTCCAAGGCATCAGCCATTGTGCTCATGGAAACACCAATCCCCTCGATTTCTCCCGGTCCAGCACGAAACGAGAAGCTCGGCGTTGGCGACACCACCAGTCCCGTGGCGTTTGGCACCTTCACTTTCAGCAGCAACACCTCCACCTCGTTGGTTTCCCTGCTGCCGGTCAAGCCGAAAGCTGATTTCAATGCCTGTTGCAGCAGGGTGCTGATGGATTCATCCGCACCCCGGGGCTGGGTGATGTTGAATTCATATTTGCCTTCCGGCAACGGCGCGTTGGTCAGGATGCGGGTGGAACTAATATTGAAGGCAAGCGGCAACATGTCCCGGACCGAACAGCTTCGGGCATTCAACTGGCCGTTGCCCCAGCCGTAGCCACCATTGGTATAGACCGAGGGACGAATCAGAACCTGGAACAAAGGCGGCTTCTCGTTTTCATTTTTGTTGGCCACGGTTTCCTCCCCAGCACCCGGTTCCGGCAGATCTACTTTTTTGCCTGCCAGCAGGTCATGGATATGCTTTTCCATGAGCATCGCCGGGTAAGTTATAGCGGCAATTTTCCCATCTTTGCCCAAAATCACCGTGTGCGGGATGGCCCTGATGCCATAGGCGGTGTTCATGGCCCGATTGGTGTCCAACGCAACCCACGCGTGAATCGGTCGCTTGGCAAGGAACGGTTTGATCGTGGCTTCATCCTCGGCGGTGATGGCGATGAACTGCACCGGCTGATCCTTGAACTTGTCCGCCAGTTCGTTCAGGTGCGGAATGGCGGCGACGCATGGACCGCACCATGTCGCCCAGAACTCCAACACCACCACCTTGCCGTGAAGCGCCTTTGCATCCATGGTTGCGCCCGGCGGCGCCTGCAACAGCGTGGTCGCCTGCAATAAAGGCGGCCTATCTCCTCTTTTCAGACCACTGCTGCTGGCCATCTGGATTGAGAGGCCCAGAAAAACCACAGCCAGGAATAACCCTGCCTTCAGAAAATAGGACCCATTCATAATTCGTTGATTTGTCCATGCAACCCCGCCCACTGATCAAAGTTGCGCCGGTTCATCGTGTTGAAGCAGTGAAAGGGTGAAAGTGAACAGGAGTGTCCAAGGTGCGAGCCGGTGATGAAAAGTGATCCGCCGCGCCCGGTCAATTCCCCGCCGGCTCGTGCATGGCTTGCCGGAAAAACTCCCCCGAGCCCGTGTAGTCATAGTCCCACGATCGCAGCAGCGGGGGGCCCCATTCGGGATCGAAACACCAGGCCACCCAACTGATCCCCTTCCCTTCCAGATAGCGCACGATGACTTTGCCGTAGTCGTCCTCCTTCAGCGTGGTTCCTGGCGGCACGGAAAAACCGATTTCAGTCGCAATGATCGGGTAGCGGCCTGCGGCGAATCCGAAATCCTCCTCCCATTTCGGCTCCCAAGGCTTCGATCTCTTGTTCGCATAGGGATGAGTCACGTATCCGATGCCTTCCGCCGCGATGGGTTCGACGTTCAACGGAGTCAGGTCGTAAGCCCAATCGAAACCGGCCACCAGGGGAATCTTCTCGGTGTCAAACGCGCGGATCAAGCCGATCATATCCTCGTTGAGCTTCTTCCATTCGCTCCAGGACATGCCGCCCAATTGCCCCCGGTAGAACGTCGGTTCGTTGAACAGTTCGTAAAATGCAATCGTGTGGGTGCCCTTGAAATGCTGGGCGATGGTCCGCCAGAATTCAAACGTCTCCTGCTGCGAGGTGTCGTACATGGGATCCTGGAACAACTCCATCTTCAGGTTGCCGATGCTGTGCCAGTCAATGATGACGTGCAGGTCCAGCTCCGTGCACCATTCCACCGCTTGATCGAGCAGTTTGAGGTACTCCCGCGGAGAGCGCTCCCGCCAGGCAACCGGATGCACCGGGATGCGGACCAGTGTCGCTCCCATCTCCTTCACCTTCTCGAAGTGGGCCTTGTTCCAGTGACCCTGATGTTCGATTTTGTCGGGATCCGAAATCGAAACACCGCGGAAGAGAACCGTCTTGCCGTCCGGATCCACAAATTTGTTCCGCTGCACCCGGATCAGAGGAAGTTTCTTTGCCGGATCGCCGGCAAAGGGACTGCCAAAGGGCCGGTCGTGCCACCAATGATGGTAATTGTTCGTTGGAGTGGCGGATTGCGCATCGGCTTTTGAAAGGCAAAACCCGGCCAAGATCGCGCAACAAATGGGGAGGATGGTTTTTTTCATTTAATTGTTCCGCCACGTCAATACCGCCTATGAAGTCCGGTTGGCAAGCCCATTGATCAATCAATACCCGCACCACTCCGGACCAGTCGAATGAACTGCAGGGCGCCGGCATCGTGATCCACGGCCCCCAGCCGCTCCCACACCACCGTGAACCGCCAACCATCCCGCTGCAAAAGCAGCGGGTGCGATTAAAAGTGGGTGCGGCCGCGGGAACCGGAATGCTGCTTTTGGGC
>CAZFOA010000057.1:11112-17097 GCA_964520205.1 uncultured Verrucomicrobiota bacterium | reverse complement strand
CCGATGAGAGGCTGACCGCGGCGCTGTTGAGCACGTTCGTCAGCCGGTTCAAATTATCGTAGCCTCTCGTCGTCGTCAGCCGTGTGCTGCCGCCCTGTTGGAAGGTGACCTGGCCGATCAGCGGCGAGTTGGGCACCATTCTAGCCCCCGATCTGCCCCTGGATCATGTCGCAAATCTTCCGGGACCAGTTTTCGAGCGCCGCCGGATCGCGGCCCTCCAGAAGTAGCCGCGCCTTGGGTTCGGTCCCGGAATAGCGCAGCAAGAGACGGCCGCCCTGCGATTTCAATTCGCTTTCGGCTTCGGCCACGAGCCGGGTCAAACCGTCCAGTTGCTCGAAGGGCCGTTTTTCGCGGACGCGGACGTTGGTGACGAGTTGCGGAAAGCGCTTCCAGCATTTTGCCAGCCGGGAGAGCGGCTGGTCTTTGGCCTTCATGATGCGCAGGATTTGCAGCGCGCTGACCAGGCCGTCGCCGGTGGTGCTATAATCTCGGAAAATCATGTGTCCGCTCTGTTCACCCCCGAGGTTGAAGCCGTGGCGGAGCATTTCATCAATCACATTCTTGTCGCCCACGGCGGTGCGAACGACGCGCCCGCCCGCCGAGGTGATGACGGCATCCAGACCCGCATTGCTCATGACCGTGCCCACGACGGTATTTTCGGCAAGCATGCCTTGCGCGATCAGATCCAACCCGGCGATGGCCATGATGTCGTCGCCGTCAATCAACGCGCCGGTTTCATCGCAAAGCAGCACCCGGTCCGCGTCCCCATCGTGGGCGATGCCCAGGTGCGCCTTATGTTCGGCGACTTTGCGGCACAATGTATCCGGGTGCATGGAGCCGCAGTCTTTGTTGATATTCATGCCGTCGGGTTGGTTGCCATAGACGACAACCTCCGCGCCGAGCTCATGCAACACGCACGGCGATGATTTGTATGCCGCCCCGTGCGCACAATCCACCACCACCCGGACGCCTTCGAGCGTCATGCCGCGCGGAAAGGACGCCTTGGCATATTCGATGTAACGGCCCAGAGCGTCATCAATCCGCTCGGCCTTGCCAATTTCGTCGGCGGTCGGCCGGATGTTTTCAATTTCCCCGCTGAACACCAGATTCTCAATTTCGCCCTCGATTTTGTCGTCGAGCTTGTAACCGTCGGCGCGGAAGAATTTGATGCCGTTGTCGGCGTAGGGATTGTGTGAGGCGGTGATGACGATGCCGGCGTCGGCGCGGAGGCTGCGGGTGACGTAGGCGACTCCGGGTGTCGGCAGCGGGCCGATGAACAGCACGTCCACGCCCATGGAAAGGATGCCGGACGAAACGGCGTTTTCGAGCATGTAACCGGAAAGGCGCGTGTCCTTCCCGATCACGATCTTGTGCCGGCCACGTCCGCGCGACTGGGATTCGAGGTTTTTGAAAACGTGGGCGGCGGCGCGGCCGAGCTTGAGGGCGGTCTCGGCCGTGACGGGCTCGATGTTCGCCCTGCCGCGAACGCCATCCGTGCCGAAGATTCTTTTTGTGGAACTCATGGAGTTGATCCGGTTTAACGTTTTGGCGGCACAATCACTTCCACCTCGTCGGGAACGGCCTGCACGAAGGTGACTCCGGGCGGGGTGGTCACCTCGATCCGCTTGTGAAGTCCCCGGGCGGATTCGATGTCGGTGAGATCCACCAGGGCGCGGATGTCCTTGGCCTGAAGGCCATGCAGGAGTTTGGTTTCTCCGCGGACCGTGACCTCCACCTCGCTGGGGTTCACCCTAAAGCTGCGGACGTCGGCGGCCGAGGACATGACCAGGACGGGGATGTTGTAATAGGTCTGTTCCGGGACGGCGCGATTGGCGAAGAAATTGCGTCCTTCGCCGCTTTGCGCGAACGAGACGGTGACCCAGATCAGAACCGCCAGCGCCAGCGAAAACAATTTCAGCCAGAAATCCCGGAATATAAGATCTCGCAGAAAGGCGATCATTTTCCAATTCCCGGTGTGGTTGCGGCGGTGGAATCCGTCTTGGCCATGTGGACCGGACTGGGCTTCACCCGGTCTTTGGTCCAGGAACGGATCCAACTTAGTCCGCCGCGCGATTTAGCCGGCTCGATGAGCACGGAAGTGAGGAACGCGCGCAATGCTTCCAGGGTAACCCCGCGCGTCAGCTGGCCTTTGTAGGCGTAAGAGGCCGCCCCGGTTTCCTCGGACACCACGACGATCACGGCGTCCGTTTCTTCGCTCAGGCCGATCGCGGCCCGGTGGCGGGTGCCGAGGGATTTGTTCAAATCCTGCCGCTGGGTCAGCGGGAAAATGCAGGCGGCGTAGGCAATGCGGTCGCCTTTGATGATCACGCCGCCGTCGTGGATGGCGTTATTCGGGAAGAAAATCGTTTCGAGCATTTCGGGGGTCGCCTCGCAATCCACCACAATGCCCGATTCCACGGCTTCCTGGACTTGAATGGACTGCTCGACGGCGATGAGCGCGCCGATGCGGACTTCGGACAGCCGCTCGACGGTTTGAATGATGACCTCGATGTTTTCGCGTTGTTCGCTGGCGGTGGCAAACAGGGGCAGATTGCCCAATTCGGCCAGCATGCGGCGGAGTTCGGGCTGGAACAGAACGACCACGGCAACCGCGAAAAAGGCCGAGAACGCCCCCAGAATCCATTTCAGCACTTCGAGTTTCAAAAGGTACGTCACCATCACCAGCGTCAACAGCACGACCAGGAATCCGGTCACAATGGGCGCGGCCCGGGTGCCGCGGATGAAACGCAGAGCGTAATAAATCCCGACCGTCAGGATTATAATCTCCAACGCGTAACGCCAAAGGTCATGAATGTCCCACGTCATGTTCTGCTTCCCAGGATGGCTTCGGTCATGCGGATCGCCTGGACTGTTTCCGCCACGTCGTGCGCGCGGATGATTTGCACTCCGGCCTCCACCGCCAGACAGGCGCAGGCCAGAGAGGCCGCCAAACGCGCCCCCGGTTCCGCTCCGAGCAATTTTCCAATAAAGGACTTCCGCGACGCGCCGAGCAGCAGCGGGCGTTCCATTCCCGTCAAACTCCGAAGCGCCCCCAGCAACTGCAAGTTCTGCCCGGGCGATTTGCCAAAGCCGATTCCCACGTCCAATATAATTTGATCAAGCTCCACTCCGCAATCGTTCAATCGCCGCATCCGGTTTAAAAAAAACTCCCCAACCTCGCGCGCGAGCCCGGAGCAACCGGGGTTGGCCTGCTGGGTTTGGGGCGCGCCCCGCGCGTGCATGCAGACGTAACCGGCGCCCGCCCCGGCGACCACGCGCCACATCTCGTCGTCCTCGCGGTTGGCTCCCACATCATTGACAAGACTGGCTCCCGCCTGCAGCGCGGCCCGGGCGACAGCCGGTTTCATGGTGTCGATGGAAATCGGCACCGTGACGCACTTCGCCAGTTGCTCGATTACCGGAAGCACCCGGCGGAGTTCCTCGGCTTCGCCGACCGGCACGGCCTGCGGGCGCGTGGATTCACCGCCCACATCGAGCAATTCCGCGCCTTGTCCCACCAACTCCAACGCGTGCGCCACCGCCGCCGCCGGATCCAAGAAACGCCCCCCATCGGAGAACGAATCCGGCGTGACGTTCACGATCCCCATCACCAGCGCCGGACGCGGGAAGTGGAATTCAAATTGGCGGGCGCGCAGGAGCATTGGGAGGAGAGGCCATGTCGCCACCATTTAGCGGGGAAACCGCAGAGGAACGCAAATGGACGCAGATGAGGCAGGCAAAGTGACAGTTCCAGCGGAGTAAACCCAGTCGCCAGGTCGCGACGGTTCCTGGTCTCCGGCCATCGCCTGAAGTGCATTTGTTTTATCTGCGTTCATCTGTGTCCCTCTGCGGTTTGAACGAGTTGTTCCGTCCGGTTTCGCTGACCGGCGTCCGAGCTTTCATGCACTCGTCGAACCCTGAATCAGTTCGATTTCGTATCCTTCCGGCGCATCGATGAAGGCAAAGACCGTGCCGGTCGAGGCGGTCGTCGGTCCGTCGGAGAACTTCAGGCCCAACTGCGCCAGGTGCCTGCCGAAATCCTCCAGGCTGTCCACGGCGAAGGCCAGATGCGTCAAGTCCGGCTGGACCTGCACGGGTCCGCTGGCGGGAAAGCAACACAGCTCGATCGTTTCCTCACTTTCCGGGGCCTTCAGGAAGACCAATTCAGATCCGCGCGGCGACTTGTGCCGGCGCACTTCCTGCAAGCCGAGCACCTCCTTGTAGAATCGGACGGTTCGTTCGAGATCGTTGACCCGATACCGGGTATGCAGAAGTTTTCTTGCCTTGCTCATGTGCTCACAATAGCGGGGAACACGGCCAAGGCAACCGCACAATGATCCGGCAGCCTGCAAACCACTTGCTCCGTCGCGGTATTTTCGTTAGAAAGACGCGTGCATTGTCCAAGACGGTGGTCCGTTTTTCTGGCCGCGCTGGGTTGCGTCAGTCCTTTTGTTGCGCCCGGTCAAATCGATCCTTTTCCCCGTCAATTGATTCAAATCGGATATAACGCGGCGGTGGAAGGCCGCGCACCGTTGACGGGCTATGCGTTTTACTATTGGAACAAGCCCGATTTTTTGCGAACCAACCTGACGTTGCGGCTGGCGGTGGCGCCCACGTATCTGGATTCGGAACTCGGCATCAGCCAGGCGCTGGGCCCGCGAACGGATTTGGGGATCGGCGTGGCGGGCGGCGGGTTTGCGGACACCTACGACGAGATCCGCCAGGGGACATTTCTCCCGCGGGAATCGTTTACGGGCCACAGCGGGGAGTTGTCGCTCAGCCTTTACCACTGTTTCAACCCCGATCAACTGATTCCCTTGAACGGCGTGTTGCGGGGCACGGCGCATTATTCAGCTTATGTTGCGGATAATACGGCGCCGAGTTTCCAGTTGCCGGAGGATCATGGCACTTTTTCGGTCCGCACCGGCTTGCGCTGGGGCGGACGTGAGCCGACGCTTTTCCCGTCGCTCGCGATGGAACTGTCGGCCTGGTATGAGGGCCAATTTCGCACGACGCCAGGGGGCTACGGCTTTGATACCAACGGATTCGATCGGGCCTTTGAGGCGCAATCGCACCTGTTTTGGGGCACCGCGCTGCTGGACTATACCCTGCCGGACTCGCAACAGGCTTTTTTCGTCAACCTGACGGCGGGAACCAGCATGAATGCGGACCGGTTCAGCGCATATCGAATCGGGGCATTGCTACCGCTGGTCTCGGAATTTCCCCTGTCGCTGCCCGGCTATTATTACCAGGAACTCAGCGTCAGACAATTTGTGCTCCTGGGCGGAAATTACCTGGTCCCGCTCGACCCGAAACATCATTGGAACCTGAACTTCACGGCGGAAACGGCCATCGTGGATTACCTCCCGGGACTGGGCCAGCCCGGGAATTCGCTCAGCGGCGTGGGCGGCGGGATTCTTTACCGGTCAACGTCGGTCAAGGTAATGGTGGGTTACGCGTACGGGGTGGACGCCCTTCGCGACGGGAAACGCGGCGCGAACAGCATCGGAATCCTGATGCAATATGATCTCGAACACGTCAGAACCGCGGTATTGAGTCCGGAAGAACCCGGTCGCTGGCGCGGCTGGCAAAGAATCTTTGGCGCCTTCGCGGATTAGAATCACCGCGCCTGGCTTCTGCGTTTTAATCGGGAAATCGTGATGCCTGCCACGGTGGATTTCAAAACCCGTTGAGCGGCCCCCAGGGCGTCGTCCAAACGCGCGCATTCGTCCAGTTCCGCCTCGTCCAATGGTTTCTGTCGCATTAAAAGTTCGGCGGCCTGGCAGCATTCCACCCGAACGGCATCGATCTCGAACGCCAGTCTGGCGGCCCGGCCGATGGGCAATTTAACTTTCATGCCTGAACACTAATCCGGCGGCGCACCACGTCTTGCCAGTTCTTGCGAGACACTCGACATTTATTGCGGAATCGTGTGGTCCGATGCCTCCAGTTGACGCGCCGCCGGCCGTGCTCGCGCACCGTCGC
>CAZFOA010000057.1:0-11012 GCA_964520205.1 uncultured Verrucomicrobiota bacterium | reverse complement strand
AAAGCAGCCCCTTGCTTTGGGGGCAGACGTTGTTCATAGTGACCTGGATCATGAATTTGGCCTGTGTCTTGGCAGATTCTGTGGAGAAGCACGGCGAAAAGACCGCCTTGTTCTGGGGCGAACGGTCGTTTTCGTATGCGGAAATCTGGAGTCATTCCCTCTTTGTCGCCGCGGTCCTGCGCCAGCAATTCGGCGTCAAACCGGGGGATCGCGTGGGTTTGTGGCTCAAGAATTGCCCGGAATTCATCCCGGCGCTGATCGCCGTTCTGCAAGTGGGCGCAGTCGTCGTGCCCATCAACAATTTCCTCAAACCCGAAGAGGTGAAGTTCATTCTTGGAGACGCAGGCATCGACGTCGTCGTCACCGACACGGAATTGAGCGCGCATTTCCAGTCGCTCAAAGCGGGGCGTTCCGCGCTCAAGTTGTTAAATGCCGAGAATGTGCTGGCTTCGTTTCCGGTGCCGCCAGACCCTTTGAATCTTGAAACCGACCTCCCGAAGCGCTCCGAGCGCCAGACCTCCGATCTGGCGGTTTTGATCTACACCTCCGGCACCACGGGACGGCCCAAGGGCGCGATGCTGTCGCATGGCAACCTGCTGCACAACCTCGAAAGCTGCCGCATCGTGCTCCAGACGGTGGAGCAGGACCGGTTTGCCGTGCTGCTCCCCATGTTCCACAGCTACATGCTGACGGTCGGCCTGCTGCTTCCCCTGGTCGTGGGCGGCTCCATCGTCCTGGTCAAGTCGCTCCATTCGGTGAGGAATGTCATCCAGGAGATTCTCGCCCGGTCGGCCACGGTGCTTCCGGCGATCCCGCAATTTTACCGCAGCCTGGTCAACATCGAGATTCCGGCACCCCTGCCGCTGCGCCTTTGCATCAGCGGCTCCGCTCCCCTGCCCGTCCAGGTGCTGAAAGATTTCGAGAAAAAATTCGGCATTCCGCTGATCGAAGGTTACGGGCTGAGCGAGGCCAGCCCTGTGGTCGCCAAAAACCCGCTGGACGGCACGCGCAAGCCGGGATCGATTGGACTGCCGATTCCCAACGTGGAAATGAGCGTGCAGGACGATGCCGGACGAAAGCTTGGGCCGAAAGAGACGGGCGAAATTTGCGTTCGTGGGGGGAACGTGATGCTGGGTTATTGGAACCAGCCGGACGAAACCGCGCGGGCCTTCCGAAACGGCTGGTTGTTGACCGGCGACATTGGATTTCGGGACGAGGAAGGCTATTATTACATCACGGACCGGAAGAAGGACATGCTCCTCGTCAACGGCAACAATGTTTACCCGCGTGAAATCGAGGAAGTCCTTTACCAATTCCCGAACGTGAAAGAGGCGGCGGTCATCGGCCGGCCTGATCCCCGCCGGGGCGAGCACCCGATTGCTTTTGTGGTTCCGAACGAAGGCGCGGCTATTGATGCGGACGCCCTGCTGAAATTCGCTCGAACCAGGCTGGCCGACTACAAAGTTCCACGCCGCGTGATTCTCGCCTCCGCCCTGCCGCGGAACGCCGCGGGGAAGGTTCTCAAAACGGCTCTGCGCCTGCAAATGCCGCCCGAAGCGCCTTAACCTTAACCCTCCGGGCCAGATCCTCTTGCCATGCCGCGATTCTCCGCGATCCCAAGCTGGCGCCAGAGCGAGACCCGTAAAACATCGAGAATCGGGACGATAACCCGGTCGAAACCACGCGTTTGGGCCGGGTTATTATGTCGCGTGATGACAACAGCTTAGGAATGCTGTCGCCTTTTACCAGTTGACGGTGGTGACAAGCGCCCCCTAAGCTGATTTTGATAACTGCTCCACGCATGAAGCGTTGGAGCAGGAAAATTTTTATGCCTGAAGGATACTGCGTTAAATGCAAGGCCAAGAAGGAAATCGTCGATGCGGTAGAGGAAGTAATGAAGAACGGGCGCAAGGCCATCAAAGGCAAATGTCCCACGTGCGGCACGGTCATGTTTAAGATCCTGGGCGGCAAAGCTTCCGCCCCTGCCACTTCCGCGTCCACAACCCCGCCGACCTCTCACTGACTATGGCGCAACAGCTCGCTTACGTCATCATCACTCCGTATTCCTTGTACAAGTCGCGCACGGGCGGCATTCTGAGCCGGCTCATCACCCGCACGGGACTTGAGTTGGCTTCGGTGCGTATGTTTGCTCCCAGCACCGAATTGGTGAAGCAATACTCCCAGGCCATCATCTCCGCCAACGACCCGCAAGACCGCCGCATCCAGGATTTGATTTATCATTACATCCTCCAAAACCTTTCGCCCGACCCGAAAACCAACCGCCGCCGGCGGGTGATGATGCTGCTGTTCAAAGGCGACGACGCCGTCCGCAAAACCCGCTCCGTCGTGGGAAACATCAGCGCCGACCGACGCGGCGGCGAAACCATCCGGGACACCTACGGCGATCTGATCATTGATGAAAACGACCAGGTGCGCTACTTCGAGCCGGCCGTCCTGGCGCCGCCCACCGCGGATGAATCCGAAGCCAAACTGAAGCTCTGGACGAAATACTCCGACAGCGACGGGGGCGTTCTCGAAAATGTAATTAGTTATCCGCCGGGCGAGAAACCGCAGCGCACGCTGGTGCTCATCAAACCGGAAAATTTCCGGTTTCCCTCCGGCCGCCCGGGCAACGTGATCGATTTCTTTTCCCGCACCGGCTTGTTCATCGTCGGCATCAAACTGCATCGCATGAGCGTGGCCCAGGCCTTGGAATTCTACGGCCCCGTCCGCGAAGTTCTCCGCACCAAATTGAAGGGAGTCTTCGCCACCAAAGCACGCGCGGCGCTCGAAAAGGAATTCGGCCTCAAAATTCCCGTCGACAAAGAGCAGCAACTGGGCGACATCCTCGGCCCGATTTTCGGCGACAACCAGTTCGATAACATCGTCAAATTCATGTCCGGCCGCAGCCCTTCCGAGATTCCGGAGTCGGAATGGAGCAAGCCCGGGAGCGAAAAGTGCGTGGCCCTGGTTTATGAGGGCGTTGAAGCCGTGCGCAAAATCCGCGATGTGCTCGGACCCACCGATCCTTCCAAGGCGCCGCCGGGTTCCATCCGCCGCGAATTCGGCCAGACCATCATGGTCAATGCCGCGCACGCGAGCGATTCGGAGGAAAACGCCCGGCGCGAAATGGGCATCGTCAATGTGGGCGAAAACAACTTCCGATCGGTCGTCGAAGAGTTTTACGGAAAAGTGTGACCCTGAAGCCATGGCGTCCGTGTCGGTAAGGGACCGGCCCAAGCTGCGGCGAGCACGACGGCTGCGGCAGGAGACAACAATGACGCTGAAATGGATGGCCGACCGGCTAAGACTGAAGACCAGGATCCACGCAACCCGCCAGCTTCATCCTCAAAAAAGTGAACTTGTGCCAATACTCAGGGCAGACATACGGGTCAGTCCTGAGTATTGACACAAGATCGGGCTCTGTCATTCTTTGTGGGGTATGGCTCGGAAATTGCGAGTGGAATATGAGGGGGCAATCTATCACGTGATGAATCGTGGTGACCGGCGGGAAGCGATCTTCGAGGACGACCAAGATCGAGAGTTGTTTTTGCAGACCTTGGGGCAAGCCTGCCTGAAGACGGATTGGCAGGTGCATGCCTGGTGTTTGATGGGCAATCACTTTCACCTAGTGGTGGAAACGCCCAAGGCCAATCTGGTGGCGGGCATGAAATGGTTTTTAGGGACATACACGGGGCGCTTCAACCGGCGGCACAAGTTAATTGGTCATTTGTTCAGTGGAAGGTATAAGGCATTGATCGTGGATGGGAGCGGCACCGGCTATTTGCGGACGGTGTGCGATTATGTACATTTGAATCCGGTGCGAGCGAAGCTGTTGAGCAGGGAAGAGAAACTGGCGGCATACCGGTGGAGCAGCTATGGGGAATATCTGAAGCGTCCCCGGCGACGGGTGGGTTGGCTGCGGGTGGGCCGGTTGCTGGGCGAGATGGGGATCCCGAAGGAAAGCGCTGTCGGCCGGAAGGAATTTGAGCGGCGGATGGAGCAGCGGCGATGGGAAGAACAACCGGAACAATGGAAGCGAGTGCGTCGGGGATGGTGTTTGGGGGACAAGGCGTTTAGGAAGGAATTATTGGCACAGATGGCGGAGAAGGCTGGGGCGTCGCACTATGGGGAAGAAATCCAAGAGTCGGCAGAGGAAAAAGCACAGCGGATCGTGGCGGAGGAACTGCGGCGATTGGGATGGCGAGATGAGGATTTGGAGGAGCATCGGAAAGGAGACGTGCGGAAGGTCCGAATAGCTCGACGGCTTCGGCTGGAAACAACAATGACATTGAAATGGATAGCAAAGAGGTTAAAGATGGGGACGTGGACCCATGTGACCAACCGGCTTTATCACGTGAAAAAGTGAACTTGTGTCATTACTCAGGACTGACCCCTAAGTTGTGAGCGCCGGAGAATGGCAGATCGTCTGGTTCACCGCCTGGGTCTCGGCCCTGAGTTCAATCGTCATTCTGCCGTTCGGCCTGGCGCTGGCCTGGTTGCTGGCGCGCCGCGACTGGCCGGGCAAATCCCTCATCGAAACCCTCGTCGCCTTGCCGCTGGTGATGCCGCCGGTGGCGACGGGATTAATCCTGCTGCAACTGTTCGGCCGGCGCGGCGCGATCGGCGGTTTTCTGCATGATCATTTCGATCTCGACGTGGTGTTCACCTGGCGCGCGGTATTGCTGGCTTTGAGCGTCATGTCGCTGCCGCTGCTGGTGCGCGCGGCGCGAACCGCGTTCGAGGAGGTCAATCCGCGCCTGGAGCAAATCGCCCGCACTCTCGGGGCGGGAGATTTTCGAGTGTTTTGCACCATCACCGTGCCCCTGGCCGCGCGTGGGATTGCAGGCGGCCTGATGCTCGCTTTCGCGCGGGCGCTCGGCGAGTTCGGAGCGACCATCATGGTTGCGGGCAACATTCCGGGCCGGACCTCCACGCTGTCGCTCGCCATCTTTCAGGACGTGCAACTGGGAGAAGACGCGCATGCCTTCCGATTGTTGGGCGTATCGGTGATGCTGGCATTCGCCGCGGTGTGGGGGAGCGAACTGCTGCTGCGCAAAGCGCGCCGGAAACCATGAGCCTGATCTTGCGCAATATCCGGATGCCGCTGGCCGATTTCGATCTCGAAGTGAACACCGAGTTGCGCGGCCGCATCACGGCGGTTTTCGGCCCGTCCGGCGCGGGCAAGACTTCGCTGCTCGACCTCGCGGCCGGATTGCGCCGGGCTCAATCCGCTTTCATTCAACTCGACGACCGGGTTCTGACCGACACCTCGCAGGGCGTGTCGGTGCCGACTCGTCATCGCGGCATCGGTTACGTTCCGCAGGACCTGGCGCTGTTCCCGCACTTGTCCGTGCGTCAAAACCTGCTTTACGGCTGCAAGCCCGGCACGGATGCGCTCTTCGGGCTGGAGCGCATCATGGAAATCCTCGAAATCCGACCGCTGCTCCACCGGGGTGTCGTGAAACTTTCGGGCGGTGAGAAGCAGCGGGTGGCCCTGGCGCGGGCGCTGCTTGCGTCGCCGCGCCTGCTATTGCTGGACGAACCGCTGGCCAGCCTCGACTTGAAGTTGAAAACCCGAATCATCCCCTACCTGGCCCGCGTCCGCGACGAGTTTCACGTGCCGATGCTTTACGTGACCCACGACCGCTTCGAGACTCTCGCCCTGGCGGATGAGATGATGGTTTTAATCAACGGCAAGGTCGCGCAAACCGGCTCGGTGCAGCAGGTGTTCAGCCGTCCTGCCAACCTTGCCGTCGCCGGCCTCCTCACCGTGGAAACCGTCCTGCCTGGCCGTGTGGTGAAGACCGAAAACGATCTTGTGACAGTCGCGGTTGCTTCGATCCTGTTGACCGCGGTGGAGCAAGATTTGCCGGCGGGCGCGAGTGAGGTTTACGTCTGCATCCGCGCCGAGGACGTCGTCCTGATGAAAGGCGGCCATAGTCCGAGCAGCGCGCGCAATCATCTGCCCGCGACAGTCCAGTCTGTGGCCCGCGAAGGCCCGCTCATGCGCGTCGAGTTGGACTGCGGTTTTGCGCTCATGGCGCTGTTGACGAAATCCGCCTGTGAAGAAATGGCGTTGAAGCCCGGCGACCAAGTCGTCGCTCTCATCAAAGCGCCGCAGATTCACTTGATTCCGCGTTCCGGCTAGGATGATTCTCGAAACCGCACTCGCGATCAGTCTCCCGGCGTCATGGTCCACATCCCCAACGGGGCAGTTAGCGTTCCGCCTCCGATCGTCTGCTCGATCTTGAGCGCAGCGGCGTGGTTGTCAGTAAACAGATAGTTAAACCGGTTGCTATGACGCTTGTAGAGCTGTTGCCCCTCGTTGAAACCCGAACCCGCGCCTGGATTTGGCGCCGGCGCCTTGGAGTCGATCTGGTAGAGGTTACCATTGGCACCCCCATCTGAAATGTAAGGACCGATGCAGATGCTGGGCCATTCGTTGCCGGCGCACCCCTGACCGCTTGCCAGTTCCGCAAAGAGGATCAGGCCCGAGGGATCTTTCACGATGGTCGTCTTGTAACTTTTCGCCTCCCAGTCCGGCCCTACGGCTTTGGTCGACCAGTACATCCCCACGCCGTCGATGATGGTTGGCAGCGGGTAGAGGGCGCCGCTTCTGCCTTGCGGGTTAACCTGATAATCCCTTCCCTGTTGAGGACCGACGGAGTTCATACCATAACTCCTGACACCGAAAATGTTGTCCGGCGGCGTCCCCAGCCAAAAGCATTTCGGTTCTTTATCAGCGGGACACATTAAAATTTTTGGGGTTTCGTCGGCGGGCAATGGTGTATTTGGGTCAGGCAATCCTCTTCTGCCGAGGTAGGGATAAATGTACTCATCCCAGGAAATGACGCCGTTGGCGCCACTATAAGCAGCACACGGGAACATATCATTGTGGTCGCCGCTGAAAAGATTGCAGGCCAGCCCGATCTGTTTCAACTGGGACAGGCATTGAATCCGCCAGGCTTTGGATTTGGCGGCCGACAGCACCGGGAGCAACAGGGCGGCCAAAATGGCAATGATCGCAATGACCACCAGGAGTTCGATCAAAGTAAACGCGCGGCGAGGCGCGGCCTGCAGGGCGCGCCCGGATGACCCGTGCTTGAACGTTGGTTTCAATTTGGTATTCATCGGTATGCGCCCTTTCAACGATCCACGAGGATGACGCGCAACTGGTGGTCGAACGCGTATCTTTTCCCCGGCGGCGGGGGTGGAATCTGGATATTGGAACTTGCCGCAAATTCCTCGAAGCTAGCCGGGCGGCGTTTGTTTTGGAAAACCCATTTGTACACCTCTTTTTGCAAGTCGCGTACGTTGGCGGGTGCAGCCTGGTTCGCCGCGTCGGGGGGTTGCGCCAACGGCACCGGGATTGGCGCCGCCGTCTGTGCGCTGTCGGCCACGGTGTCGTTTGTCTGGAGGGGAGCCGAAACGGCGGCGGCCGGTTTCTTGTGGCATCCGGCGCCGAACAGGAGGGTTAGCGCCAGAGCGAATGCGATTTGCGGGCGCGGCATCATGATCACTGCAAAAGATTGTTGAACAGGCTGGCGGTATGCACCGGCAAAACCCGCCATCCGAAAATATGATCGTCGATTCGATTCACAATCCAATATTACACAGAAACCTTACTTATTCTTGGGCTTTCGGGCATGTCATTAAAATTGGGGACGCATCCGGGCTTTGAGTTGCTGTTAGCCTTTCCCGATGAGACTTGAATCTTCAAACGGCCTGGTTTTCCTGGCCTTCGCGATGACCCTCCCGATCCTGGCCCCGGTGGTTCGCTCCGCGGAACTCGCGTCGAACACAGCACTTGCTCCAATTCGCACCAACGATGCCGTGTGCTGGTTCGATCTCCGGCAACTTGGGGTGGAAGGGCGCGGTTGGAATGACACCAAGGCGTTTTATGACCGCCTGCCCGCGAAGGCTGAAGGCAAGGTCCGCAAAGCGGTCTGGGAATTAAGCCGCGACTCGGCGGGCATGTGCGTTCGCTTCGTCACGGACGCCACCACGATCCGCGCGCGGTGGGAACTGACGGAGTCCTGGCTTTATCTGCAAAACATGACGGCCATCGGAAAAAGCGGACTTGATCTTTATGTGAGGACCGGGGGCGGGACCTGGCGCTGGCTGGCCTCGGGTTCGCCGACCGGGCAGACGAACGCGGTGATACTTGTTGAAAATCTCGCGCCCGGCAGGCGCGAGTATCTTCTGTACCTGCCGCTTTACAATGGCACGAAGCTCGTCGAACTCGGCATTCCATCGGAGGCGGCGCTGGAAAAATCCGGTCCGTGGGGTCCGGGCGAACGCAAGCCGATCCTGTTTTACGGCACCTCCATCTTGCAGGGCCTGTCCGCCTCGCGCCCCGGCATGGTCCACAGCGCGATCCTGGGACGCCGCTTCAACTGGCCGACCCTCAACTTCGGCTTTTCCGGCAATGGCAAAATGGAACCCGAAATGGCGGAGTTGCTGGCCGAACTCGATCCGGCGGTCTATGTGCTCGACTGCCTGCCCAACCTGGTTGAAAGCGAAGTCAAGGAGCGTGTCGAACCGTTCGTGCTCAAGCTGCGCCAGGCGCATCCGAAAACGCCCATTGTGCTGGTGGAGGATCGGACGATGGGCGACGCGTTTCTGGTCCCCGGCCGGAGCTGGCACCACAACGCGGTTCGCACCGAATTAAAGGCAGCCTACGAACGATTGAAAAACTCCGGCGCTGAAAACCTTTATTACATCGAGGGCGAACATCTTTTTGGCGACGACGGAGAAGGCAGCGTGGACGGCTCGCACCCTACGGATCTTGGTTTCATGCGGCAGGCTGAGATTTTCGCCCAGGTGCTTGGGCCTCTGTTAAAGGCGAAGCAGCCGAATCCTTGAGACAGCATCGTGCTATTGCTGGACGGCGAAAGCGCGATAGCTGTGAGGCAGAAGCCGCACGTCAAACGACACGCGCCGGTCAGCGCCGCCAAAACGCCCGAAACCCTGCGCCTGCGCCACACCGGTGGTTTCCGCGCCAGTAACCAGATCCTGGAGCCGGCTGGACTCTCCCGCGACGGAAACCTTCACCTTGACTTCGCCTGGAAGAAACGATTCCACAATGAACGTGTGGTTGTCATAGGCGAACAGGGCGATCTGGGCAGGACCTTCCACGCGGACGAACAGGTTCCGCGCGAGGACGCTTCGGATCTGGTTCAGCACCTCGCCGGGCAGATTGTAAATGTCGCCGACATTTTCCGGGATGGTCAGCACGTAAAGGGAGCCTTTGGCGTACCGGGCCTCGAGCAACAGCGGATACGGGATGCCACTGGCCGAACCGGACGCCAATGCCCACGCATCGTTCGTGATGTAATCAATTTCTGGAATCAGGATTTCCGACTCGCTGTGAATGACGTTTCCGAATCCGCGCGTGAACTCCCGGATCGCAATCTTCCGGTCCGTGTATCGGATTTCGGCGATGTCCTCGATGCCCCGGCCCTGCAAGGCGCGCAGCAATCCGGAGGTGATGGCGACGTTTTTGCCATCCATCAACTGCTTCTTGATCCTGGCGACGATGGCCGGATCGCTGCTCGCGGACTCCGTCAGAAACACCAGGTTCGCGTCCGCCGGGAATTCGGGCGTCAATTCCAGCGGCACGCCCGCCATACCCAGGTAGTCGTGGACATAATCCTCGCCGACAGAATTCAAGGGTTTGTAGCATTTGAGGCCGATCGGCTTGCCGAGTTTGCCGAGCAGGGGATCGACCTGGTCAAACACGAATCCCGCCGCGCGTGAAATCGTGGCCGGTGCGGCCGGGACCCCGCCATCGGGCCGGACGGAGGCGAGCATCTTGTCGAAGTCGAAGCTGGGGTGCTGGTCCTGCCAGGCGGCGCGATCCGAGGGAATCATCTTGCGTTGAACCTGGCGCAGGTCGAACAATGTTATCTCCGGCGCTTTGGCAAAGAGCGTGAGCCAGAGTTGTTCGGCATAGCGATCGGCGTAGCGCATTCCGCCTGTGTCCACCCAGCCGCCGCCGTTGCCGCCCGGTTTGACGTTTTCAAGATAGCGAAAGACCAGGTAGCCCTGGTATTGCTGCAGATGCTGGTCGGTGTTGAACGGTTCGCGCGTCTCGGTTCCGGTGTAAATGCCGTCGAAATAGGCTGCGCCGGCTTTGAGATTGTATCCCAGCCCCTGATAGTGTTCGTACCAGTTCGGGAATTTGAGGACGATTTTGACCTTGGGGTTGACCGTCTTGGCCGGCTTCACCACCAGTTCGCGCGCCGCCTCGTCCAGTTGCTCGAGTCGAAACTGTGTCCAGCTCCTGTCACCCTTGGCCGCGATGCAACGCTCGCACTTGCAATTGCTGAAAAAGAAATCGTCCAGAATGATTTCATCGAAAAGCCCGGCCGTGTATTCCACCACCTCCTTGAGCTTCTGCCGATCGGCGGGGGTGCTGTAACAAAACGACTGATACCGGTTGCGCTCATTGGCAACCGTGGCGATGCCCGCGGCGGCGCGAATGCCCCGGCTATCGAAAAAACGCTTCGCCCCGGCCAGGGTCGCTCGATCCGGAATGACTCCATCGCGATGGGTTTCGAGATAAATTTTATCCACGTTCAACTGCGATCCCACGGGGGTCCAAGCATTGGTAAGCCAGGCGAGGTCGTTCATCTGCCGGACTTCGTAAGCGCGGCAGTAAACGGCCACGGTGAAATTGGTGTAATGGCCGGCAATGCAAGGCTGCGCGAAGCAGAAACCGGGAAGGACCGCGAGCAGAACGCGAATGATAAATCGTTTCATAAGACTTTGACGGAGCCGGCCGCTCATTTCAACTCAACTGCAAATCCGCCGGCCAACGGTGCCACGCACCGCATGCCGCCGTTTTCATGGCGGCATATTGAGCCTTCCGAATAGCAGGAACACAGCCCTGGTGACAAGGCAACTTTGCGGGACTCGTTTTCAGGGGGGAGGGCCAATGACAAAGTTCGCGCAAGTTATTGCAAGACGAAGCCGGTTGACAACCGGCGACACAGCAGACTCCCAGT
>CAZFOA010000056.1:0-17132 GCA_964520205.1 uncultured Verrucomicrobiota bacterium | reverse complement strand
TCCAGCCTTCACCGGGCGGCTTCTCTCCTGAGCCTACTGTCCACCACCATTTGGATTGATAGCCATCAAGCGGAGCAATAGCTGACAACTTCAAACCGTAATCATCTCTCCAAAAGAGCCTAACTCGGAATAGGCCGTCACCAGGATTTGAAAATGTGAGTCGCAGCCAGCCATTGACGTCATTGGGACGGTCCGACCACCGCTTTGCTTCGAAAACCAAGTCCGCAATTTCTCCACGGCCGTATGGCTTAACCCAGTCAGACTTCAACAAATCGTAGCCCACTGGCTGTTCCAAGGCGGGCATTTCTTCCTCAACTCGTTTCACCACCATGGGCACAGGTTTACTGATTTTGTGAAGCTGAAGCTGAATAACCGGGTTCCAAGGAAGCCTTTGGCCATTGGTGATACCAGCGAATAGATATGTCTGGCGATTGATCGAATAGAACCCATCTTTTTCGGCTCCAAGATCCACTCCAACGCTGGCACTATGGATCGTGGCGGTAAAGCGGCCTTGCTCATCTGTCCTGCCTTGTTTGAACGTAGGGATTCCGACCACCGAGATTTTCACCCCTGAAACAGGCTGTCCGCTGTCATCCACTGCCTGCAGAGTCAATTGGGCTTTTGGCACGCTGGGTCCGCAGCCCGCGCAGAGCCCTAAAACCAAGATCGCCAACGCCAAGGACCATAGCGGCCATCCAATGAAAGGTTTCAGGTGGGGCAAGACTTTCGAGGAATCGGTCGGGCCCGAAGGCGTGAGGCAGGCTTGGAAACAGCGGCGCTGAAGGCGCGCGCATTCCAAACGCTGTCGCGTCTTCTGATGGCACCGAGTAACGCGAAGCGTCTGGAGTGCGTCCGATTTATCGGCGCTTTTGGGCCGTAGATCAACCACGGGTTCATGGTCCCGATACATGCGAAAAAATCGAAAGAGAGCCTTCCGTGAAACGGTTTGCAGTAGCGGCGGGCGTCCCGCCTGCCGTAGAGCCGTGGCGTCTCGCCCCAACTTCTCAAGAAACCGTGCGATGAGTTCCAGGCTGCATATTTCATGGCCCGATCGCCGGGTCGGGGAACCCGGCCTACAAGACGGGTCATTGGGTTGTTGTAGGCCGCGTGCCATCATGCTGCACGGCGTCGGCGTTTCAATTGGAGCAACACATTTCCGGGCTTGCCGTATCATCGCCCACCCTCCAATTCTACAAATTTATCGAAGACCATTCCGTTATATTGATAGGCGATGTCATGCAAATCACTGTGGAGCCAGCGTGAATATTTCATGGAACTCCTCCGATCCAGCGGCCAGCCACGCTTTTGAAATTCATCGTTCATATCAAAGTTAGCTGAGGGGATTGAAATCAAATTTGTTCGGATAAGCACATTCGCCCCCGTCGCGAATGTTCGTGCGGGGATATCTTCGGCCAGGAACTGGGCGCGGGACGCGTCTCCGCTCGCCACCGCGCTGCCGTCGGGTTGGTATAACCGCGAGTCGGAAAACGGCAAGAAAAATGAATTGGTTTTCAGTTGATCGTCCGAGAGGTTCCCGGCGGGTGCAAACGACAGATGATCGCCGGGAATATAGATCGGCAGGGTGATATCGCCAGCTGTCACCGTTGAGAGCGAGCCGGAGATATCCCAGGAGGAATTGAAACCCCAACCGCCGAACTGGCTGCCGAGGATATTGCCGGCCCGGACCCCTTCAAGATACAGGGCAAGGTCCAGAAAAGCCCCGTAAACAGGGATTGCGGCAATTTCCAGGTATGCTTTAGCCACCGCGCGAACTGTCGCCCGCCCTTTGAGCAATTCCTGCAACGCCCAGGGATATTGCCCGACCAAGAACCCCGGGTCATCCAGTTGGATCTGCAACGCGATCAGGTCAAGGGCGGTCGGGTCGTCGTTCCCGGGCCGGTTTTCCAGAACTTCTTCGCCGCTGGAATAGAAATTGTAAAGTTCAGTAAATTGGGGAACATCCTGGAATCGCCCACGCCAGGTCAATGCCCGCCGCCCGTCGCCGTCCGGAAACAACTGGTGCCATTCGCTGGCATAGAGGCGCTCGGGATAATCCCGCCAATCGGGGTGCGTCATAAACGATTGATTGGTCAATCCGGCATCGAACGCTTCCATGGCAATCGCGCTGTCCACCATGTAATAGCGGTCTGCCCAGGCCCAATAATCTTCGATGGCGGAGCATACGACCATATTGCCAAGGCTATGGGCGGCCACGGTGACGTCTTGTCCGTCCAGCCAGACGTTGAGCAAATTGGCCAGCACCGGCGCGGTTTGGAAGGCATGGACGACATTGGTGTGATAATTGATCGTCACTTCGTCGGCCACCTGGGTATCGTTGCCGAACCAGCTTGCGGCATAAAACCGGCGATGCGATCCGCTCCACCAAAGGCGTTTGAACATCTCGGCCGCCCAAGCGCGGGATTGCCGCTCGTTGACGTTGTAACCGTGGACGAAGACGAAGGCCTGATCGTCCCTGGCAAAGATCGGCCAATTGGCCGGTTGAATATTTGTTGGTCGTTCGGCGGCTCCGCCGGCGACGGGGCGGAGGTTGGCCCAGCCGTACATGGCTTCGGCGCCGCTGATTTGGAGAGGCAACTCGAGCGAAGCCGCCACGCGTCCGTCGTGATTGCGTACTTCGAGGCGCAACGGCTGTGTCGTCGCCTTGCACGCCTCGAAGAGGAGAACCCCACGCCCGTTGTGCGCTATTTCGTCCAGAAACCCGGCCGGGATCGCAATGCCATCCGCGGTGACATTCTGGACGCCGGTGGCGGTTGCGGCGGTCTGGCTGAAATCGATTCCGAACCCCGACGCCCAGGCGTTGGTCCGATACGCTCCGGCCTCGTCCGGTCGCAAGCCGGTGTAAAGAAAGTTCAGCGCCGCTTCAGAGTGGATCAGGCGATATTCGTATTGGGACGCCGGCAAAACGGCAAGCAGGTTGGAGATGTTGAGAAAGACGGGAAACCAATCGACCAGGTCGGCCACGCCGTTGACCTGGGAGTCGTCAAAGTCGGGAGTGCGACCGTCGAATTCGAACAGGCCCGAGCGGGCGCCGGGCAGGTCGCTGATCCCGAGCACGGAATCGACGGAGCTCCCATCGGAATCGTCGTTGATCCAGAACTGATAGGGTTGTCCCTCGGGCAGATGATCATTTTGATTAAGCTCGATCCTGCCATCGCGATTGTAATCCACGGCGAGAGACGTGCCGGGTATGAGCAGGAACGGGCGTGGCACCGAGGCGGTTTGCGTGGCGCCGCCGTCGGTGACAAACTGGGTGAGATGCGATCCCGATCCGACGACGAACCCGGAGCCGTTGATGGATCGGGCGGAGTCGAGGTGCCAATCGGCTCGGCCAGCCAGGTCGTTGAGGTTGACCAGGTCATAACCAAGACCGTTGGTGGCACCTGGGTTGGGATTCCAGAGGACTGCCTGTTGAATGCCATTGGTATCGGCGGCATCGCCGGCGATCTGGCCGCCGTCATTGATCGACCACGCGTAACTCATCAAGCCGGCTCCATAATCGGGCAGCGGCCGCGGTTGTGTCTCCGTGAGGAGCCAGCACACGGCGTGGGTGTTGGTAATGGCATCCTGGGGTTGAAGCGTGCTGTAACCGACGGCGACACCATCGTTATTGATGCCAATCGCCGCGCTGAATGACCCGCCCAACGTGCCGAGGTCGGTGAGCTTATTGCCCAGAGCCGCGGCGAGGGAAAGCTGGGAGCGGATGGCGTGGGTGCTTTTGGCTTCAGGCATGGCGGGGTCAACGAAAGCCGAAGCGCCGACGATGTCGCCGGCGTCGTTGATCGCCTGGAACTCGGATTCGCCGACCATGGGCTGCAAGGATCCGAAGTTGAGCGGAGGCTGATTGTCGCCGGGCCAGACTGTGGCGTTAGGCAGCGGGCCAAGCCAGAGTGTGCTGGTCTGGCCGTCGATTGAATAGACCCAGACCCACGTGGCCACACCCACCGCGACCCCGCTCATGCTGATGCCCAGGATCGAGTCAGACACACCATAGGGAGTTATCAACGGCGGGAGTGAAGCCGGCTCGCGAAGCGCCTGCACCTCGGGTGTCAGATCCACAAAACCGTTGTGCCAGTACCCGGCGTGGTATTGCTTGAGCGTGTTGAACGGCGCGCCGGAAAATTCACCGAGGCGCGTCCCCACAGGGAATCCGAAGCGCGTCAGCCGGAGCGGGTAGAAATTGGCATCCGCCAATGTCTCGTAACCTCCGCCGGGCCGCCAAAGAAAATTGATCGAAGGCCCAAGCAGCAGCACGGAGTTGATGTCGCTGATTCCAAGCGCGAGCATGCCGTTCAGATCGAGGACGGTTGAGGCGTCGTTTTGTTCGTTGAAAGCCGCCTTGTAAATCATCGTGTCCGGTGGAGCGACGCTCTTCTGTCGAGTCCCGGCCGGTCCCGCCGCGACGGGCCGGCAGCGCGCGTTGCCAACTTCGAGCTGCGCCACGATGGAATTTTCCGGCTGCCGTTCATCATTGGCGCCGGCCGCGTTGAATGCTCCGGCGTCCTCGATGTTCTCCGCGAGGTCCAGAACGCCAAATCCCGGGATGTAAGCACGAGTGCGGGCTGTAATAATGTTGGAATCGACCGACCGCCGGAGTGCCCGGTCCGAAACGTAAGCTCGATAGCGATACATCGTGGCGGCATGAAGAAACAGGTCGCTCATGGCGCCTGCTTGCAGGGGAACTTTGTTGGCGATTTCCCAGGTTTCGTTGGTTCCATCCGCCCGCTCGACAACCACGAGATGGGTGGCGACGCCGGAATTGGTGTCCCACGAAATGCGGATTGCATTGCAACCGAGGACCTGGGCGGAAAGGTTCCGCGGCGGCAACAATTCGGCGTCCACCGGCGCATTCACCACGATTCGCACCTTGGCCACTCCGGTCAGTCCCCTTTCGTCCGTGGCAACGGCAGTGAACTGATGCGCGCGCGCCGGCAGATTCGTCCAGGTATAGCTCAATGTGTCACCCGGCGTTGAGACCTGCGGCCGGCTGAACCGGTACAACGACACATTGGTCACAGCGCATTCGCCATCCGTCGCTTGAACGGTGAACACCACCGGTTGCCCCGCTGCAAACCGCGCCATGGGTGATGGCGTCAAAAAACAGACTCGCGGGCCATGCAGCACGGCCGAGTGCAGGACAATTTCTTCCGTGTCGCTGGCGTTTCCAAACCGGTCGTAAGCGCGGGCGCGCAGGGTGTAGTCCCCGGCCGCCGCCGGCGCCCAATCGAAAAAGCAGCGGTCTGTGCTGGCCAAGACAACCCCGTTGGCGAGGAATTCCACATGATCAAACACGGATCCGGGATCACGCAATCGCACGCCCAGAGACTTGTTGGTGCCGACCGGCACCCATTCACCCGAACGAACACCCTCCCACAAAACTCCCAATCTGAGGATGCCTTGCACGGCCAAGGTCGGGCTGTCGGCCGACGTTCCCAAATCCGTGGTGGCGCGCGCCGTCAACAGATGCGGCTCGGGATTTTTGGCAGCGTAACGGAATTGGAACGGCGTGTTGGAAACCGCGCCGACAATTTGGCCATCTTCAAAAAACTCCACCTTCGCGATCCGCGCCGGAGCGTCGACCGAAACATGCGCCACCAAAAGCGAGGGGGCTCCGACCACCACATTATGTTTTTCGTCGGCGGTGATGAGTTCAAGGCTGAGCACCGGCACCGGGGGTGGATTGACCCGGACGGAGACGGATTTGGCGGCATTATAGGATTGTCCCTGACGATCGAAGACAGCGGCGGTCAGCGTGTAGTCGCCGGTTTGGGCCGGGAACCAGGACCAGGATGAATTGGTCGTTTGGCCGAGGCTGATGCCATTGGCGAAGAATTCCGCGTGGTCGAAAGCACCGGCGGGATCATCCAGCGCGAGGCTGATTTGCCAGGAGCGTCCCATGAACAACTGTGCCGAGTCCGCGGGAGAAACAATCGAAACACCGATTGACGCGGGCACGACGTGGATGTGCCGGACCGGTGACATCTCCGTGGTCCAGGCATTGATTCCGGCGCAGGCTTTGAAAGCGTAATCCCCTGCTTGGGTTGGGGTCCATTGCGTCGTGAACGGCGGCGTATCGTCCGGCGGATAGACCAGCCAGCTCCAGATCACATCCCCCGACCAGTTCACATCTTGCCGAAAAAAACCCACGAAACCAACTGTGGCCGGAGCGGTCGCTGAAGCTTCCGCCAAAAAATCCACGGGCTGTCCGACCTGGAACACCTGGTCCTCGGCCGGAGCGACAAGGTTGACGGTGATCGAGGGCGGTTCGAGGGTGAGGTTGACCCCGTAAACTTCCGTGGAAATGCCCAGGTTGTCGGTGGCGATGAAGTGAACCTGATGCGTGGCGTATTTGCCGTAAAAAGAATCGCCAACATCCACCGGTCCGGTGAAATCAATGCGGTCGCCGGCGGTTTGATAAATCAGCATCGGCCCCACATAGACGGCGAAGTTGGTGACGGCTCCATCGGAATCCCAAGCCAGCGCCCGGAAAGTCGTCGTGGAAGCGCCATACGGCAGCGCCGAGTCGTGATCGGGCAGCACGATCTGGATTTGCGGCGGGAAAGTAATCCGGATGGAAACGGCATCCGAACCGGCCGAACCTCCCTGATCGTCGCAGGCAACGGCCCGAAGCTGGAACCAGCCGTTCGTGCCCGGAATCCAGTTGCAATTGTAATTGCCCTGCCAGTCGCCATTCGTGGCGGTGCCGATCAAAATGTCGTTGGCGTAAAACTCGACCCGGTCAATGGAGCCGTCGAGATCCAAAGCGATCGCGCCGAGTGGAATTTCCGAACCCACCGCCGCGACGGAGGTAATTTCTGCGGACGGGAATTGAACTTGCGGAAGCTGGTCCACGAACACGCGAACCTGGTCGCGGCTGGAGAACTGTGAATCGTCGGCGATCAACCCGAACAGGTAGGACCCCGACTCCGTGCAAACCGCCTGGGTGTCGAGTTGGCTGGGATCATCGAATTGCACGTCCGCCGGTCCGTCGAGCAACACCCATCGAACATTCAGTTTTGAGCCTGCAGGATTCCCGTCGTCGCCGGCCGCCCCCATCAGCCGGGCGGTCAACCCGAATTGTCGCGGCGGGGTGCCGGCGGCGGAGACCACCGGAGGCGTGTTGTGGCCGGGGCCGATCCATGTATTCGTCACGGATTCCGCCAAATCCACGAGCGTGGCCGTGATCACATCGGCTCCGGCGTTTGTGCCGGTGTATGAAAAAGCCGCTTCCCCAAACCGCGAAGTGGCCGCCCGGCCCGACGCCGGGTTGGCGCCGGCCACGGCAAACTCCACTTCCAAATCCGCCGCGGGTCTTCCGCGACCGTCTATGACTCGTGCTGTTACGAACTTCTCCTGGCCGGTCAACGCGAAACCGGTCGGTTGTTCCAATTCCATTTTCGCGCCCGCTTCAACTGTCTCCGAGCAAATGCCTCCCATGAATGCGTAGGATTCGCTGGGCGCCCATCCGTAAACGCAGACACCGAACGGAACCGGCGCAGAAAGGTGATGCGCACCCGGGACGACCGGCAGTTGTGCGCCCGCATAACCGGAATTTGTGCCGGCCCGGAATGCGCTGGCGGGCACAGCCACGCCATCCAATTGGATCAGCCCGACGCCGTTGGTGCGGACGACGAGATTCAGGTAGTTCGTGTAAATATCCTCGTAATCCTGGTTGTAAACGTTCCAGATGTCCGCCGGAGTGGAGAGAAAGTAGTCGCCACCGAACTGCTCGAGCGGCGGCACGAGCATCATGGACGGATCTCCCATGGCGCCGTCGTATTGCGAACTGTTGGCGTACTGCGCCGCAAGAATCGGCCGGCTCGACAGAATCTCCGCCGGTTCGGCGAGGATGCATTCATAGAATTGGCCACGATCCAGAGCAGCCGCGATTTTTCCGTTGATGGCCACCCGGGTGCCGTCCGTCCCGGCCAGGAACCGGAAGGTATCGCCTCCGGTCCGCGCCGCCAACGGCAGGGTGACAAAGTGCCGGCCCCACGTGTTCACCGGCGGCAGTTGTTCAACCAAATGATCTCCGGACGGGGTGAGCGGCGGAATCGTGGTCATTTTGTTTCCGGCAAAAACCGCCACCGGTTTGTTCGCGGTGATGAATGTGCCGGACAAGTCCGCGTCGAATCCTTCCTCGTTGATCAACCGGTGCGTTTCACCCTGTTGCAGCACGATTTCATACGGAACACCCGCAATCCGGGATCCCGTGGTCACGGACGGCGTGATGACAACGCGAGTTTCATTTTCCGGAGCCACCACGGCGAAGGCGGTGCCGCCGATGACAATATTGGTGTTGAACCAGGCGGGCGTATTCCGATAGGAGAGCACGATATAATTGGTGCCGAGCATCGATGTGGGCAATGCCAGGTAACCGTCCGTGCTCTCCGTGAGCAAATCGAGTCCATAAACCGACACCGGATGGTCCGCCGTCACATGAATGGCATCAGGCTGGATGGAATCCGAATCGCCACCGGCTCCCGATACCCACACCGTCGTTGCCGAGCCGGCGCGCACCTGGAATCGGGTCCGGGTCGGAGTCAGGTTGCCATAAACCCCGGCAGCATAGTCCACCGTGCCTTGTGTGTCCGCGTCGGCGCAAATGATTACTCCCAATCCGAAATAGGGCGGCTCGCCGGGAAACGGCTCGTTGGGCAGGAACGTCAGCCAGAAATCTTCGCCCCGGTTTGAGCGGGCGGAAATCAGGCGCCCGGATGGCGCCGGAAGCGCGTCCACCGTCAGTGTGTCACTCCGGGTTCCGCCGTGATAGGTGGCTCGCAGTTTCAGGGTGTAAGTGCCAGGTTCGTCGAATTGCGCCGTCGCGGTCAAACTGGCGGCGCTGGAGAATTGGACGTTTCCCGGGCCGTCGATTTTCGTCCAAAGCACGTTGGTCCCGGCGCCCGCGACCGGCGTTTGAATCCCGATCGTTCCGGCCAACGATGCCGTACCGGGCAAACCGATCACCTGGTCCGGTCCGGCCTCGACGGCGAAGTCGCCGCTTTCAGGCGCCAGCACCGTGACCAGCACATTGGATGAAACGGAAACCGCTCCGTCATCGTCCATCGCCGTGGCCGACAGCACATGCTCGCCCGCAGGCGCATTGGTCCAGAGGATTTGAAACGGCGGCGCGGTGAGCGCGGCCAATTCCATTTCCTCGGCAAAGATTTTTATCGCCACCACCCGCCCGTCAGGATCGGAGGCGGCCACCAGCACCGGGATCGACTCGCCCGGCGCAAATTCGCTCTGCGGAGCCGGGGAAGCCACGGCAACGGCGGGCGGAATGTTGATCCGCATCACGACGATGGAAATGGCTTTGCTGTCGGAAAGATTTCCGCCGGCGCCGGTGTTGCCCAGATCGTCAACACGCAGGCTGAGCCTGTCGGCTCCGAAAAAGTTTGTGGAGCCGAGATACGCCAGGCCGTTCAAAGCGGCGTTGAGATCGCTTAGCGACCCTTTCACGACGAGGCCGGCTGATCCGTTCTTTCCTGCCGTCCAGGTCAATCCATTGGTCGCGGCCAGAAACACGGCGCCATTGGAGACCGACAAAGAAAGCTGGAGCATTCCGGCGCCGGCATCCACATCGGCAACGGAAACGAGCCGGTTGGTGTTGAACACCAGCCGGGCGTTCTCGTCGATTGACTGGGATCCCGGCACTGTCAACTGAGGCGCATCGTTCACCGGCGTCACCGCGATCGAAACGGTTGCCGGAACCGAGTCGGCCTGTCCATCGTTCACCTTGAACGCGAAAGTGTCGGCGCCGTTGAAATTTGCCGCCGGCGCATAGATGAATTGGTTGAGAGTTGACGGTTGAAGGTTGAGGGTTCCGTGAACGGGCTGGGTCACGATCACATAGGCAAGCGCCCCGCCTTCCGGATCGCTGCCGGTCAGCATGAAGTTCAACGATGCGTCCTCATTCACCGACAGGCTCTGCGCGTTGGCCACCGGCGCCCGGTTTTGCACCGAACCGGCCCGGATGACTCCGCCGCAGTTGACCGTCAGCCGATCGCACTGAGCCGAACCAATCAAACAACTGTTTCCGTTTACAGTCACCGTTCCTGCCGGCGCAATCACGCTGCCGTGAACGGTGCAACCGGAGTTAAGGGCAAGCCCGCAGCTGGCGATCTGGATTTGAAGCCAGGACGAATGGTTGGTTGCGCCGACAATACCGCTCGCTGAAAACCCATTGGCTACGGTGAGAAGGACCGGACCCACAACCTCCAGCCGGCTGTTCCCTTTGAGAGCGATATTTTGCAGGTTATAGATCTTGGGTTGCGTGGCTCCGGCCACACCCAATATGAATCCGGTGCCGGCATTGGCCGTGAACGTCCCGTAAGTGCCCGGAGGCACCGGGACCTGGCGGGCGCCGCAGTTGAGCGTGAGGTTGCGAAGCGTGGCGGGATCGCCGATGGATTGGCCGGCGCTGTTGAGGGTCACGTTGCGCTTGCCCATGGGTGGCGGCGGAGCGGCAACCGCAGGCAAGGCAAGCGGCGACGTTCGAGTGCGCAGCTTGTTGAGTGAACAATTCCCCTTCAGCGTAACCTCGTAACCGCTCGGCGACACGCTGCCGCTGCCGACAACCGTGCCGGCGAAGACGGGCTTGCCGCTGAGGCGCAATTTAGGCGTGCCGGGCACCAGCAGGTCGCCGGTCAGGACGAACCCGCCGTCGAGCGTCACATCTTCACCGAGCATTTGTTGCAACGAACCTTCGATCCGGCCGTTGCCGTTCAGACACGGCGCGTGGCGCACGGCGACGATAAGGTTGGTGGGCATCCCCTGCCCGACCGCGCTGGAAATGGAAATCCAGGCGATGATAACAACTGTGGCGAAGCGTAAACCCCGTTTGATTTTCATAGATGCGAGCCCTCCGAGTGGTGGTAGTTTGTCTTTCCGGTGGGGCGAGTCCGGTGGGGCGAGTGTCCCCGCGAGCCGGTCCTGGTGCGCCGAGCCTGTCGGTCGTGGTGTTTGTTGGCGTCCCGAGAATCCTGAGTTTCGCCCCAGTGCGAGTGGGGGCGACTCGCGCTGTGCGACGGCAGCGAATCACCCGCGCCCGTGCGGGGTGTGCAGATAAAGGGAGTGACTCTCCGTCTCAAACAAGCCCGGGTCAAGGCACTGCACCCATGCAGTTGCTCACTCATGACCATTAACCGTGGGCAGCGTTTCTAATGCTGTCGCCAGAACTCGTCAAGAATAATTAATGAAGAAACTTACCCCGCTCCCGCTGACGGGTGCGCTTGTTCTCAATCAAGCGGATGGCGCCCGTCGCTGACCGATATCTGCGCTGGCGAATCGGAGAAAGTGCAACAAGAAAGAACTCTTCATTGTCGAATATCCGCCGCCTCCGCGTTGTCAGCGCTGCGCTTGCAGTCATTGCGCTGAGTTTCCTCATCCCGTTTAGGGTGGACGCGGAAAACCGCGACATTGCGCCCCACCGGCGAGTATGCTCCAATGCCGGGCGTCCCCTGACGAAGCACATGCTGAAACCATTGTAAAACCGAAATACAAAACGAGACACTTATGAAAAAGATCACCTTGCTGGCTGCCATTCCATTGTTCATGCTTTTGGCAACCCCGGTTCGAGCGCTCATTCCGGTTGGCGCAAGCGGGCCGGTCACCTTCCACCTGACCGCTTCCGCGCAAAATCAGTCTTACGCCAACATCAGCAATGCGACCAATCACACGTCCACCTCCACAAACACCGTCGCCAAATACAAGTCGTCAGTCACGAACAACGTCATCAGCAACGCGGGCATCCTCGGCCTGCTGGCAAATTCCTTCAACACGAACCTCCCCCCCGACGCGAAATTGGTGATGAGCGGGCTGACGAGTTTCTCCTTCTTTGTAATGGACAAAACCGGGACCAACCTCCTTTTAACCACCGGCGATGTTCTCTCCATTGTCCCATCCCAAAGTGTCAATTCCGGTGCGGAAACGTTCGTTATCACCACCACCGGCGTCAACACAATCGCCTCGGGGAATGATACGGAAGTTTTCACCGATTACGTGACTCTCAGTTACAACGATGGCAGCCAGATGACGGCGGACGGGACCAGCACCCAGTTCCAACTCACCGGCCTGTTGAGGTCATCGTATTCAAGAAATATATTAACCGGCAAGATGACCGTGTCCGCCACCCTGCAAGGAGCCGGCGGCGGGACCATCCGAAACAAGGAGTGCATCTTGAAGGGAACTCTCGGCGGCGCGCTGTCCAAGCCGCTGCTGTGAATGAAGGGCCGGTCCCGCCGGATAATTCCCCAATTTTTATTTTGAGGCAGGGTCATCACGCTGCGATGACCGCGCCGCCCGTCCTCCGCAGCAGGTATTGCGGAGGGTGGACGCGCAGCGGCGCAAACGGGCGCGGCATCCCTGCCACCGCCGCTGCAAACTTAAACGCCAACGCAACTAAAATCAGTTTCCACTTTGACTTCCACGGGGCTTTGGGTCAACTTCCGCCCACTTGCACAAAGTTTGCCTCTTTGACCGGCAACGTGTAAGTGTCAATCGCATGGGCAAGGCGTTAATTATTGCGGAGAAGCCGTCCGTCGCCAGCGACATCGCCAAGGCGCTCGGAGGTTTCAAGAAGCAGGACGACTTTTATGAAAGCGACCAGCACGTCATTTCATCGGCCGTCGGCCACCTGCTCGAACTGGTGCTGCCCGCGGGCGTGGAGGCGGTGCGGGGCAAATGGACGTTCAAATGTCTGCCCGTCATTCCCGGCCATTTCGATCTTCAACCGATTGAGAAAAGCGAGAATCGCCTCAAAGTCCTGCTGCGGCTCCTCAAGCGGAAGGACGTGGACGCTCTGATCAATGCGTGCGACGCGGGCCGGGAGGGCGAGTTGATTTTCCGCAACATCGTCAAGTACGCGCAGGCGAAGCAACCGATCAAACGTTTATGGTTGCAGTCCATGACCCCGGGGGCCATCCGCGAAGGGTTCGAACATTTGCGCGAGGACAACACCATGCTCCCGCTGGCGGATGCCGCGTTCAGCCGTTCGGAAGCCGACTGGCTTGTCGGGATCAACGGCACTCGCGCCATGACGGCGTTCAACTCCAAATCCGGCGGCTTTTTCAAAACCACCGTCGGGCGCGTGCAAACTCCAACGCTCGCCATCGTGGTCGAGCGCGAGCAAAAGATCCGCAAGTTCGTGTCGCGCGATTTCTGGGAAGTCATCGCCACCTTCGACGCCGCGGCGGGCCAATATACCGGGCGCTGGTTCGACGAGAAATTTGCGCGGGCGGAGGGCAAGGAAGCGGACACGGAGCTCAAGGCGGAGCGTTTCTGGGACCAGCCGCGCGCCGAAGCCATTCGCGACAAGTGCCTCGGCAAACCCGGTCTGGTCACGGAGGAAAGCAAACCCAGCACTTCGTTGTCCCCGCTGCTGTACGACCTGACCAGCCTGCAACGCGAGGCGAACTCGCGTTTTGGTTTCAGCGCGAAGAACACGCTCGGGCTGGCACAGGCGCTTTATGAAAGGCACAAGGCGCTCACCTATCCCCGCACCGATGCGCGCGCGTTGCCGGAGGATTACCTCGCCACGGTCAAGGCCACATTGAAGGCGCTCGGCGAAACCCATTACGCGCCTTTTGCGAAAACCATTCTCACGAGCGACTGGGTCAGGCCCAACAAGCGCATTTTCAACAACGCCAAGATTTCCGACCATTTCGCCATCATTCCGACGACGCAGACGCCCAAAGGGTTGAGCGAGCCGGAACAAAAACTTTACGACATGGTGACGAAGCGGTTCCTGGCGATTTTCTATCCCGCCGCCGAGTTTCTCGAAACCACGCGCATCACGCGCGTCGAAGCTGAACCGTTCAAGAGCACCGGCAAAGTGTTGGTCCAACCCGGCTGGCTCACGGTCTATGGCAAGGAGGCTCAGGATGACGACGCCGCGACCAACCTCATTCCGGTGAAAACCGGCGAGACGGTCAAAACCAGCGCCATCGAGGTCAAAGCGAACCAGACCAAACCGCCGCCGCGCTATACGGAAGCAACCCTCCTCAGCGCGATGGAAGGCGCGGGCAAGCTGGTTGAAGACGACGAACTCCGCGAGGCCATGCGCGAGAAAGGCCTCGGCACACCGGCGACACGCGCGTCCATCATCGAAGGGTTGATTTACGAGCAATACATCCATCGCAATGGCCGCGAGCTGCAGTCCACCGCCAAGGCGTTTTCCCTGATGGAACTGCTCAACGGACTGGGCATCGCCGAACTCACCAAACCCGAGCTGACCGGCGATTGGGAATTCAAGCTGCACCAGATTCAACGACGCCAGAAGAGCCGCGAGGAGTTCATGGCGGAAATCGCCGAGATGACCCGGCACATCGTCGAGCGCGCCAAAAAATACGAGTATGACACCATCCCCGGAGATTTCAGCATCCTCGGAATCCCCTGCCCGAAGTGCGGCGGGGAGGTGCACGAACGTTACAAGGCGTTCCAGTGCGTGAAGTGTGATTTCTCGATCTGGAAAATCCTGTGCGGCCGCATGTATGAAATCGAGGAAATCGAAAAGCTGATTACCGAACGGCAGATCGGGCCGCTGCAAGGGTTCCGGAGCAAGATGGGCAAACCGTTCGCCGCCGTGCTGAAGCTGACGCCGGAATTCAAAGTCGAATTCGATTTCGGCCAGGAGCAGCAAACCGAGAACGGCGAGCCGGTCGCCCCCGTGGATTTTTCCGGCAAAGAGCCGCTGGGCAAATGCCCGAAATGCGGCGCTCGTGTCTTCGATGCGGGCATGAACTACGTTTGCGAAAAAGCGGTCGGCCCCGACAAATCCTGCACGTTCCGGTCGGGTAAAATCATTCTCCAACAGAACCTCGATCCGGCCCAGATGTCCAAGCTGCTCGCCGAAGGCAAAACCGATTTGCTCAAGGGATTCATCTCCAAGAAAACCGGACGCAAATTCGAGGCGTTCCTGGTAATCAAAGACGGCGGCACGGCGTTCGAATTTCTGCCGCGGGTCCGCAAATCAAAGGCGAAGGATGGCGCGCCCAAAGAGCCGCCGGTCAAAGTGGATTTCACCGGGCAGCAACCGCTCGGGAAATGTCCGAAGTGCGGCGGCAAGGTATTCGAAGGCGAAGCCAATTATCTTTGCGAGCGATCGCAGTCGGACAAGAAATCCTGCAAATTCAAAATCAGCAAATCCATTTTGCAGCAGTTGATCGACCGCGCCCAGGCCCAAAAACTCCTGGAATCGGGCAGAACCGATTTGCTCAACCAATTCATTTCCAAAGCCGGAAAGCCTTTCGCCTCGTATCTGGTCATGGACGAAGCGGGCAAAGTAACCTTTGATTTCCCGCCGCGGGAAGGCGAAGGCGAAGCCAAGTCTTAGCCGGAGGTTGCTGACTTTCTCCGGACCCTGTAATCTCCCGGCCATGCCCGCGTCACGGGAAATTACAGAACTGGTCGATGATCTCCACGGACCGACCGGGGACGAAATCAAAATTGTGGAAGCCAAATCCATCAATTTTGTAGGAGACGACGTGAGGAGTCTCTGACTCATATCCGGCAGCCATGATCCAGGAACAACCCGTTAGACCACCGCGCGACCCGCTCAACCGGGCCTTTTACCTGCCGCGTCTGGCCGGGGAACATTATCCGGCCTCCAATTGGATGAAGAGACAAATCTCAGTCAGAGACTCCTCACGTCGTCTCCTACAGGTTGCAGGCGCCGATGCCGCGCATTTTTAGCTGTCGTGATTTACGCCCACCGATCATGACCGATGACGCAGCCAACCCGGACCGGCACGTTCGGGATTTTCTCGCGCATCTGGCGACGGATCGCGGCGCTTCGGTTTACACCCAGCGAAATTACCGGCACGCGTTGACCGATTTTGCCGCCTGGCACCGGCGGGAACGCGGACGACCGCCGGTCTGGATCAAACTTCAGCGCGATGATTTCCGCGCCTATCTGCGATTTCTGGGCCGCAGCCATCTGGCGCGCTCGCCGATCCACCTCCGGTTTTCCACGCTCCGCACCTTTTACAAATATTTGATCCGGCACGGCGTCGCAACCGTCTCACCGATCCGGAACCTGGCGTTGCCCAAACCGGCCAGGCGGTTGCCGAAATATCTGACGCAGCCACAAATGCTGGCGCTGCTGGAGGCCCCCCTGAAACCGCTGTCCGAACGAAAGGCGAAACGCCGCGGCCGGCCCATCTCGGCTGCGATCTGTTATCGCGACGTGGCGGTTCTGGAAACCATCTACTCCTGCGGCCTGCGCGTGAGCGAATTGTGCGGCCTGCGCGCCGACGACATTGATTGGGGCGAACAGATCGTTCGCGTCCGCGGCAAAGGCCGCAAAGAGCGCCTCGTGCCCATCGGCGAACCGGCCCTCGCGGCGATAAAGAATTATTGGACCACGCTGCCGCGCCCCCCTGCCGGGACGGCTCCGGTTTTTCTGTCGCAACGAAAACAGCCGGCTCCCATTGCGCCCTACATCCTCCAAATCCGCTTGAAAAAGCATCTCGCCGCGGCCGGACTCGATCCCCACCTCACCCCGCACAAACTTCGCCACAGCTACGCCACCCACTTGCTGGAAGCGGGCGCCGATCTCAGGAGTGTACAGGAGTTGCTCGGTCATGCCCATTTAGCAACCACCCAGGTATACACTCATTTGACAACCGAACGGCTAAAAAGGGTTTATGACGCGGCCCATCCCCGGGCTTAAGCTGGCATACTTGGTGCAGTAAGGCGGACCGATCCTAATTTCTGGGAAGGGTTATCCGTGGCTTGGGTCTGATTAGGGAGAAAGTGTGTCTTTTTATGCGTCATGAATGCCCTAAAAGTGTTGTGTTTTGCCGGGCCGCCCACCGGTTGGAGGTTCCTGCTGTTTTTGTTTCTTGCCTTTAGTTTTACTTCTCGATCCACCGCACAACGATATTGGGACATCAACGGGAGTAACAGCGGCGCCGCGTCCGGCAATACAGCGCCGGGTACATGGGGTGTTAACAATTTTTGGAGCACCAGCGCCGCCGGCACCAGCGCCACCACCGCCTGGACACCGGGTCAGCAAGCCATCCTCTCCGCCGGAGGCAATGCGACCGGCGTTTTCACCGTCGGGGTATCTGGAAACCAGGTGGCTTCCGGACTCGTTTTCGAGGAAGGCACCG
>CAZFOA010000055.1:0-17298 GCA_964520205.1 uncultured Verrucomicrobiota bacterium | reverse complement strand
GCTTCATCCTCTCCCGCCCAACTCACAGAGCGGGGAGGAGTTGTTCATAAGAACTGTTTCCGAACGGGAACCAGTCCGTTCTTATGAAGAGCTACTTCGCGTTCGAGAACAGAGACAGTGGGCAGGGAGAAAAGCGGCGGTAAACGCGCCGCAGTCCAAACGCTGGCGCGAAGGTCCAACGCACCCGAACCGCGCGAAGCGTTTGGACTGCGGTGGCTTTAGCACCGCTTTCCAGCAGGCCGTCACGCGCGTCCCAGCCACCCGCAAACGTTCCGCCACACCAGCTCAAACAAACTGCAATTGGCATTCCTTCAGGTAGCGGGTTTCCAAAAGTTCGGCAATTTTGCGGACGATGTTGCGCCGGAGATCCAGCTCCACCGGAACGTTCGGATCCTGGTGCGCTTCATTGATCCGGGTTCCCACAATGAACTGGACGATGTCGCTCTCCAACATGAGCGTCACGAGGTCACGAGCCGCATTCTTTCGATTGGCTTCAATGCCGGACCCGCGTTCGAGCATCTCGGCCACTTTGGCCAATGTCACCGTCCCTTCCGTGATCAGGTCCATCCCTTCCATCGCCGAAGCCGGAGGCACCTCCGGATCGAGCCGGGCCAGGGACATGGTCACCGGCCGGTGGAGGAGTCGCGACACGATGTTCGCGGTGGTGCCGCCGCAAATCGCCTTGCGCCCGTTGAAGGATCGAACGTTCTCAGCCAGTTCAGCGTCGCGTTCCTTGCAAAATGGCGGTCCGGTAACGACCAGAAGGCGGCGGGGGTGCCGATAATAGACCACGCCGCAGGTGATGTCGTCCTTGGCAACGCGGCTGTCGTTGGTTACGGCTTCAGCCACCAGCTTCCTGGACAACGATTGGGACGAAATTTCGTTTTCCTGCAGGACTTGGCCGCAGAGAAAATCAACCACCCGTTCCTGTCCCCAGCCGAGCGGCATCCCCGCCCGGCCCAGGCCGGACTGGCTGACGCCGTCGGAGAAATAGACGATCCGATCGCCCAACTGAGTGTCGAATTCGCTGTAACGAATCACCCGGTCCTTCCAGGTTTCCAGCGTGACCGTCATTCGCTCCAGCGGCTGGGGTTGCAATCCGCGCAGGAGCACCAGTGGCGGATTGCCATGTTCGATGACGCGCGTCTTGCCGTCTTCATCCAGATCCACAATGGTGAAGGTGGAATAACTGATCTTGCGCTGCTCGCAGATGGGCAAGGTGTCCATGATCGTTTTGGCGCTTTGCCGCACGTCCACAAACGCCGACGTGTAGCGCAGCGCCATCGTCGCGGTAAGATTGGCCAGCACGCTCGCCTTGACGCCGCTGCCCAAACCGTCGGAAAGCACGGCGATCACGCGGCCTTCGCCCTTGATTTTTCGGGACAGGAAAACGTCGCCGGAAACCACCTGGCCCTGCTTGGCCTGCTGGCAGAAGTCAACGTCGATAAAGCGTTCGCCAGTCATTGTCTTCTTTCGGCTCGTCCGGTTTCGGCGGCGAAAAGGAATCAATGATTGATTTGAGCGTGATCTCCGCATCCGCGGCATTCTCGCCCAGCAGGTAGGCGATCTGTTGCGTGGTCGCCAGTTGCTTTTGAATCACTTCCCGCGCCTTGCGGATCACCTGTTCCTTGCGGACCGCCGGTTTGGTGATGTCCTGGATGATCCCGCCCACCAGGCATTGTTTTTCGATGGAAAAAATCGTCGCGTGCAGGATCGTGTTTTGGAACCGGAGGTCGCGGTCCAGAATATCCTCGCCGGTTTTCAAAACGCTGTGAAACAGGCTGGCAAACGGCAGCACTTCGCTGAGCATGAGGCCCTCGAGGGAAGCCGGGGCGTCACCGGCCGCGGGTGCGCGCTGGCCAAACAACGTGGTGAACGCGGCATTGAACTCAATGATCCGCATGGCGTCGTTGACGATCACCACCGCCGACGGCATCTTTTGAATCAAGGCGTTGGCCTTTTTGTAAGCCAGTTTCCGCAGGTAAGTGACACACATCGCCCGTTCCGCCTTTTGATTGATCAAAGCAATGGCAAATTCGCGGCACGAGTCGTAGCCACACCCGCCGCAGTTCAGCTCATCGTCCGGCGAAAGTTTTCCGACCGTGCGCAATGCCTCGCGGATTTTGGCGTCCGGATACTGGGTTTGAACCGGCGGCACGACCGAAAACTCGGAACGGATTTCCAGCGTGGACCGCCGGGGCCACGCCAGGCCGGGTTGGGCGACCGGACGCAACACGCGGCGGCGTTTCATCACGGTGGCGTCGCGTTGGGCGGCCTTGGGTCCGTTGACACAGCCGCCTTCACAGGCGAGCAACTCGAGGAACAATCCCGCTTCAGGCCGCACGCCGTCCAGGCCGTCCAGAGCTTTCCGGATCGCGCCCAGGCCGGAAAATGCCATGAGCGAACAGTCGTTCACGGCACAGCTCGATTTCATGCCCGCGATCATGCCGCCATCCACAGGAAACCACGCGCCTTCCGACGAAAGTTCGGGAATGAAACGGTCCTCCGCGGTTTCGACCCTCTTGTTCAACTCGATTTTTTCCAGGTCGAACCATCGGCGGAGATCTTCGAACGTCAAAACCACGTCCAACAATTCCGGATGCTGGGCCGATTCCGTCTTCTTGCCGATGCAAGGACCGATGAATACCACGGCGATGTCCGGCCCGAATGCCTGGCGCAACATTTTGCAGTGCGTCAGCAAAGGCGAGAGCAAACTGGTGAGGAAACGGGAGTCGGCCGGCCGATGCTTTTGCAGGTAGGACACCACCGTCGGACAGGCTGAGGAAACGAGCACGCGATCCGGATTGGCCTGAAGCATCGCGGCGGCCTGGGCGGAGACCTGCTGCGCCCCCAGCGCGGTTTCCGACACGCCGAAGAAGCCGAGCCGCTTGAGTGCATGGATCAGTTGTCCGGGTCGAACCTCGGGAAACTCGCTCACGAACGACGGCGCGAGCGAGACCAGCACCTGCTTTTTCATCGCCAGCAGTTGTTTGGCCCGGGAAAGATCATCGCGCACCCGCTTCGCCCCGCTCGGACAGACTTCGACACAATGGCCGCAGAGAATGCACAATTCGGGCACGACGGAAGCGTAACCGCCTTCGACCTTGATCGCCTTCACCGGGCAGTTGCGGACGCATTTGTAGCAGTCTTCGCACTCGCGCTTTTCCGTGTAAATGGGGTTCAGGTAGTTCACGCCTTGTCCTTGGGCACGTAGTGGTTCAGCAGCCCGATGATCACGATGGGATCCACCTCGTGGTACATCTTCCCATTGATCGTGATGTTCGGGCCGGACTTGCAATGGCCCTGGCAAAGATGTCCGGTCAATTCCACCGCCGGCGGCAGCTCGCGCACGCCGAGATAATCCTGGAGGACTTCGATGTTGCGGTTGTTGCCGCGCGAGAAACAGGAGCTGCCCATGCAGATCGTAATGCTGTTCAGTGGAACTTCAGACATGGCATCCTCCTCGGGTTGTAGACGCCGCTGCCGCCGGCACGGAGGCGCGATCATGCCGGCCACCCGGTCCGCGGCCAACGTGGCGCCCGATCCGGTTGATACGCGAACCGAGGCAGGAATTGCAGGCCGAACCGGTTTCTTCGATGCAGGCTTTCGCGGGATAAATCTCGTACTGACGGCGATACTGCAGCGGAGTCAGGTTCGGCATGAACACGTTGGCCCCGCGCCGCAAACCCAATTCGCGTCCGTTGATTTTGTTGATGGTCGCCAGCGCCGTCGTGGCGGGAATATTCGCGTCGGGACAAGCCAGCCGGGTCAGTGCGACCGCCTTGTAAACCATCAGCTCGGAATTCGGCGCCTGATCCGGCACCTCGCTTGCTTTCGATCCCGAATCCCCTGCGCCCAAAGGCGTCGCCGGATGCGGAATGAACGGGCCGATGCCGATCATGTCGAAGTCCAGCTCTCGGAACAACGCGATGTCATCCGCAACGCTTTGATACGTTTGTCCGGGCAACCCGACCATGATTCCACTGCCCGTTTCGTAGCCGAGTTTCTTCAATCTTCGCAACAGGGCGATGCGATCCGACTTCCCGGTTCCCAATCCCGGATGAATGGCGTCGAACAGGGCGCGGTCCGAAGTCTCGAAGCGGAGCAGGTAACGATCGGCCCCGGCTCTCCGCCAGGCTTCCAATTCTTCCCGCGAACGCTCGCCCAGACTCAGGGTCACCGCCAGCGGTGTCGCGGCTTTGATCTGCCGGATCACATCCGTCATCCATGTGGCACTGATGCCAAAATCCTCGCCGGCCTGGAGCACCACGGTTCCATACCCGAAGCGCATCGCCTGCAAAGCGGCCACGAAAATTTCGTCCGCGGACATGCGATAGCGGGAGAGCGCCTGGTTGCCTGCCCGCAAACCGCAGTAAGCGCATTGCCGGACACAATGGTTGGAAATCTCAATCAAGCCGCGGAGATGCACGGCGTCGCCGACGTGCCGGCGGCGGGTCTCGTTCGCCTGGCGCCACAACTCTTCCAGTCGCTCGGGATTCGACTCCTGCAGCCATTTCAAAATTTCGCTTTTGTCCAACGAAGCATTCATGCCGCCCTCGCTTCCATTTTCCGAACCGTGACCGGCGCCGGCCGTTCCGGTTTTGCGCCACCGCTTTGACATCCGGCCGCCCGAAGCATCTCCAGCGCCGCCGGGAACGGTTCCAACGCCCGCTCGAAGATTCCCAGGCTGTAGGCGATGGTCAGGCCGTAGTTGGTAATCGGCACGCCGGCCTGCTGGCAGCGCAGAATGCGGCTCAGCATTTCACGCCGGTTCCACAGGCAGGCACCGCAATGAATCACCAGCCGGTAAGGCGACAAATCCCCGGGAAAATCCCGGCCTTGCACGTGTTCAAATTGAATTTTCTCGCCGGCATACTGCGTGAGCCACCGCGGGATTTTCACCCGGCCAATGTCTTCGCCGATCGGGTGGTGCGAACAAGCTTCCGCGATCAGCACGCGATCGCCGCGCCGTAAGTTTTCAATGGCCAGCGTTCCCTGCACCTGGGTGAACAGGTCGCCCTTGAAACGCGACATGAGGATCGAAAAGCTCGTCAGCGGCACGTCGCGCGGAGTGTCGGCGGCGACTTTCAAGAATGCCTGCGAATCCGTGACCACCAGCCTGGGCGGAGTCTTCAGCCGGTCCAGGGCGCTGCGCAATTCCCGTTCCTTCACCACCAGGCAATACGAATCGCTGTCGAGCAAATCGCGGATCGCCTGCACCTGGGGCAGGATCAACCGCCCTTTCGGCGCTTCCTTGTCGATCGGCACCACCAGGATTGCCAATTCGCCGGGACCGACGAGATCCCCGACAAAGGCGGGGGAATCGATGAAGTCCGCCGGCGCCAGTTCGAGGAGCGCCTGGCGCAATTCCATCATTCCAAGGCCGCGAGCGGCTGAAGTCCGGACCGTGCGAAGCTTTGTTTCAGCCAGACGGGACATCAGCGCGGCGTCCGGTTCGCCGAGATCGGTCTTGTTAAACACCACAATCGCCGGTGTCTTGCGGGACGCCAGCTCCCGAAGAATTTCCTCTTCAAAATGCCCCCAGGCACCCGCCTCGGCGACCAGGACGGCCAGATCGGTTCGTTCCAGCACCTGCCTGGTTTTCTGCACGCGCAGCGCGCCCAGTTCGCCGGTGTCGTCGAGGCCCGCCGTGTCGATGAACAGCACCGGCCCGAGCGGGAGCAGTTCCATCGGCTTTTCCACGGGATCGGTGGTGGTGCCGGCGACGGGCGAGACAATGGAAACGTGCTGGCGGGTGAGCGCGTTCAACAGGCTGGACTTGCCGACGTTGCGGCGGCCGAAGAAAGCGATATGCAAACGGAGGCCTTTGGGCGTCGGGTTCATGAGGCTCCGTTCCGGTCTGGCGATCCCAATCGGCAAACCGCTTCCGCGCTGGTCAGAACGTCGAACTCGACGCCCGTGAGCCAGCCCAGTGAAATCAAGGTGTCGCGAAGGCAGCGGCCGCTATCCCGGGCCAACCGCGCGGCTTCGCCGGCGCGCTCGTAACCGATCGCCGGCAACAGCGCCGTCGCTGCCGCAGTCGAATTCTCCAGGTGCCGCCGGCAGCGTGCCTCGTCGGCTTCCATTTCCTCCACGCAATGCCGTCGCAGGAGGTCGTCGGCTCGAGCCAGCAAATCCAGGCTCTCCAAAAAACAGCTCGCGACCAGCGGCAGGAAAGGATTCAACTCCAGACTCCCCGAAGCGCAAGCCATCGCAATTGTGACGTCGTGCCCCAGAACCAGCATGGCGGCCTGGCTGACGGCTTCCGGAATCACCGGGTTCACTTTTTGGGGCATGATCGAAGAACCGGCCTGCCGCGCCGGCAAATGGATCTCACCGAACCCGGCCTCCGGCCCCGACGCCAACAGCCGCAGATCGCCGCAGATTTTCAGCAACGACACCGCATGCGCCTTAAGAATCCCGGACACCTCGACGAACACATCCGTGTTTTGCGTCGCGTCAACCAGATTCTCCGCACGGGCAAAGCCGATGCCGGTCAACTCGCGCAGCACGTCCACCACCCGGAAAATGAACTGCCGCGGCGCGCCCAGGCCGGTGCCAATGGCGGTGCCCCCGAGGTTCACGACGCGCAATCGCTCCTCGCATTTGTAGATCCGCCAGCGGTCGCGGTTGATCGCTTCGGCGTACGCGCTCATCTCGCGGCCGAGTGTCGTCAGCACCGCGTCCTGCATCTGGGTGCGGCCAACCTTGACGACGTGGGCGAAGCGGCGCTCGGCATTTTGAAATGATTCCTGGAGCGCCAGGACATTTTGTTCCAACCCGCGCAGCAATCGTATGGCCGCGAGCTTCAGCGCAGTGGGGTAGGTGTCGTTCGTGGACTGATGCCGGTTCAAATCATTCAACGGCGAAACCCGGTCGTAGGCCGCGCGGCTTTGTCCGAGCAGTTCCAGGGCGCGATTGGCCAACACCTCGTTGACGTTCATGTTCGTGCTCGTGCCCGCGCCACCCTGCAGGCCATCCACCACGATGTGGCCGATAAGTTGTCCTTCGCTCAATTCCCGGCAGGCGCGTTCAATGGCATCGGCTTTGGCGGGGTCGTCCGCCCAAACGCCCAAGGCGCGATTGGTCATCGCGCAGGCGAGTTTCACGGTGCCGTAGGCGCGAGCCAGCTCCGCATGAACCGGGCGACAGCTTAGCGGAAAGTTTTCAAGCGCCCGCGCAGTATGGACGCCATGCAGGGCCGCGGCGGGAATCGCCAGCTCCCCCAAGTCATCCCGTTCGATGCGGACCGCGTCGCTCATATCAACTTCCCGGGTCACCCCATCAGACGAACACGTCGCGTTCCCGGGCCCGGACGCGCTTCACCAGGTCCTTGGCAATGCCGCCCACGGAATCTTCCATCGTCATTAGCTCGCGATTCACCAGGGCTTCACCCACCTGTCGCGTCTCCCCCGAGGCATACCCCATGAGATATTCCATGCAGCTCGACAGCGCGTTGGGGCTGCAGTGCTGTTTGATAAGTCCCGGCTTGGCGAGATCCATGAAATCCGCGCCGGTGCGGCCCAGGCGGTAGCAGGCCGTGCAGAACGACGGCGTGTAGCCCAGCGACGCCACGTCGCGCACGACTTCGTCCAGCGAACGATGGTCGCCCAACTGAAACTGTTCGGCGTTGCAGCCGTTGGTTGAATCGGCATAACCGCCGGGATTGCATCGGCTGCCGGCCGAGATTTGCGACACGCCCAGGGCGAATGTCGCGCGGCGGGTCTCCGCGTTCTCGCGCGTCGACATGATGATGCCGGTGTATGGCACGGCCAGACGGAGGATGGCGACGATTTTCTTGAAATCCGCGTCCGAAACCGGATGCGGCGGACGATAGGCCATTTCCGAACCGACCGCCGGCTCCAGGCGCGGCACGCTGATCGTATGCGGACCGACCCCGAATTTCTCTTCGAGATGCCGGATGTGCTGCTGCATCGCCAGCATCTCGAATTTCCAGTCGTGAAGCCCGAAGAGCACCCCGATGCCAACGTCGTCAACACCCGCCTGCATGGCGCGGTCAAAGACCGTGGCGCGCCAATCATAATTTCGTTTCGTACCGGAAACGTGGAGTGCCTGGTAGGTTTCACGGTGGTAGGTTTCCTGGAAACATTGATACGTGCCGATGCCGGCTTCCTTGAGCTGGCGGAAATGCTCGATGGTGGGCGGCGCGATGTTGACGTTGACCCGGCGGATTTCGCCGCGGCCGCTCCGGGTGGCGTAGATCGTCTCGATGGCGTTGAGGATGAAATTGAAACTGTCCTCCGGATAGGATTCGCCCGCCACCAGCAGCAGCCGTTTATGGCCTTGCTCGATGAGGATTTTGACTTCTTCGGCGATTTCGGGCCGGGAAAGCACTCGCCGGGTCAACCCTGTGTTCCGGACGCGGAAGGCGCAATAGAGGCACTCGTTCTTGCACAGGTTGGAAATGTAGAGCGGAGCGAAGAGCACCAGCCGGTTGCCGTAGATTTCGTCCTTCACCCGGCGCGCGGCCGCGAACATTTCGTCGAGCATCGCCGGTTCCTGAATTTCCATCAAAACCGCCACATCGCCGGCATCCAGTCCTTCCATCTGGCGCCCTTTGGCGAGCACATCCCGGATCAGCCCGGAATCGCGCTTTCGCGCCGTTTCCAGCGTTTCCGCAATCTTCCCCTCGTCAATGAACGTGGCCGTCTGTTCACTCATGATGGTTGCCATAACTATCCTTCCGTCCTTTCCTTCAATTTTCCTTCCATTGCCGCGACGGCCGTTTTGGCCGTGCATCGCGGCAGCCTTTGGCCGTCGACGGTCACCGTCGGGCCCTGGTCGCATTTCTCAAAACAAAACGAGGCGCTGATATTCACCCGGTCCTGGAGATTCTCCGCCTGCACGTGTTCCAGCAGTTCGTGCAGGATCGTTTGCGAGCCTTTCACGAAACAATTTGTGCCGGCGCACACGCTGACTTTCAGCTTCTCGGCCGGCGGGCCGTCCCCGAGCAGCAGGATTTCGTCGGCGATGCGGCGGCGGTGCTGATACTGTGTATGCAACAGGCGATGGGCGTTCCGGCCGCCAATTTCGCCCAGATGTTTCTGGTAACATTCGGTGACGAAATGGTTTTCCTGGGACTTGTGCAGGTCCAGGTTCTTGTCCACGTCGTAAAGCCCCTTGGTGCGCAACCGCCGGATCTCCGGGTCGCGCGACACCGGCTGGCCGGCACCGCCGATGCAGCCGCCCGGACAGGCCATCACTTCAATCAGATCCAAATCGCTCCCGCCCCGGCGGACTTTCTCGGCGAGAACCCGGGCGTTCTTCAACCCATGCACTACCGCGAGTTTCAACTGGACGCCGTCGATGGCGACGGTCGTCAGCCGCAATCCATCCTCGCCGCGAACCGCCGGAAAGTCGGGATTCTCCAGCTTGCGGCCGGTGATTTTTTCGGAGGCGTACCGCAGGACCGCTTCGCTGACGCCGCCCGAATTCCCGAAGATCACGCCCGCGCCGGTTTTGAACCCCATGGGCATGTCGAAGGACTCCGGCTGCAGCCGGGTAAAGCGCAGGCCGGCTTCTTCGATCATGCGCGCCAGCTCCTGCGTGGTGAGCACATGATCCACTTCCGGCAGATTGTCCCGGCTGAATTCGGGGCGTTTGGCTTCAAATTTCTTGGCCGTGCACGGCATGATCGAAACGACGACCAGGTTCTCCCGTTTGATCCCGAGTTCTTCCGGCAGGAGTTCCTTGCACAACGCGCCCAGCATCTGCTGCGGCGATTTGCACGACGACAGGTTCGGCAGGAGTTCGGGGAAATACTGCTCGGCGAATTTCACCCAGCCGGGGCAGCAACTGGTGAACAGGGGAAGTTTCTCGCCTTTGGCTTTGCGCTTCAGAAATTCGTTGGCTTCCTCGAGTACCGTGAGGTCCGCGCTGAAGGACGTGTCGTAAATCTTTTCAAAGCCCAGGCGTTTCAGGGCCGCAACCATCTGGCCGCGGGTGGATTCACCCGGCGCCATCCCGAACCATTCGCCGATGGCGACGCGAACGGCCGGGGCGATCTGCGCCACGACCGTCTTGGCCGGATCGTTCAAGGCCTTCCAGACCTCGTCAATTTCCGATTTCGGGGTCAGCGCTCCAGTCGGACACACGGCGGCGCATTGGCCGCAATTCACGCACTCGCCTTCACCCAAATCCTTGCCGAAAGCCGGCAGCACCGCGGCGTCGTGGCCGCGGTAGGCAAAATCAATCGCGCCGATGCCCTGAATTTCCGAGCAGAAGCGGACGCAATCGCCGCAGAGCACGCATTTGTTCGGATCGCGCACCAGCGACAAGGAAGAGCGGTCCACTTTCGCCGGCTCATGCACCGGCTTGAAGCGCACCTTCTGAATCCCGAGCTTCCGGGCGACATCCTGCAGCTGGCAGGCGGCGCTCTTGGCGCAGGTCGTGCATTCCCGCTCGTGGTTGGCGAGCAGCAATTCGATGGAGACTTTGCGGATCTCGCGGATCTCCTCCGTCTGCGTGCGCACTTTCAGGCCGGGTTCGGGTGGCGTCGAACACGCCCCCTGAATGCCGCGCCCGGCGATGTCGACCAGGCACAACCGGCACGCGCCGTAGACGCTCAGGTCGGAGTGATAACAAAAGGTCGGCAGGTCGATATCGGCCTTGCGGATCAGTTCCAGCAAATTGCGCTCGCCGTTGATCGGCACTTCCAGACCGTCAATGTTCAACGTTTTGACTTCAACCGTGGTGTTCATGAGTTTTTCTCGAAAATTGAATTGGTGTTCCCCGCGCTTTACACGCCCACGACCGCATCCAGCTTGCAGGTGTCGGCGCACGCGCCGCAGACAATGCACCTGGCCTGGTCGATCACGTGGGGCTTTTTCTTCTCGCCGGTAATTGCGCCGACGGGACATTTCCTGGCGCACGCGGTGCAGCCTTTGCATTTGGCGGCATCGATGCTCGGCTTGGCCAGCGCTTTGCATTGGCCGGTCGGGCAGTGTTTGTGAAAGACGTGCGCATCGTATTCCTCGCGAAAATAGCGCAGGGTCGAGAGCACGGGATTCGGCGCGGTCTTGCCCAGCCCGCACAGCGAACCCTTCTGCACCGCCAGCGCCAGTTTCTGGAGCAAGTCCAGCGTCTCGCCCGTCGCCCGGCCGGCGATGATATCGTCGAGCATGGACAGCATCTGCCGGGTGCCCTCGCGGCAAAGCACGCACTTTCCGCAACTCTCGCGCTGGGTGAAATCCATGAAGAAACGCGCGATGCTCACCATGCAGGTTTTCTGGTTCATGGCCACCAACCCGCCGGAACCGACCATCGCGCCGGCGCCCCGCAAGGAATCGTAATCCAACGCCAGGTCCAGGTGGGCGCGGGTGAGGCAACCGCCGGAAGGTCCGCCAATCTGCACGGCTTTGAATCCGTCCGCCGTGATCTTGCCGCGGCGATCGGTGATGCCCCCGCCAATATTCATGACAACTTCACGCAAGGTTGCGCCGAAAGGCACTTCGATCAGTCCGGTGTTCGCCACATGGCCGGTGAGCGCGAAGGTCTTGGTGCCCGGCGAGGTGAGGGTCCCGAGTTTGCGAAAGTTCGCCGCTCCCCCGTTGAGGATGCGCACGACGTGCGCCAGGGTTTCGACGTTGTTAATGATCGTCGGTTTGCCCCAAAGACCGCTTTGGGCCGGGAACGGCGGTTTGGGCCGGGGCATTCCGCGCTGTCCCTCGATTGAAGCGATCATCGCGGTCTCTTCGCCGCAGACAAATGCGCCCGCGCCTTCCATGACTTCACAGCTCAGAGGCATCCCCGAGCCGAACGCGTTGTCGCCCAGAAAACCCATCTTCTTCGCATCCTCGACCGCCCGCCGCATGCGCAGCACTGCCAGCGGATATTCGGTGCGGACGTAGATAAGCGTCTCATCGGCGCCGATGCCGCGCGCGGCGATCAGCAGTCCTTCCAACACGCTGTGCGGATTGCCTTCCATCACGCTGCGATTCATGAAGGCGCCGGGATCGCCTTCGTCGGCGTTGCAAATGACGTATTTCTTGGGCCCCTTTTGTGCGCGAGCCGCTTCCCACTTGCGTCCGGTGGGGAAACCGCCGCCGCCGCGTCCGCGCAAGCCGGACAGGGTGATTTCCTGGCAGATCTGCTCGGGCGTCATTTTGAGAAACGCCTGCCTGGCCGCGGCATATCCTCCGTGATGAATATATTCGTGGATGTTCTCTGGATCGATCGTGCCGCAGTCGCGAAGCACAAAACGTTGTTGACGCTGATAGAACGGAATGTCGTCCGTGCCCCGGCAATGCTTTTTCGTCGCCGGATCAACATAGAGCAAACGGTCCACCACCTCGCCGGCCACGAGCGTCCGGGCAACCACTTCGCCGATGTCCCCGACCTTGACTTTGGTGTACAGGATGCCTTCCGGCAGGATGGTGACCAGCGGGCCCATCTGGCAAAAGCCCTGGCAACCGCTTTTGTTGAGCCGTAAATCGTGTCCCGGGTCCTCGGGCTTGAATTCCGTCGTGGCGTTGATGCCGGCGGCCTGGATTTGATCCACAAACGCCTGAAAGACCTGGTAAGCGCCGTTGGCCACACAGCCGGTGCCGGCGCAAACAATCACCCGCCGGGCCGTTCCCGCGCCATTTCCCGACGCTGGATCCAGAATATTCAACCTCGTCCCGATCATATTGTCGCCTCCCTGGCCAGGACGTCTTCGATCAGTTTGACGCCGCTCTCCGGATTCATTTGTCCATGCACCTGGTCGTCCACCACCATCACGGGCGCCAGACCGCACGCCCCGAGGCACGCCACGGTTTCAACCGTGAACAGCATGTCCGGCGTGGTATTGCGCTTTTCATCCAGGCCGAGCCGTTTGCGAACGGCCTCCAAAATCGGCATGGAATCCTTGACATGACACGCCGTGCCGTCGCAAAGGCGGACGAGGTGTTTGCCCTTGGGCTTGATTGCAAAATGCGCGTAAAAGGTGGCCACGCCGAAGACCCGCGCCGGCGACACGTCCAGCGCGGTGGCGACATACGTCAGAACTTCCTGGGGCAGGTAGCGGTATTCTTCCTGCACCGCTTGAAGGATCGGCACCAGGCGCGAGGGTTTGCGCCCATGCCGCTCCAGGATCCCGGACACTTTCATGAACTTTCGCCCGTTGCTATCGGGCTTCTGCTGAACATGCATTGCTCTATTTCCTTTCCGTGAGGTTTAGTTTGAGCGGACGATTCTCGCCGCGCCCTTGGAAATCAGTTCCGGCTTTGGCGGGATCGGCCTGGAGCGTCTTGAAAAGTTTTTGCGACAGGGACGCCAACGAACAGTAAAGGTCTTCATTGTGGACGATGACGTGTTGGGGAACACGCAGGCGCACGGGCGCGAAATTCCAAATGGCGCGGATGCCGCCTTCGATCATCAAGTCGGCCACGGCTTGCGCCCCCTCCGCCGGCACGGTGATGATGCCGATCAGGATGTGCATTCGCCGGGCGAGGTTGGACAGCTTGCTCAGAGGCAGGACGTGTTTGCCATGAATCTGAGAACTGATTTTTGCTGTGTCGGAATCAAACGCCGCCACGATCTTCAGGCCGCATTGCTCGAACTTCCGGTAACCGAGCAGGGCCGACCCCATGCTGCCGGCTCCGACCAGAAACGCATCATGGACATTCTTCCACCCCAGAAACTGCTCCAGCCCTTCAATCACGTTCGCCAATAAATATCCCACCCGCGGCCGCCCTTCGATGCCGACCGCCTCCAGGTCCTTTCGCACCTGCGTCGGATCCAGATCCAGTTCCAGCCCGATGTCCGTACACGACACCGATTCCTTGCCGGAATCCCCCAGGTCCTTCAGGAAACGGTGATACAGCGGCAACCGCCGCAGGGTCGGTTCCGACACGGTTTTCGGAGCGTTCAAGTCCATGTGTCAATCAGCGTTTTGTCCACTTAATCGCTATGTCTATATCGAGAAACTATTATCAATAACTATTTCTCTATTTAACGGCTCACCCGGGTGCCTGTCAATCAAATGCCGGTGATTGGGCTAAAGTATTAGGGCATTACGTTGCCAAATAAGAGATATTGTTGATTCCTTGCCTTGGGCCTGGAATCGCTTTTGGACGGGGGCGGGGGCGCCGGAGGATTCGGGTTGCTCTGTCCCGCGAGAAGGTTATATCGTTATCTATATAGCGATATGGCCGCAATGGCTCTTATGGCAACTGTGCCGGGATATTCTTCAGGTTCATGAATAGAACACGCGACCGCGGGCGCAGGGACCGGAAGCGCCCGGCCGGCGCCGCGCCGCATCCTCAGCAGGATGCCGGGCCGGCTGAGGCCGGGTTTCCCAAGCCCGGAATCGAGCGCAGCGCGGGTCTGTCCTGCGTCAAGCGGCTGCCGGCTTACCTCCAATTGCTGCGGGCGTTGCAGGTGGAAGGGTGTCAGAATGTTTCAGGCACAGTGCTGGCCAGCGTGCACAACCTCGAGCCCGTGATTGTCCGCAAAGATCTGGCCGTGACCGGGGTCAGCGGGACTCCCAAGATTGGCTTTCGGGTCAGCGAGTTGATCGCCGGCATCGAACGCTTTCTGGGCTGGGACAATCAATCCCGGGCCATCCTGCTGGGCGTGGGGAACCTGGGCGCGGCGCTGCTGGGTTATCGGGGCTTCGAGGACTTCGGCCTTCAGATTGTGGCCGCCTTTGATCTGGACCCGAAGAAGACCGGGCGATGGATCCATCGGTGCAAGGTGCAACCGACCGACCAGCTCATTCCGTTTGTGCGGCGGAATGAAATCCGGCTCGGCGTATTGGCGGTTCCGGGAGAAGCGGCACAGGAAGCGGCGGAGCTGATGGTGCGCGCCGGCATCCTGGGAATCTGGAACTTTACGCCCGCAAAACTCCAGGTGCCGGATGAGGTCGTGGCGCAGAAGGAAGATTTGGCCGAAGGACTGGCGGTGCTCTCCCATCGATTGCGCCATTCGACGAGACGATCCCCCCCAGGCGGGGCGTGACTGCTTTCGCCGTCCGAAACCGAGCCATCCGCCAGGCGATTCTCCCACCCCATCCCAGCAACCAGAAGGGCATGGAAAGCGACGTTTTGGTATTAATTTTGCTTGTGTTGAAGCGTTGATACGTTAGAATCAATTAACATCAGCGCGGGTCATGGCCCGCTTGAGCCGAGCGGGGCAGGTGAGGAAAGTTTCGGCAGATGTTCGGTGTGTTGAGAAGTATGAATGCGAGTCTCCGATCAGGCTGGCAGGCCAAATACACCTGGCACGAGGTGGATCGTGTCGATCCTCCCAAGCGGCCCGTTACGAACCGGGTCTCCGATTTCCGCGAGGCCGGCAGCACCTATGATGAGGCGACCGCCAGGGAACAGGCCAGCCGCTGCATTCAATGCCCAAACGCGAATTGCATGGCGGTCTGTCCGCTGGCAACACCGATTGTTGAATTGCTGGGACTCACCGCCGACGGACAGTTCAAGGAAGCCGCGGAATTGCTGTTTGCGTCGAACACGCTGCCGGAACTGGCCTCGCATGTCTGTGTCGGGGGACGCGTTTGCGAGACGGCTTGTGTGCTCCGGAGCAAGGCCGAACCGGTGCCGATCCGCGCAATCACCCGCTTCCTGCTGGACTACGGGTGGAAACATGGCCTGGCTGAACCGGCGATGCAGACCCCCAAAGGCCGGAGCGTCGCCGTCCTTGGCTCCGGCATCGGCGGCCTGGTCACAGCGGACATGCTCTCACGACGCGGATACTCGGTCACGGTTTTCGATTCCCGGCTAAGGCCCGGCGGGCGCGTGATGAATGGATTGCCCGGCTTCCGCGTGGACAAGGAACTGGTCGAGCGCCGGGTGGAGCTGCTGAAACAGCGCGGTATTCATTTTCGCATGGGGATCACATTCGGCGGGAATGTGAAGCTGGACGACTTGCGGGGCAAATTCAACGCGGTCTTCCTTGGGCTCGGCCTCGCCGAGGCAATCCAGCTCGATTTGCCTGGAGCCGGACTTTCAGGAGTTCATCCGGCGCATCAATTTGTGTTGCAGAACACCTCCAGCACCCAGCCGGACAAGCAGCTGGCGGAGGTGCGAAACCGGCGCGTGGTGGTGCTGGGTGGAGGCGACACCGCCATGGATGCCTTGCGCATCGCCATCCGCCTTGGGGCCGCTGAAGCGCTGTGCGTCTATCGCCGGGACGAGGCGAATCTGCCTGCCGACGCGGAGGAATATGCGAACGCTCGGGAAGAGGGCGCGCAGTTCCTGTTCCTGAGCCAGGCGGTGTCGATCCTTGCCAATGCAGCGGGCAAAGTGACCCATGTTCGCTGCGTTCAAATGGCGCTGGACGAACCCGACCAGACCGGCCGGCGCAGCGTGAAACCCGTGGCGGGATCGGAATTCAATGTTCCCGCGGATGTGGTGTTCGTCGCATACGGCTTCACGGCGCCCAAACTGCCGGAGAGCGATGATTTCGCCGAACTCGATGTGGACGGCCGCGGTGGCATTGTGGTCGATCAGGATCAGATGACGAACCTGCCCGGTGTTTTCGCCGGCGGTTCGATCGTTCGCGGACCTGCGCCCTTGTCGGACGTGGTGCGGGACGCGCGCAAAGCCGCTGCCGCGATCGACCGTTACCTCGCTGCCCGGCAGCAAGAGCCTGTTTAAGAACTCATCAGAAACGCCGCGTGAGGGCACGCGGCCTACAGGAAATCGCGCGATTCGGCCACTCTTGTAGGCCCGGTGCCCTCACCGGGCGGGTTTTCAAACAGGCTCCAAGAGCGGGACCCATCCGAAACCTGGCGGAAGATCTCAATGTGCCTTTGCCAGGCTCTGGATTCTTTCCAGAGCGATCTCGAATCCCTGGCGTGCGAGCGCCGAAAGCTCCTCACCGAACTCGAGTTTCTCAACCGGGATGGTCAGCCACCAGGCCTTCGGGTAGTGGCCGAACACGTCGCGTGCCATGGCCAGCAACGTGCGCGGGTCGGCCGCGTGTGTCATCATTTGTGAGGTTTCTGCCGGCTCCAATGGGCGCAACTGCACTTCCTTCGGCGCATCCACTGCGGCATCCACGAACACAACCCGCCCGGTTCGCGAAACCTCCTCCGCCAATTCGGGCATGAGTTGGTGGCAAACGATGACACGAACGTCCGGAAGATCCATCGCCTCGATTGCGCCGGCAACCCTGGCCCCGACGCCGTCGTCGCAGCGAAGTTCATTGCCATAGCCGATGACGAGGAGCTGGAAATCGGACTTGGCGGCTGGATTTGTCACAGGAGAGAAATGCTAAAACCAAACGCCAGCGAATGCCAGCAGGAAGGCTGCAGCGAAAGTTTCCCGGAGCACGGCTGGGCGG
>CAZFOA010000054.1:0-17628 GCA_964520205.1 uncultured Verrucomicrobiota bacterium | reverse complement strand
GACGTCTTAAAAATCGAGCGGGTAGGGCGCGTCACTCCGTGCGCGCCGTCTCAGAACGCTGAAATTGTCGATGATACCAAAGCCTGAACCTGACTGCGGCGCGCACGGAGTGACGCGCCTGACCATTCTTGAGATGGGTTCAAGTGTGGTTCGTGGTTTCCATTGAACGTCTATGGCCATCCAACTTACCGCCGATGACGCCCGAAAGTCGCTGAGGGAGCATGTGGCCGCCAAGGGCGAAGAGCTCCGGGCAAAATACGGGCCCCGCATCGGCTGGCAGGAATTGCTCCGCATTTTGGAAGACCGCGCACTGGTCCGCTATCCGTGCGAAATTGTTTTTGATTCCGAACCGCTGTCTCCGGGCGAGTTCGCCCATCCAGTCGCCCGGGGAGAACTTCCCGAGGACGGCTTCACAATGCACGTTCATCCGATCTTTCAGACGCAACTGGAACAGGTGCCTTACCTGGTGCTCTACCAGTTGGTGCTTGTGAATTACGGTGAATTCGCTTCGCCTGAAGACGCGGAAACGTTTGGGTCGGCGGCTCTCGGCCTGTCTGGCGATGCCTACTACGACATCCTTTGCCAACTGGCTGACCAGATTGGAGGATGTGTATTGCCATGAGCCTGGCGCCTTTCAATTGCCGTCCCTGGCAGACGATGCCTCAAAAACATCGGCGACAGGCCGATATCTGCGACTTCGAGGCCGTGGAATCCCGCGACCGAATTGGCGCTGTCCTTGGGATTGACACGTTAAGCCAAGAAATGTTGAACTTTGAACAAGTTCGGAAAGGTTCAAATCGGTTGGTGTTCGTAAAAGCATTGCGTGAAGCATGGCAAAATCCGTTTTCAGGCTATTGCCGGAGCGGGTTGGAAACTGAATACAGGTAAAGCTATGAAAAAACTACTCAGTCTGGGCATCGCCGTGGCGGCGATTGCCGCGTGGTCCGTTTGTGCCGAGGACGCAAAAGCCGTCTATGAAAAAAGTTGCGCCAAGTGCCACGGCGCCGACGGCAAGGGCGACACGAAAATGGGCAAGAAACTTGGAGCGAAAGATTATACGGATCCCAAGGTCCAGGAAGAACTGAAGGATGATGCCGCGATCAAAGCCGTCAAAGAAGGCTTGAAGGACGCCGACGGCAAAACGCTCATGAAGCCGGCCGAGGGCCTCTCCGATGACGACATCAAGGGCCTGGTCGCCTACATCCGCACCTTCAAGAAGTAGGGAAGTCGTCCGGCATTGCGGATTCAGCGAAACCGGCGTGATGGGTGGACAGCAAAATCGCCATCTCGCCCGGCTGGAGTATTTGTCTGCGCGGAGCGTGACGGGTCAGGCAGTGAGCGAAGCATTGCGAAATCATTTGGACCGGAATGAGCACTGGGAATATAGATAAACCGCCGCCGCGGCCGTCGTTGTTGCGGAACTGGATGAGCCTCACCGGGCTCGTCATTGTGATCGGCAGCCTGTTCTCGTTCCTGCTGCTGTTCATGCTGGATACGCTGGCTCATTTCGCGAACCCGTACATCGGCATCCTCACCTACATCGTCGCGCCCGGGTTCCTGATTTTCGGTTTGCTGCTGACGGCGATCGGCGCGCTGCGCGAGCGCCGGAAGCTGGGCGGGGCCGGCGGATTGCTGCCGCCGATGGTGGTGGACCTTTCCCGCCCGCGTGACCGGAAGAGGATGGCGGTTTTCATCCTGGGCAGTTTGATCTTCCTGCTGCTGTCGGCCATCGGCAGTTACCACACCTATCATTTCTCGGAATCCACCCAGTTCTGCGGCCAGGTTTGTCACACGGTGATGAAACCTGAATTGGTCACTTATCAGCACGGACCGCACGCTCGAGTGGCTTGCGTGCAATGCCATATCGGGCCGGGCGCCGAATGGTTTGTCAAAGCCAAGATTTCCGGCACCTATCAGTTGTATGCGGTGGCCTTCAACAAATATCCGCGCCCGGTGCCGACGCCCATCAAGAATCTGCGTCCGGCGCAGGAGACCTGCGAGCAGTGCCACTGGCCGAAAAAATTCGTGGGCAACCTGGATCGGACTTTCACCTATTTTCAGGGAGATCCCACCAACACGCCGTACTCAATCCGCCTGTCGATCAAAGTGGGCGGGAGTGATCCGACGCATGGCCCGGTGGGCGGCATTCACTGGCACATGACCGTCGGCAACTCGGTGGAATACATCGCCACGGACGCGGCGCGGCAGAAGATTCCCTGGGTGCGGGTGACCGATTCCCAGGGGGTGGTCACCGTGTTTCGTGAGGCGAAATTCACGAATGACATCAGCCGGTATGAGATCCGCAAAATGGATTGCATCGATTGTCACAACCGGCCGGCTCATCGTTATGTCTCGCCGGACAGCGCTGTCAATCTGGCCCTGGAGCAGCGCGAGATTGACCCCGCTCTGCCCTGGATCAAAACCAACGCGGTCTTCGCCTTGACGCGCCCTTACCTGACGGCGGTGGAGGCCCGCGAGGGCATCGCCACCGCGCTGGCCGAACGTTATCCCAACGAGCCGCGCATCCGCCCGGCCATCGCGGTGCTCCAGCAGATTTATGCGGATAATTTCTTCCCCGAAATGAAGGCCAGTTGGAATGTTTACCCGGACAACATCGGCCACATGATCTGGCCGGGCTGCTTCCGCTGCCACGACGGCAAACATAACACCGACGACGGCAAGCGGACCATCAAGGCCAACGACTGCAATGCCTGTCACACCATTCTGGCGCAAGGCAGCGGGGCCGAGTTGCAGCAACTCTCGCCCGGCGGCCAGCCGTTCAAACATCCGGGCGGGGATTATGACCTTTCCTGCAATGACTGCCACAGCGGAGGACTATAAAACAGGACAGCGCGAGCGGCGTCCTCCGGCGGCGCCAACGCCCCCGGGCGTGCCCGCGTCCCCCCGCGAGGCGGCAACTCAGACCCGCACCGTCGTCATCTCGTATTTGAAATCCCGGATGCAGTCGCGCCGCGCGGTGGGACTGGTTCTCCTGTTTTTCCTGTGCCTTTGGCAGGGACGCCACACCGCCGGCGCCGCGGAAAAATTCAGCAACGCCGATTGTCTTGATTGCCATCTGGATCCGGCCACGACGCGCAAGGTGGCCGGGAAGACGGTTTCGTTGCTGTTCCCGACGAATTCCTTCCAGAACTCCGTTCATGCGAAACTCGCGTGTGTGGATTGCCACAACGGCATCAAGGATCTGGTTCACGAGAGCAAACTGCCGCCGCCGAATTGCGCCGGCTGCCATGCGAAGGAAGGCACAGATTACGCCGCCAGCATCCACGGCGTGAGCCACGCCCTCGGCGCCTCGGGCGCGGCCAATTGCTGGGATTGTCATGGTTCGCATGAGATTCTTCCGGCCAAGGACCCGGCTTCACCGGTTTTTAAACTGAACCTGCCGCTGACGTGCGCGAAGTGTCACAGCAATGCCGGGCTGACGAAGGAATATGAGATGAAATTTCCCGAAGCGGCCGCGCAATATCGGGACAGCATCCACGGCCGCGCGCTGCTGGAGATGGGCCTGATCGTGGCGCCGTCGTGCAACGATTGCCATGGCGTGCATGATATCAAACGCTCGGTGGACCGCGATTCGCCCATCAATCACGCCAATGTCGCGCGGACCTGCGGCAAGTGTCACGTGGGCGTCGAGGAAATCTACAATCAGAGCGTGCATGGCCAGCTCCTGGCCAAAGGCGACAAGCGCGGACCGGTTTGCACCGACTGCCACACCGCGCATGGCATCGAGACGCCGCAGAACGGCCATTTCAAAATGGCGAGCGACCAGCGTTGCGGGAAATGCCACGAAGACCGGTTGGAGCACTACCGAGACACGTATCACGGCAAGGCGATGGCGCTGGGCAAACCGACCGTGGCTGCGGATGTGGCCGCCTGCTACGACTGTCACGGACATCATGATGTGCTGCCGCCATCAAACCCGCGGTCGCATCTCTCGAAAGCGAACATCCTGGGCACCTGCCAGAAATGTCATCCCGGCGCGACGAAAGGGTTCACCGAATACAAGCCCCACGCCAATCCGCTCGACGGCAAAAATTATCCGCTTCTCCACGCGGTCTTCATGGCCATGACCGGCTTGTTGGTGGGCGTGTTCAGCTTTTTCGGCCTGCATACCATCGCCTGGCTGGTTCGCGTGGTTTACCTGTTTCTTCACGACACGAAGAAATTCCGCGAGGCCAAGGTGCGCGCGGAGAAGGACACGGAATGGTTCACCCGTTTTGTGCCGTTCGAACGCTTTTTGCACTTTCTCGTGGTGACCAGCTTTCTGTTGCTGGTCATCACCGGCATGCCGCTCAAGTTCTATTACACCGATTGGGCCAAGGTGCTGTTTCGTTTTATTGGCGGCGCGGAGACGGCCCGCACTCTACATCGGTTCGGAGCCATGGTCACTTTCCTATACTTCGGCTTGCACGTCGTGTCGCTGGCGGGCAAAGCGTGGAAGGGCAGGAGACAACTTCGCAATCCGGTGGACGGCAGGTTTCGCATCAAGCGGTTGTGGAATGTGCTGTTTGGGCCTGATTCCATGATGCCGACCTTCAAAGACTGGCACGATTTTGTGCGGCACAACAAGTGGTTCTTTGGCAAAGGCGCGAAGCCGGAGTTCGATCGCTGGACGTATTGGGAGAAATTCGATTACTTCGCCGTGTTCTGGGGCGTGCTCATCATCGGCACCTCGGGATTGATCCTGTGGTTTCCGACGTTCTTCACCCGGTTCATGCCGGGCTGGATCATCAACATTGCGCTGATCATTCACTCGGACGAAGCGCTGCTGGCCGCAGGCTTCATCTTCTCCATTCATTTCTTCAACACCCATTTCCGCATCGAGAAATTCCCGATGGACACTGTGATCTTCTCGGGCCGCATTTCGAAAACGGAGATGTTGCATGACCGGAAGCGATGGTATGACCGGCTGGTGGCGGCGGGCCGGCTGGACGAGCATCGCGTCAAAGACGAGTGGGAGAGCTGGAAAAACATCGCGCGGTCGTTCGGCTATCTCTTTTTCGGACTGGGCGTCCTCCTGCTGATCCTGATCATTTATGCCATGGTCTCGCGACTCGCGCACTGAACAGGGAGCGTCTCTGGTTGGGGGCTTGGTGCAGGGTCGCCGCCGCAACTCAACGCCGCTTTCCGACAAAATAAACGAAGGAATCGCCAAGCGATGTCGAGCGATCCGTGCCGGCCCATGAAAGCGTGTTGCAGTATGCCAAACGGGAGAAGATCAATTCTTTCCTGGACAACCGCGCTGTTCGTTCTCCTCGCGTTCGCTCCGCCGGTTTCAGCGGCTCCGGCATTGAAGGACAGCGATTGCCTGGATTGCCATTCGGACAAGACCCTGTCGAAAACCAATTCGGCCGGGAGGGAAGTTTCGCTGTTTGTGGACCCGGCCAAATTGGCTTCGTCAGTTCACAAAACCAACACCTGCGCCAGTTGCCATGCGGACGTGACGGCGAAGCACCCCGACGACAACCGTCCGGTGCAGGCGGTCGATTGCGCCAGATGCCACGATCGGCAATCCAGGAGTTACGGCGCCAGCGTTCATGGACTGGCGTTGAAGGCGGGTCGCGCCGATGCCGCCACCTGCCAGGACTGCCACAATTCACATGAGATATTGTCGCCGACTTCGGCGGCTTCACCGCTGCATTTCTCGCGTCAGGCCCAAACCTGCGGCGCCTGCCACGATCAGGAGGCGCGCGATGTGGAGGCCAGTGTTCACGGCAAAGCCACGGCGGCGGGGCAGCGGGATGCTCCGACCTGCACCGATTGCCATTCGGAGCACAGGATTGAGGCGCTGAACAGCGCTTCGGCGTTGAAAATCTCCGGAGAAGTCTGCAGCAAATGCCACGCGTCCGAACGCCTCAACACCAAATACAACCTGCCATCGGACCGGGTGAAAACATTCTTCGAGAGCTATCACGGACTGGCCGCCCAGTACGGTTCCACCCTCGCCGCGAATTGCGGCAGCTGCCACGGCTACCACAAAATCCTGCCGTCGTCCGACCCGGACTCGACCATTAACCCGGCGCATCGGGTGGAGACGTGCGGCAAGTGCCATCCGGGCGCCAGCGCGAAATTTGCATTGGGGCGGATTCACGTGGACCTGACCGCGGCCAAAAGCGGTTCGGACCTCGCCGGCCAAATCAACTGGTGGGTGCGCCGGATTTATCTCGTGCTGATCTTCAGCGTCATTGGGGCAATGTTCGTTCACAACGCGCTGGTGTTTTACCGCAAGGTCGCCGCGCGCGTTCGAGCCGACGCCGGGACCGTGTTGCGCATGAGCCGTTCCCAGCGCTGGCAGCATGCGGTGCTGGCCGCCAGTTTCATGGTTCTGGCGATCACCGGTTTTGCTCTGAAGTTCCCGGATTCGTGGCTGGCGCGGGCGTTGGGATCCAGCGAACCCTTCCGCCGCTGGTCGCATCGCATCGCCGGCATCCTGTTGCTCGCCGCCGGAGCGTATCATCTCGTCTACATCCTGGCGACGAAACCGGGGCGTCGGCTGTTGAAGGATCTGTTCCCGGCGAAAAAGGACGCCGCCGATATCCTGGGCGCGGTGCGATATCTTGCCGGATTGAGCCGGGAGAAGCCGAAAATCGGCCGGTTTGGTTATGCGGAGAAATTGGAGTACTGGGCGGTTGTCTGGGGAACGCTTATTATGGGCGCGACCGGTTTGATGATCTGGTTCAAGATGGATGTGACCCGGTTCCTGCCGCGCTGGGCGGTGGATGTGGCGCTGACGATTCACTACTACGAGGCGGTCCTCGCCTGCCTGGCCATCATCGTCTGGCATTTCTATCACGTCATTTTTGATCCCGATGTCTATCCATTGAATCGCGCCTGTTGGGACGGCAAAGTGTCCCGGCATTGGCAGATGGAAGAGCATCCTCTCGACCGGGAAGGACTGCCCGGCCCGGACCAGCCTCAGGACAAAGAAACGTCCGCTCCGGACGCTTCCGATCCGCAATAAGCGCACTTCCCGAGCTTCCGCCGCCAGGCCACGCATCGCGGCCGCCACAAACTCTGGAATTCATCGTGTGAACACCCTCCCGATACGTGTCGGCGGACTCCTGGCAAAATGGACCAACCCTCTTTAGGCGAGCGCGTAGCTATTAGTGTTGTGCATATATCAATATTGCAACCTAAGACAATCTCATTGTGACACCGGATGTTCCTCTGGTCTAAAGCGGCCTGAGAGCCGCAGGATGCGCAAATAGCCCAATATTGGCAGGGTTATGTGTGGCAAAGCGGCGGCACATTGTCCAGGCGCCGCCAGAAAGCCCTTACCCGGCATAGTGGTTTCACTCAACAGGATGACACCGCCTTGCAATGCAAACGCAAAAGACGGCAAGCAAATGCCAAAGGATGGCGAGCACGTATTCCCTGTGAATTTAGATTTGGCGCGTGAATGCCGTAGGCCAACGCCGTGTTGGTGCGCTCATCGCCGGATGCGGTGAGAGCATTCCCGCCAGGACCGAACGCCGGCCGGCCGGCCGGGGCACGGATTCGGGCTGCAGGTTTGTCATCGGGAAAGCACACGAATGAAATTCTTCGTTGCAGGCTTGAGTTACAAGACCGCGCCGGTGGAATTGCGCGAAAAGCTGGCGGTGCACGCCTCCCGGTTGCGCTGTTACGGCTGCCGCTTGAAAGTCGGGGGCGGTCTTTCGGAAGTGGTTCTTGTCTCCACGTGCAACCGCGTGGAAGTTTACGGGGTCGCCGACCGGGTGAACGGCAATGTGCATGGGCTGTTCCGGCATCTGTCGGCGGAGAAGGTTGATTTTTCCCCCTGTCTCTACGTCAAGGAAGGCTCCGAGGCGATGCAACACCTCTTTTCTGTCGCCGGCGGACTAGACTCGATGGTGATTGGCGAGACGGAAATCACCGGCCAGGTGAAACACGCGTATCAGGCCGCTCAGGAGGCGAAACTGACCGGGCGCGTTTTGAATCGCGTTTTTCAAACGGCGCTGCAGACGGCCAAGGAAATTCGCACGCGGACTGGCGTCGGACGCGGCGCAACTTCCGTCGGCAGTGTCGCGGTGGAGCTGGCGGAGCGCATTTTCGACAAGGACCTTTCCCAAAAAACGGTGATGATCATCGGCGCGGGCAAAATGGGCGAAGCCTGCGTGCGCCATCTGAGCAAGAAAGGCGCGCGTTCGGTGCTCGTGTCCAATCGCTCCTACGACCGGGCGCAGGCTTTGGCGGCCGAGTTCGGCGGCCAGGCGATTCGTTTCGACGACTGTCTCTCGGCGATGGTTGAGGCCGACATCGTGGTGAGTTCCACCGGCTGTCCGCACACGATTTTGCATCGCGACGACATCGCGAAGATCATGCCGGCCCGGCGCAACCGTCCTTTGGTCCTCATTGATATTGCGGTGCCGCGCGACATCGCGGCGGACGTGCAGCAGCTCCACAATGTTTATCTCTACGACGTGGACGATCTCGAGGTGATTGTGCGGGAAAACGTGCGGCATCGGGAGCAGGAGTTGGCGCAGTGCCAGGCCATCGTCTCGGAACACGTGCAAGAGGTCATGGCACGGCTGGTGGAACGGCCGGACAAGGCCAGGCATTCGGCAATCCCGGGTTCGCTGGGCTTTCCGCTTTTCGATCGCGCGGTTTGCGGCAACCAGGGTTTTTGAGCGACAGAACATGACTGGAATTTGGCATTGGTCTAAATCGAGCAAGTGTGACGGTTAACCCTCAATAGCAGTGTGACTATGAAGACAAGAACTTTAGTTAGACAGACGACAGCTTGCCTGGCGGCAGTGGTGCTGGTGTTTGTGGGATCAGTAACCCGGGCAGGAGCGGCAACGGCCTTGCAAGGCTCGATCACCGTGCGCCCGCTTACGCCCTCCGAAATCGCCGACTATGGGTTGCCAGCAGCCACCGAGATTGCGAGTGGTTTGTCCAGCGTTGGCCTCGGCCAGCCAGCCTACCTGGAAGTTTTGGTGAACAATGCCATCGCTGCCACCAACCTCGCCCCCGTCACCTGGACTTTGACCGCCAAACCGGTCGGATCGGCGGCGGTTCTGGGCACCAGCCCGCTGGGCACGAATGTCCCGACTTACAAAATGGCAGATCGCCAAAACCAGGCTGGGAGTCTCGTCTATAAAGTGGCCGGACGCACGCTCCTGCGGCCGGATGTGGCGGGTCAATATACGGTGTCAGCCACGATCACCGCCACCAACAGCGGCACCACCAATGTGACACAAGTCATCACGGCCGGCACCTATGTGGGAGCCAACACCTGCGCGCTCTGCCATAGCGGGGGTCTGATTGCCACGAACACCTACGTGTCCTGGTCCCAAACTCCTCATGCCACTTTCTTCACCCGTGCCATTGATGGCCTCGAGAGCAGCTATTACAGCAAGAGTTGCATTTCCTGCCACACCGTGGGTTACGACACCAACTCTCTGGCGAATAACGGTGGATTTGATGACGTGGCCTCTCAATTGGGTTGGAACTTCCCGACGACATTGACCAACGGCAACTGGGCGGCCATGCCGGCGGCGCTGCAGAATCTGGGCAACATCCAGTGCGAGAATTGCCATGGGCCGGGCAGCCAGCACGCTTTTTCACTCGGCAACACCAATCTGATCGCGGTCAGCCTCGGCGCAGGCGACTGCAGCCAGTGTCACGACGCCAAACCGAATCACATCAAGAGTGCCGAATGGAACAACTCAATCCATGCCGTCTCCACGAGGACTCCTTCCGGCCCGACCCGCAACAATTGCGTTCGCTGTCACACCTCAGCCGGTTTCATCAACTTCATTTCCGGCACGACGTCCAATCCCACAAACACGGATTACGAAGCGATAACCTGCCAGACGTGCCACGATCCGCACGATGCGTCCAACCCGCATCAGTTGCGTGCCGGCCCGAACTATACGCTTCCGGACGGCACCGCGGTGACCAATGCCGGCAGCGGCGGTTTCTGCATGAATTGCCATCACATTCGCAACGGTGCGGCGACCAACAATATTGTGAACTATCCGTTAGGGCTTGCCACCTGGGCAGGAGGATCCAGCTTTGGCACGCATGATGGTCCGCAGGGCGACATGCTTGAGGGCGCGAATGCCATCACCTACGGCCAGACGATCCCCAGTTCGGCCCACCGTTTTGCGGTCACCAACACGTGCGTCGGTTGCCATATGCAAACCGTGGCTTCGACGGATCCGGCCTTCCTGCAAGCTGGCGGTCATACCTTCAACATGACTTACAATGTCGTCACCAACGGGGTAACGAACTCGTTTGACAAGGTGGACGTCTGCGTCCAATGCCACGGTCCGATCGCTTCATTTGACATGCCTCGGGGTGATTATAATGGCGACGGTGTGATCGAGGGTGTGCAAACCGAAGTTCAACATTTGCTGGACAAGCTTTCGACGCTGTTGCCAAACACAAACGGCATTGTGGACGGCTTGGTGAAGAGTCCCTCCGTCACGACCAACTGGACGACGGCGCAACTGAAAGCGGCCTACAACTGGCAGTTCGTGAACAATGACGGCAGCAAGGGCGTCCATAACGCTCCGTTCGCCGTCGGTTTGCTCAAGGCTTCCATCGGCGACCTGACCGGCGACGCCAACAACGACGGTTTGCCCGATTCATGGCAGATCTCCTACTTCGGCTCGACCACCAATGCCAATGCCGCGCCCGACGCGACTCCGGCAGGCGACGGCGTGCCCAACTGGCTCAAATACTCGCTGGGCCTCAATCCAATGGTTCCAGGCATTGTGCTCCCCACCGGAGTGGTGTGGGCGAACGGCAATTCGTTGGCCAATCCCGGCGGCACCAATACCATCCATATTTATACGGCCGCCGAGGTGGCGTTTGACACGCAAATCGGCAAAACCTACCAGATCCAAGCCATCTCGTCGCTGGGCACCGGCTGGACAAACGTGGGCGACCCGATCCCCGGCACGGGCGAGGCTTTCAGTTACGTGACTCCCACGCGGTATGACGTCCAGCAATTCTTCCGCGTGACGCACACTCCGTAATCGCACCAGGCTCTGGGCCGGCCGGCCTTTCCGGTCTCACCCCTCCTCATCTCGATGGGGAGGGGTTTTTTATTCCAGACCGGCTATGGCTCCGTGTCCTGAGTTAGCAGCCTGTTGAAAAATGTAGGAGACGACGTGAGGAGCCTCTGAATAAGGCTTTGTTTCCAAAGAATTTTGAGTCTCGTCACCTCGACTCCTACAAGAAAGTAGAAATTTCAACAGGTTGCTAGGACCGACGCGGGACAAACGTTTTCAAACGAGGTTTGCCATTGGGTTTGGATCTCGACCGGTTCCTCGGTTGCAGGGGGTTGAAATGCCCGGGACGGTGAGAAATTCTGAACGGTTGTTTGCCTTCCTGTCCGCTGCGCGCCGGGACGTCGCTCGGTCCGAATCCAGGAACTGTTTGGGAAACACACCCGCCCGGCGCATACGTCGGCTGAAACCAATGAACAGGGGCAGGGGATCACACCGCGCCGGTCAGCGCCGCGGTTGGAGGTTCATTGTCCCTTGAGTTGTTTCAAGGCGGCCACTCGAGCTTGAAGCCGCGCGGCAATCTGTTTGAGTTTTTCCGCTTGCTCCGCCTGGCTCTGCTGAAGCTGTTTCATGGCGGCTTGTTGCTCCGCTTCCGATCCGCCCTTCTGCGCCTCACCGAGACGTTGCTGGGCTGCCCCCACCTGGGCCGCCAGCGCGTTCGCCGCCGCCTTGAACTCATCCAGCGCCGACTCGCGAAGAATCCGCGTCCCTTCCTCGAGCGGCACGGAAGCGAGGTTCGGGATCGCCCGGTTGACTTCCTCGATCACCGCTGCGTCGGTCCGGGTCGGGGCGCCGGAAGAATTCTGCATCGACGATTGCGAACGGGCCACGTGTTCGATGGCGCGGCTCAGATCAAACTCGAGGGCCTGTTCCCATTCCGGAGAAAGCTCGGGGAGCGACTCCCGCTTTTCATTGCAGACCACGACGAGACCCAGATAGCAGGCGTTGCCTTTGTCGAGGTTGAAAGGTTTCAAACCGTCCGACGAAGCCGCGTTCGCCGCGGAATCAGAGAACGAATTGGAGCGGATGACATTGACCTTGCCATTGCCCTGGCGCTGGAATTCGGACAGCAGTTGATTGGCCCGGTCGGCAAACGAGAACCAGGACGCAGGCACGGTGGCCTGGTCCAGCAGAGAGTAGAAGCGAATTTCAACCGGTGAATCCAAGTGATTCAAAACGGCCCGGGTGCTGTCGGACAACGCGATTCCATTTGTGGCGGCGGCGACCTGGGCCGGGCCGCGCCCACGGGTGCCGACGTAATGCAGAGTCGCGGCGGCCACGAGGACGAAAGCCGCGGCCATTGCCAGAATGTTGATCTGAACCCGGGCTTGATCGCGCGCCCGCAACCGGAACGGGGAATTGTTCGCGCGTTCGGTCATGGTGTTTCCCTTTGGTGGCTTATCCATTGCGATTTACAACCTGCCAAATTACGGTGAGCCGGGCGAGGAAAACTTACGTCGACCAAGTAAAATGCAATCCGACTGACGGTCCTCACAATTCCGTTGAGAAGTATCTCTTGCTTCGCGCGAAGCAAGAAAAGGTAAGCATCCGACAATATTGGTACAGCCCTAAATGGGTTCGGCGATAGTCTCCGATTGACTATGATGGGCGCCCGAGTCCAATGGATGAAGCACTCTGGTATTGCGCGAGTTTCACGGGCCACTCTATGCTGGACGCCGATGCGACCATGGCGTCAGTCTTCGGGCAGGTGAATTCGAAGTTTATGAACCGCACGAAAGCATTGCTGGCCCTTCGCGGATTTTTTCTTGTCCTGGCTCCGGCAATTTTCTTCGTGACGAGCCTCTCCACGCGGGGGCAGGCCGTTCCCCATTTGACGGTCATCCAGCCGGGAGGGATGCCGGGGATTCCGGTGATGACGGGGATTTCGCGCGTCACCAACGGTGTGACGATGACGTGGGAGGGGCCTTCGGGTTTCTATCAAGTCTGGCAGAAGGTGAGTTTGAGAGACGCCAAATGGGTGGCGGTGGGAAAAGCCACCAACCTGGTCCGGAGCGCCACGGTCACCACTCTTTACAGCAACGCTTTCTTCCGCGTTTCAGGCCCGTCACCAAGATACCTCGGAGCTCAAGCCTGTGCGGAGTGTCATCAGGCCATTCACGACACCGAGGTCCACACCCGCCATGCAGGGGCATTCACCAATGCGCATTTCATCGCCGCGGGCGGCCAGACCAATGGCTCCTGTCTGCCTTGCCACACGGTGGGTTATGGATTGCCGACCGGTTTTGTCAGCGCCTCCAAAACGCCGCTGCTGGCCGGGGTCCAATGCGAGAATTGCCACGGTCCGGCGGCGAATCACGCGGCCAATCCGAACGACCCCACCGTCGTGCCGCGCGTCGAACTGGCGGCCACGGTTTGCGGCGGTTGCCATACCGATTCGCAGCATCCGACTTACGACGAATGGAAAACCAGCGGCCATGCGGAAGTGGTGCCGGACGCTCTGGCTGCCATGAGTTCCTCCACAAATAACATCGACAGTTGCGGCCGCTGCCATTCCGGTTCCGCGCGGCTCGCATTGATCCAGGGGTTGAACCCGGTCGCCACGCTCACGAACGACTTTAACGTGGCGATCACCTGCGCCGTCTGCCACGACCCGCATCAGACCAACTCCCATCCGGCGCAACTGCGCAATCCGGTGGTTTCCACGAACGATTATTTTATCACGACCTCGGGCGTTTTCACGAACCAGTACAATCCCAGTGTCAACCTCTGCGCCCAATGCCACAATCATCGCGGCGCAGCCTGGACGAGTTCGAGCCGGGCGCCGCATCATTCGCCCCAGTACAATATGTTGCTCGGCACCGTGGGTGAACTCGATACCGGCCTGGCTCCGAACCAGCCCGGTTCGCACGCGTTGTTGATCACCAACCAGTGCGTGGGCTGTCACATGCAAACGGCGGATTTTGTCAGCGCGCAACAGCCGGCGATCACCGGTCATAGCTTCCAGGTTGAATTGTACAACAACTGTTTGAAGTGCCATCCGTTGCCGGAATTGCTGGTCGCCTTCACCACCAGCTCCGTCTCGAACCAGATTCAGCAGGTGAAAGCCGATCTCGATTTTTGGGCCGCGACCCAGGCCCCGGCTCAATTGTGGACGAATTACGGGACGAGATCGTGGGAATACACGACGCCGGGTGATTTGTCGCCGGGCGGTTCGGGCCCCAGCGCCGCCGACCAGGCGCTCATCCCGGTCAATATCCAAAAAGCCCGCTTCAACCTCTATGTGGTGTTATACGACGGCAGTTACGGCGTCCACAATGGCCCTTACACCATCACGCTTTTGGACACGGCCGACAACTGGATTCAGGAGGAGTTGAACCCATGAGACGATCCGAACCGCAACCCGCTGAAGCCGCATGATCATTCGCAATTTCCGCTCCGTGGGAAACCTGCCCGCGCCCTGGCGGCGGGGGCTGGCGCTGGCGATGGGCGTCCTGGTCGCGCTGGTGGCGGGGATTTCGTGCCGCACCGTGAGCCGTTCCGTGGTCGAGCTTCCAAACGTTCCGGGAGCGAAATACATCGGCTCGAAGGAGTGCGAACAATGTCACGAAGAGATCTACCGCAGCTTTCAAACCGCCGACCACGCGCGTTTGCTCGCCGAGGGACCCAATGCTCTCAATGCCGGCTGCGAATCCTGTCACGGCCCCGGCAGCCTGCACTCGGACTCGGGCGGTGAGACAAAGCCCCCTTACAGCTTTGCCTCCGGGCGTCCGCAATCTTCCAGCTACGGCGCGCGCCTCGCACTCGATCCGGCCCGCACCAGGGATACAGTTTGCTTCCAATGCCATGCCGACGTGCGCGGCCAGTTCAGCCTCCCCAATCATCATCCGGTGCCCGAAGGCCGGATGAGTTGCATCCAATGCCACCCGCCGCACAAGGGGATCGCCCATGCCGGCGGCAGCACCGCTCTGCTCGCAGTGGAAGAAAATTGTCTGCAATGTCATCCGGCCGAGCGCGGTCCTTATGTGTTCGAACACGAAGCGCTGCGTGAAGGTTGCACCACCTGCCATACCCCGCATGGAAGCATCAACGCCAAAATGCTCACCGTCCGCGACTCGAATCTGTGTTTGAAATGCCATTTCCAGCAAATGTCCGGCGGAAACATCCTCATCGGCGGACAGGATCACACTCTGCGCCTGCAGCAGGGCAGTTGCTGGACCGCCGGCTGTCACGAAGCGGTGCATGGCTCCCGCGTGAATGCTTCGCTCCGATTTTAAACCGCAACCCGAACGTCGATGAAAACAGGATCACCATTGAAAGGGCAGGGGAGCCGGTCTTCCCGGGCGTCATTGCTGCGTCGGGGCGTTGTTGCTGTCTCGATGCTGATGTGCGGCGCGTCGGCCCGGGCCGGCGACACCAATAATCCCATCACGCCGGAGCAGATGTTCGAGGGTGGCACGAATACCTACAACAACTGGATCGAACTTTCCGCCGGCGGCTTGACCACGCATGGCTCCGCGGCGCAAGCGGACCAGCGGGATCACCTGAACAACGGTTTTTTTGGCGGCATCGAAGACCTGCATCTTCAGCAGGATGTCGCCAAGAAAACCACGTTCACCCTGGATGGCCGCGCTCTTTTCGACGAGCACGATTATAAGGTTAACCTTGCCCTCGAACGTGAGGCGGTCGGATTCCTTAAGTTCGATTTTGAAAACTTTCGCACCTGGTACAATGGCGCGGGTGGATATTATCCGCCGAGCGGCGTCCAGAGCCGGCTTTCGAACGACAGGCTGGCTCTCGATCGCGGGAAGATTTCACTCACGGGCGGGCTGACCCTGAAAGGCCTTCCGCAAGTCACTTTCAAATACACGCACAGCTACCGGACCGGAGACGAAAGCTCGACGATCTGGGGACTGGTGCATCCCGACACCCTGAACAACCCGGCCGGGGTGCAAGGTTTGTATCCCAGCGTTTATAGCATCGACGAGAAAATCGACTCGTTCCAACTGGACGCCACCCATCACATCAAGGCGACGGACTTCGGATTGGGGCTGCGTTACGACATGGCGAGTTTGAGCAATGAACGGAAGATGTCGTTCTTCCCCGGCGAAGGAATCCTCGCTCAACCCGACGTGACGGACAAAGAGGGAAACTCATACGACCTGTTCAGCACGCATGCCTTCAGCGAAACCTGGCTCAACAAAAACCTGTTTTTCTCCGCCGGATTCCTGTTCGCGAATGAGGACAGCACCTTTTCCGGCAGCCGAATCTATGGCGACGACTTTGATGTCGGTTACGTGCCCAATTCATTGAACGACCTCGGGTATTTCAACCTCCACGGCGGCGCGAACGAGCAGCAATATGTGTTGAACCTGAACCTGATGTCCACCCCCCTCAAGCATTTCACCATCTCCCCATCCATCCGGGTGCAGCAGGAGGACTGGGATGCCAATTCGAGCGGCACCGAAACTCAGGGGACCGTCACGGGACCATTCGCCAGCACCAGCAGCCGGGAAGTAACCGACGTGCTGGAACGCCTCGACTTGCGCTATAACGGCATCACGAACTGGGTGTTCTATGGCGGCGGCGAATGGACGGAAGGCGATGGCAACCTGAAAGAAAACGGCGGGATCGGCCAGACCAATGGGATCATTGCCCCTCTGCCCGTCCAGTTTCAAACCGAGGACTCGCGCTGGTTCCAGAAATACTTTGTTGGCGCCCGATGGTATCCTCTCCGCCGAGTCACAATAGACGCGGGAGGCTATTACAAAAACAACCACTACGATTACAACAACACCGCTGACAGCACACCCAACAACAGTCTGTTCGATCGCTACCCCGCGTACCTGGTCATGCAGAGTTTCCAGACTTACGATGGCAATCTGCGCCTGACCCTCAGACCCGTTCAAAACGTCACCCTAGTCAGCCGCTATGAATATCAGTATTCCACCGTCAACACCCAGCCAGACCCGGTTTCGGGTTTGTCCGACGTGGAATCCTCGAAGCTGACCAGTCATATTTTCGGGCAGAATGCCAGTTGGTCACCCTGGTCGCGGTTAAACCTGCAGGCCGGTCTGAATTATGTCTGGAGCCAAACCAAGACGCCGGGTTCCTCGATGCTGGCCGCGCAGAACAGCTACTGGATGTTGAATTTCAATTCCGGAATCGTTCTGGACGACAAGACCGATCTCGACCTCGGCTACTTTTATTATCAGGCGGGCGATTATAATTACAATCCCAACGCCGGCGTGCCGTTTGGCGCCGGGGTGGAAGAGCACAGCGTGACAGCCACGCTCGTTCGCAGAATCACCGAACGGCTCCGGCTTAAGTTGAGATTCGCCTATACCCACAACAATGACTGGGCTTCCGGCGGAAACAACAATTACGACGCCTTCCTGGCATCCACCAGCCTGCAATACCGGTTCTGATCAAGGCCAGCCGCCGACAAACCGGCGCCCTCCCGTGCGATTGAATAAAGTGAAGGGGTCAAGTCTGCTCACTGCAAATTAAGCCCGCCCGCCCGCCGTCGCTTTGAGCGAAGGCGGGAGTTCCCGCTCTGAGGACGCTTAACGGAAGAGGACAAAAACTTCCGGCCCTACCTCCTTTTTCATTTGACCGCCCGGGCTTTATAGGT
>CAZFOA010000053.1:0-17980 GCA_964520205.1 uncultured Verrucomicrobiota bacterium | reverse complement strand
GCCGAGGACGGCCGCACTCCGCCCCCAAAACCTCACCCACTTTTGATCACACCGCCGTCCGCACTGCCTAAGATTTTGCTTCCCAAACAGCCACCCATCTCTGATGTTTCCCCCGGTTTTGCCGTGATCGAGAGAGGCCGGTGCGATGAAGAAAATATTGTTCGTCGAAGACGATGCGCTCATAGCCAGCACTTACGGCCAGAGGCTGGCGGACGAAGGATTTGAAGTGGCCGTCGCCGCGGATGGTTTGGCCGCGATGCGAGGGCTGCCGGATTTTAAACCCGATCTTGTGGTGCTGGATTTGTTGATGCCGAAGATGTCGGGAATCGACGTCCTCAAGTTCATGCGTCTGCGCCCGGATTTGGCGGCGGTCCAGGTGATTATCTTCTCCAACATGTTTGTCAGCGGCGACCTGGTGGAGCAGATCGAAGCCTTGAGAGTCGAGAAGGTGCTGCCCAAAGCCAGTGTGACGCCTGGCGGGCTCGTCGAAGCCATTCATTCCGTGCTCGCGGGCGCGGCGGCCGCGTCCCCCGCATCACCGTATCTTGCGCCGCCCGTGGCGCGCCTCGAACCCAAAATGTCGGCGGCAGCTGCCGCCACCTCGGCGGTTCCGATCCAGCAACCGGCACCCGCCCGCGCCAAAGAAAGCGCCACGGCCTTTCAAACGCGGGTTCAGCGGGATTTCCTCGAACGCATCCCCATCATTTTTAAGGGAATCCGGCAAATCTGCCGGGATTTCGTGGAAGCGGCGGATTCGGCCGGCGAAGCCGAGCGGCTTGAAGACTTAAGCCGCAAAATCGGGTTTCTGACCCAAATGACCGGCACCGCCGGTTACCATCGCATCGCGGAATTATGCAGCGCACTCGAAGCGTTGCTCTTTGAATTGCTCGAAAAACCAGCGCTCATCAATGATTCCTGCCGAAATACCATCACGTCCACCGTGGCGTTTCTGGCCGACTGCCTGGACCGTGTCGAGGCTATCGATGAACAAAACGTGGCGGCATCGAAAGTCATGGTGGTGGACGACGATGCGGTGTCGAACCGCGCGGTGGTGCTGGCTTTGGGCCGGGCCAAACTGGCCACCACGAGCGAGTCTGATCCATTCGAGGCGCTGAAGCGGCTCGAACAAACCTCCTACGATTTGTTGCTGCTGGACGTCAGGATGCCTGGCATGGACGGGTTGACGCTCTGTGAGCAGATTCGCGAACTGCCGCGGCATCGGCGCACCCCCATCGTCTTTGTCACGAGCCTGACCGACTTTAAGACGCGGGCCCGGGCCATGCTCATCGGAGGCAACGACGTGATCACCAAACCAATTCTGCCGGTCGAACTTTGCGTCAAAGTCCTTACGCATCTGCTGAAAGCCCATTAGCTGCCCAGGAACCGGCTGGCGCAGGTTCATGTCAAAGTCTTGCAGGTGTTCCCTTCCCATGAACCTGCAGTTTGGACTTCCGCGTTTACGCGGTCTGGGCGGGTGTTCGACCGCAAACCGGCTGAAGGCGTAGTGATGCAGTTGAAAGGGGGAGAGCACGCGCCCTCGCGTGCTGTGGTTGGCGCCCTCGCCGACCACAGGGGGGCGCTCGAACGGATCCGTTTAGTGATTGCATAGCGCCCTCCTCCGACCGGCGAGGGCGCCGGTCGGAACACGCGATGGCGCGTGTGCTCCCCAATTCCAACTGCATGGTTGCGGCTGAAGGCGGAACTCCAAACTTCCCGTGGGCCGGTTTCCAGGCAACGTCCTTGCCGGGAGCGAGGGATTGCGTTAGCTTGCGCGAAATATGGACAGCAACGAAATTCCGCCGCAGTTGACCCCTCCGCCGTTAAACCTGCCGCCTGTGATCGTGCCTCCGGTGCCGCCCCGGCCGCGGCGAGGCCGGGGTTGGATGGTCTTCGCGCTGATATTGATGGCTCTGCTGATTGTCAGTCTGCTGGCCAACTTCGGGCATTGGCTCCATAGCCTGGCTCCGGTGAAATCGGCGCATGGCGGGTCGATTGGACCGCGCCTGGAAGAAGCAACGCTCGAAGACAACGGCGCGCCCTACCGAATCGCGGTCATCGACCTCGACGGGATCATCACGAGCCGGGCGATGGACCAGGGCGGTTACACGATGGTGGATTTGATCAAGGCCGAATTGGACCGCGCCAAGGACGACGACAAAATCAAAGCGGTGGTCCTGCGCGTGGATTCACCGGGCGGCGAGGTGTTGGCGTCGGACGACATCTATCGGGCGATCCAGGAGTTTCAGCGTGAGTCCAGCAAACCGGTGATCACTTCCATGGGCAGCCTGGCCGCCTCGGGCGGCTACTATGTTTCCGCCGCGTCCCGCTGGATCGTGTGCAATGAATTGACGATCACCGGAAGCATCGGCGTCATCATGCACGCGTGGAATTATCGCACCCTGATGGACAAGGTCGGATTGCAACCGGAAGTTTACAAGAGCGGCAAGTTCAAAGACATGCTCAGCGGCGAACGCAGTCCCGCTCAAATCCCGCCGGAGGAGCATGCCTTGGTTCAGGCGCTGATCGACGAAACTTATGGGCGGTTCAAGGATGTCGTCGCCGAAGGACGCGGTCATGCTCATCAAAAGAACAAGGAAACGGGAAAGGCGCTGGCCAGCGATTGGAAAGATTATGCGGACGGCCGCGTCTTTTCCGGCACGCAGGCGTTCGATCTCGGTTTTGTGGATGAACTGGGAAACTTCGACGCCGCGGTGGATCGAGCGAAGCGGATCGCCGGCATCGAGCGCGCCAATTTGATTCAATATCAGCAGCACTATGACCTGTCCGACTTCTTCCGGATGTTCGGCAAGAGCCGCGCTTCGGTGATCCGGGTGGATCTCGGCATGGAAACGCCAAAGCTCGAAGCGGGGCAACTGTATTTTCTGTCGCCCACGTTCGTCCACTGACGGTGAAGAATGTCACCGTCATTGCGCATCCGTTGGTGCAGCATCATCTCGCCCGATTGCGGGACTGGCGCACGCGGCCGCGGGAATTCCGGCAGGCGCTCGGTGCAGTGGCGGCGTTGATGTTGTATGAGGCCGCGCGGTCGCTGGCCGTGCGAAGGGTCCGGCTCCAAACCCCGCTGGCGCCGGCGCTCGGACTTCAATTGCGCCGCAAGGTCGTGCTGGTTCCAGTGTTGCGGGCCGGCTTGGGCATGCTCGACTCGATGCTGCAACTGATTCCCGAGGCGCAGGTCGGGTTCATCGGGCTGAAGCGCGACGAAACCACCTTGCAAGCGGTGTTTTACCATCAAAGCCTCCCACCCGGCTTGGGGTCGTGCGAGGTGATTCTGATCGATCCAATGCTGGCGACGGGAGGCAGCGCGGTCGCGGCGATGGATTTGATCACGGAATTTGGGGCGCGCCGGGTGCGGTTGATCAACCTAGTGGCGGCGCCGGAAGGCATTCGCCGGGTGAGGTCGCATTATCCGGACCTGGCCATTTTCACCGCGGCGATTGATCGAAAGTTGAACGCGAAAGGCTATATCCTTCCCGGGCTGGGCGATGCCGGAGACCGTTTGTTCGGGGGCCCGGCACTCGGAGTTCAACCACGGCGCAGGGCGCGTTCACCGGCCGAATTATGAATCAAACTGAAAATCTGCTGATCGTCGCCGACAGCGAGCATGACGCGAATATGCTTTACGCGGTTGGCATGTTTGTGCCGGATCCCTTCATCTACCTGCGGATCCGCGGCAAGTGCCACGTGATCATGAGTGATCTTGAGATCGACCGGGCGCGCCGGCAGGCGGCGCATTGCCGCGTCATTTCCCTGGGCGATTGCCAAAGGAAACTGCGCCGCCAGGGGATCGAACAAACCGGTTTCGCCCCGGTCATCCGGCTGGTGCTCCGTGAAAAGAGCGTGGATTCCGTCCTGGTCCCGGACAGCTTTCCGCTGGGGCTTGCCGATCAACTGAAACAGCTTGGTGTGAGAATCAAGGTCCGGCCGGGAAGCTTCTTTCCTGAACGCGAACACAAAACGCCCGCTGAAGTGAAGCACCTCCGGGCGGCGCTCGCGACGGCCGAGGCCGGCATGGCCGCAGGCATGCAAATGCTGAAGCGGGCCACGATCACCCGGGACCGGCGCCTCATGTGCCGCAACGCGCCTTTGACGTCGGAAAAATTGCGCGCGGTGATCGACACCGCCATCCTTCAGATCTGCGGACTGGCCAGCCACACCATCGTCGCCGGCGGCCGGCAAGGTTGCGATCCCCACGAACCGGGATACGGTCCGTTGCGGGCGAACGAGCCGATCATTCTGGATATTTTTCCGCGCTCGCAGAGCACGGGCTATTTCGGCGACATCACGCGCACGGTCGTGCGGGGCCGCGCCAGCGAGGCGGTGCGGAAATTATATGACACCGTTCTGCAGGGGCAGACTCTCGCCTTCAAAAAAATCCGGGCTGGGACAGCCACCGCGGAAATCCACAAGACCGTTCGGGACTTTTTTGATCGCCAAGGTTACCGGACCGGCAAGGTATCCGGCCGCATGCAGGGTTTCTTTCACGGCACCGGGCACGGGCTCGGGTTGGAAATCCACGAAGCGCCGCGCCTGGGTGCGACCTCGACCGGGGTATTGAAAGCCGGGCAGGTGGTGACGGTGGAACCCGGCCTATATTATCCGGCAATTGGCGGCGTTCGTCTGGAAGATGTCGCGCTTGTCACCCGGAATGGGTATCGCAACCTGACCCAATTCGAGAAGGTCCTGGAAATCTGAGTGTGACACTGCGCCAGCGACAATCGGCAAATCGAGACTTCCTGTCGCGCCCGGTTGGAGGCTTTAACGCTTCTGTTCGCTTGAAATCCATTGAATCGGGGACATTTGCGCTCTGGCACGAGTCCGGCTGGACTTTGAACGAGAACAGGAAAAGTAGTGTCACAAGTTAAAGCGAGCCTTGGAAGTTCTCCATCGTCTGGAGTCTTGCCATGTGGCTCCACTGAAAGAAGCTGAACCTATGATCGGATTTGATCCACTCTGGCTGCTGTTCGCGATCCCGGGGCTGATCCTCGGCATCTACGCGCAGTTCAAACTGTCCTCCGCCTATGGAAAATATTCCCGGGTGGAGGCCGAGTCCGGATTGAGCGGCGCCGCCGCGGCGCGGAAAATTCTGGATCAGGCCGGCCTGACGGATGTGCCGGTGGTGGAAATCCCGGGACGCCTCACCGACCACTTCGATCCCTCAAAACGCGCGCTGTTTTTGTCCTCGGACAATTTCCGCGGGCATTCGATTGCCGCCGTCGGTGTTGCGGCCCATGAATCGGGCCACGCGCTGCAACAGCAGGCGGCTTATGCGCCGATGCAGTTCCGCACGGCCATTGCGCCGGTCGCGCAATTCGCCAGTTACGCCTGGATGGGCCTCGCGACCCTCGGTTGGTTTTTGGGGCAGGCGATTTTTTCGAAGTTCCTTTTCCTGGCGATCGCGATTTTCTCCGTGTTGACGCTCTTCCAGCTTGTGACTCTGCCGGTGGAATATGACGCGAGCCGCCGGGCGAAGGAACAACTGTTCCGACTCGGCCTGGTGAGCGAGCGCGAGCGCCCGGGTGTGAGCAGTGTCTTGAATGCAGCGGCGCTTACCTATGTCGCCGGGCTGGTAACCACGGTCATGCAATTGCTCTACTTCCTCAACCGCGCACAGAACAGCCGGAGTTAAGCTCATGTCCGGAACGCAAATTGTCTTGTGAATACCGGTTCCGGACCTAAACTTCGCCGTTCCCGTCCGTATGGTTGCCAAAGCAAAAAATCATAAGCCCGACCGCCGGAGCATCCCGCGGTCCGTCGCGCGTGTCACACGCGTGCGACCGGCCCGGCTGCAATCGGCCCGGCCCGCCGCCAAACCGGATTCTCACCGAAGCAAGGCAAAGGTCCAGAAACCCGGTCCGCCGCCCGCCGATGACGTCGCCGTCCCGATCGCAGTCATCAAACCCGGCGCCGAGGTGGTTGCCGAGATTGAGGCAACCCCGGCCCCGGAGCCGGAGCGTTCGAGTTACGACGGCGACACGGCCATCAAACTTTATCTGCGCGAAATCGGGCAGGTCAAACTCCTGACGCCGGAGGAGGAAATCCAACTGGCGGCGCGCATCAAAAAAGGGGACAAGAAAGCGCGCGAACAGATGATCAAGGCGAACCTTCGTCTGGTCGTCAAAATTGCCCGGGATTATGAAGGCATCGGCCTGCCGCTGCTCGATCTCATCAGCGAGGGAAATATCGGCTTGATGAAAGCCGTCGAAAGATTCGATCCGTCCAAGGGCGGCAAACTCTCCACCTACGGTTCCTGGTGGATCAAACAATCCATCAAACGCGCGCTGGCCAACCAGTCCAAAACCATTCGCCTGCCGGTTCATCTGGTGGATAAAATCTCCAAAATGCGCCGCACCGCGATGCGGCTCCAGGAAGAACTCGGCCGCGAACCGACGGACGAAGAATTGGGTGCGGAAATGCACATGACCTCGTCGCGCGTTTCGCAAATGCGCCTGGCGGCGGTCCGCCCGGCTTCCCTGGATGCCCCCATCGGCGACGAAGATTCCAATAATTTTGCCGAGGTGGTCCAGGATGAAAACGCGGACACTCCTTACGAACAATTGGAGGAAAAGACCGTCACCCGGATGCTCCAGGAGATGGTCAAAACCCTCGATGAACGCGAGGCCACCATTTTGCGCTACCGCTTCGGACTCGACGGCGGTTCGGAAAAAACCCTGGAAGAAGTCGGCGAAAAATTCGGCGTGACGCGCGAACGCGTGCGCCAAATTCAGAATATCGCCCTGCGGAAGCTTCGGAAAATGATCGAGAAACTGGAATCCGCAAGAAAGTGACCCCGGTCACAACCGGGCCCGGCTGCCGGAACGCCGGTCTCCGACCCGGCAACTCCAGCCTGAAGTCCATGGTTCAGTGGCAAGTGACAAGTTGCTCTTAAAATCCCTTCCCGCCGCCGTTTCTCATTTACAGCGCGCGGCTTTTCGGGGAACCATTCCTGAAAACCGGCCATCAAACATGAATCGCTCTCAACCGACCGCTTTGGACATCGAACGCGCCATTCGAAATATTCCCGACTTCCCGAAACCGGGCATCCAATTCAAAGACATCACACCGGTCCTCGCCGATCCGGGCCTGTTCGCCGCTTCCGTAAACCTGCTCACGGAGGGATTCAAACCGGGCGACGTCGACGCCATCGTCGGCATCGATGCCCGCGGATTTATTTTTGCCGCTGCGGCGGCGTTGAAGCTTCAGACCGGGTTCATTCCCGTGCGCAAGAAAGGCAAGCTCCCTTACCGGGCACACGAACAGGAATATGATCTCGAATACGGCAAGGCGACCGTGGCCATTCATGTGGACGCTTTGAAAAGCGGCAGCCGCGTGCTGTTGATCGACGATCTGCTGGCAACCGGCGGCACCGCGGCCGCGGCGGCTGCGCTCGTGCAAAAACTCGGCGCGCAAATCGTCCAGGTCGCGTTCCTGATCGAATTGAAGTTCCTCAATGGCCGCGACCGCCTTAAAGGACTCCCGATCCGGTCGCTGGTGGTGTACTGAAACGATCCGCTTCCGCCGGTCAGATCATAAAAGGGAGCGCGCGCCGGCGCCCGCGCAAATAAGTTTTCTTACGGCATTTCACAGCTAAACTGTCTCCGTGCACTGGCTCCACGCTTTGGACGTCGCGCTGCTCCGTTTCATCAACCAAACGCTGAGCAACCCTTTCTTTGACGTGATCATGCCCTTCGCAAGCGGCAGTCATTCGAAGAGCCTCTTCCTGGTGGCGGCGCTCATCGCGGGACTGCTCGTGCTCTGGAAAGGCCGGGCTAGGGGACGGCTCTGCGTGCTGATGCTCGCTTTGATCGTCGGGCCGGGCGATGGCTTGATTTGCAATACAATCAAACACGCCGTCGCACGGCCCCGCCCTTTTGTCACATGGTCCGACGTGCGGCTCCCGGCCGACGGGAGCAACGGGCGGCCAAAGCCGGTGGCTCCAATGGGAAACCCCGAAGCCGGCGGCGGCCCGGCGGCCGACAAACCCAACCACAACAGCATGCCTTCGTCGCACGCGGCAAACTGGTTCGCGGCGACGATGATTTTGCTGGTTTACAACCGGCGCAGTTGGCGGCTGATGCTGCCGCTGGCGTGTCTCGTTTCCTTCTCGCGAGTTTACAACGGCGTGCATTACCCGAGCGACGTCCTGGCCGGGGCGATCCTCGGGGCAGGTTATGCCGCCGCCGGAATGTGGGCGGTGAATTCAATCTGGCAATGGGCCGGACGAAACTGGTTTCCGCTCTGGTGGCGGAAGCTGCCTTCACTGGTCAATCCGGCAGCGCGTATCCCCCTCCCGGAATCACCATCCGCAGTTTCAGCGGTCAACCCCACCGCCTCCGCCTCCGGCTTCGGTGCGACCGCGCCGGAACGAAACCGAGGCGGGTCGTGCCCAACTATCGACGCTCATTGGCTGCGCCTGGGTTACGTGGTCGTCGGGCTGATGTTGCTCCTCCGTCTGGTGTATATCGGCGGCGGCACCATCGAATTGAGCGGGGACGAGGCATATCAGTGGGTTTGGTCGAAACACCCGGCGCTTTCCTACTATAGCAAACCCCCGCTGATCGCTTACACCCAGTTTCTGGGCACACACCTCTGGGGCGACAACGAATTTGGCGTCCGCTTTTTCTCGCCCATCATTGGAGCCGTGCTGGGTATTGTTCTGCTCCGTTTTTTCGCCCGCGAAGTCAACGCCCGCGCCGGTTTCTTCCTTTTGCTCATCGTCACGGCGACGCCGATGATGGCGGTGGGATCGGTCTTGATGACCGTGGATCCGCTTTCGGTTTTATTCTGGACGGCAGCGATGGTTGCCGGCTGGCGCGCCGCGCAGCCGGACGCAAAAACGGAAGCTTGGCTCTGGACCGGGTTATGGATGGGACTGGGTTTTCTGAGCAAATACACGGAACTGTTTCAATGGCTTTGTTGGATCGTATTTTTCATTCTTTGGAAACCAGCCCGGGCGCAGCTTCGGCGACCCGGGCCTTACCTCGCCTTGTTGCTCAACCTGCTCTGCGCCCTGCCGGTGTTGATTTGGAACGGGCGGCACGGCTGGCCCACGCTGCAACACCTTGCCGAAAACGCGAATCTGAATGTTCCATGGCACCCGACATTCCGGTATGGCTTCGACTTTTTGGGCGCGGAAACCGGGCTTTTAAATCCCGTGTTCTTTGTCGCCACGATTTGGGCGTCCATCGCGTTCTGGCGGCGAAACCGGCACGATCCGCGGTTGGTTTACTTGTTCAGCATGGGCGCGCCCCTCTTTTTGGCCTATGGGCTGTTCACCCTGCATTCGAGAGTTTTGCCGAATTGGATCGCGCCTTCCGTGCTCCCGCTCCTCTGTTTGATGGTTGTCTATTGGGACATCCGCTGGCGCCTGGGCGTCCGGACTCTCGGATCATGGCTCATCGCAGGCCTGGGCTTGGGGCTGGCGATGGTTGTCTTGTTGCACGATACCAGCCTCGTTCAAAAAATTGTTGGGAAACCATTGCCGCCCAAACCCGATCCGCTGACCCGTGTGCGCGCCTACGGCGCCATGGCAAAAGTCGTGGAGCAGGCATGGCTCAAGCTGGCCGCTGAAGGCAAACCGGCGTTCATCATCGGCGGCCATTACCAGATGGCCGGCCTCCTCAGCTTCTACCTCCCCGAAGCCCGCACCAACGTGGTCGAAAACCCCCTGGTCTATGCGCTTTCGTCGGACCATCCCCAAAACCAGTTCTTCTTCTGGCCCGGCTACCCGGAGCAACGCAAAGGTCAAAACGCCATTTTTGCCTGTGAATTGGGCGGGCCGCCCCTCGTTCACGACTGGGTTCCCAAGTGGCTGGCCGGCGAAACCAACCTCCTCCAATACCCGCCCCAGCCGCAGCCGCCCCCGCCGGTCCTGTCGAAGGAATTTGATTCCATCACCGATTTGGGTTTGTATAACGTCCTGTATCGTGGCCGTGTCTTTCATACCGTCCAGCTTTTCGAGTGCCGCAACCTGCGCTGAGGCCGGCCCACTTTCGCGACGCGCAACTTTTCCCGTCGCGGACTATGACCTGGCAGCGACCTTGAAGTCGGGCCAGGCGTTCCGCTGGGAATTCGCGAGCGGCGCCTGGGACGGCGTGGTCGGCAAACGCAGCGTGCGCCTCCGTTCCACCCCGGACGCAATCGACGCCGAAGTTGCCGAACCGGTTGCGGACTGGAAATGGCTGGCCGATTACCTGCAAATCGATTTGGAGCTGGGCCGGGTGTTGGCGACGTTCCCCGACGACGCGCCCATGCGCGCGGCGGTGAAGTCTTGCCGCGGACTCCGGCTATTGCGCCAGGACTCCTGGGAATGTCTCGCGTCGTTCATCCTCTCCTCAACCAAACGCATCGTCCAGATTCAACAGATCGTGGCTCTGCTCTGCGAACGATTCGGCGAACCCATTTCCACCGCCTCCGAATCCAAACCCGCATGGGCGTTTCCCCGTCCCGAGCGGCTTGCCGGCGCCACGGAATCCGAACTCCGCGCCTGTAAAATGGGTTTCCGCGCGCCCTACCTCAAGGCCACCGCTCACGCCGTTGCCCACGGCCAATTGGATTTGAACGAGCTAAGGATTCTGCCGATGGCGTCCGCCCGGATGGAATTGATGTCCCTGCCTGGGGTCGGCCGGAAAATTGCCGACTGCGTCCTGCTGTTCGCTTACGGGTTTCCAACGGCCTTTCCCGTGGATGTCTGGGTCATGAAAGCGCTGCAGAAGCTCTACTTTCCCAAGCGGCGCGCGAAACCGGGCCGGCTGCGGACGTTTTCTGAATCCTACTTTGGCCCCAATGCCGGCTATGCCCAACAATACCTGTTCCATTACGTTCGAACCAAGCAAAAGGACCTCGCGCAAGGTCCGCACCGCCTGCCAGGAAAGGATTCGCCGTCATAACTGGGCGCGCTTTCGCTGATTGAAAATGAAAACCCTCGAAGTTCTTTTTACACCCGCCGATTTTGCGGGTTTAAAGCGGCGCAACCTGGACGACACGCTCTGCGTTGTTTTCGATGTGTTTCGCGCCACAAGCTCGATGCTGGCGGCCCTGGCCAATGGAGCCGCGGCCATAATTCCCGTGGCCGAAATCTCCGAGGCGCTCGACATCCGGCAAAAGGACCCGCGAGTCCTGCTGGCCGGCGAACGGGACGGACTGCGCATCCCCGCTGCGCTCACGGGCGGCGTGGACTTCGACCTGGGCAATTCACCCCTCGAATTCACCCGGGACCGCGTCGCTGGCAAAGCCATCGTCATGACGACCACGAATGGCACACGCGCATTGCGGGCCTGCGCCCATGCGAAAACGGTTTTGATCGCGTCGTTTTCCAACTTGAAGGCGACGGCGGAATGGATCACGCGCGCGCGGCCCGACAATGTGCTTGTCGTCTGCAGCGGCACGTTCGAGGAGGCGGCTTATGAAGATGTCCTCGCGGCCGGCGCTTTGTGCGAACTGCTTTGGAACGCTTGCGCTCAAGCTGAAGTGTCGGATGCCGCCCTGATGGCCCGCCGGCTCTACCTCGAAGCCCAACCGAATCTGGCCGCCGCCGCCGCGGAATCACGAAATGGCCGCCGTCTGCTCGCCAGGCCCGCGTTGAGCGGGGACGTGCCGTTCAGCCTGCGCCGCGACGTATTCCACTTCGCAGCCGCGCTCCGGGAAGATGGAACCGTCACGCTCCTTCAGCCGAGCGCAGTCGCGTAATTCGCATAGCCGGTGGGGCGAACGTCCTCGCGAGCCTTCCCAGCTTGTTGTAGCGGAGCGAAAGCGGCTCGTCGGGAGCTTCCTGTTCCTTTTGGAATGGCTCACGGGTCATGAACCTTGGGATGTTCCAAGGCCCGAAAGCGCCGACAAATCGAACCCAAATCCGCCGGCCTGCGCCAGCCCCTCCGCTTACATCGTTTTGCGGTAGCTCGTCACCACCCACTCGCTCAATACTTTGTCCGGCTCTTTCACCGCATCCCCGTCAATGATGAATTCCCGCGGACCGGAGTTCTGCGTGATCAACTTGAGGCCAAACTGGAAATCCTTGAATCGCGCGGCGCACAAATCGCGCACGGATTGCGAGGCCGCCAGCGCTTCGTCCACCAGCAAGCCGGCGGCAGCCTGGGTGAACCGGATGGTGATGCCGTGATTAGCCTGAAAGCGCCGGGCGAATTCATCCACCAATTGCATCGCAACCATCCGTTCCTCCTGGCGCGGATCGGCCAGCATCTCCTTGAGTTTCGACACCGGGTTCTCCACCAGCCCGGCGGTAACCACAAAACGCTTCACCGGGCTGGAAGGCAGCTCAAATTTGATGTCGCGGAATACCCGCTCGCATACGGTCATCAGGCCCCGCGCGCCGGTTTGCTCGCCGGAAGCACGTTCCGCAATGCGCCGCAGTCCTTCGTCCAAAAAAAGAGCCTCGATCCCATACGCCGCGAAATCCTGCTCGTATTGCCGGATCATGCTGCCCTCCGAGTTTTTCAGCACTTGAAACAAATCGTCCGTGTTCAACGGGTGGCAGACCACGCGCACCGGCAGCCGCCCAATAAACTCCGGCTCAAAACCGAACTCGATGAAATCACGTGTCTGCGCCGCGGACAGCAGCGCTTCGGAAGTTTCCGGCGCCGTCTCCTTCGCCGCAAAACCGATCGTCGCGTCGCGCCACCGCCGCTGAACGATTTTCTCCAGGCCGTCGAAGGCCCCGCTGACGATGAACAAAATATACTTGGTGTTAATTGTGCCCGGCGCCTTGCGGCCGCGCTGTAAATCCATCATCGCCTGGATTTGGCCGGAAATGTCATTCGGCGACCGTGCCGGCACCTCGGTTTCTTCCATCAGCTTCAGCAGGTTCGTCTGAACTCCGCGCCCGCTGACGTCACGCCCGGTCGCGTTCGCCAACGCCGCAATTTTGTCGATCTCGTCAATGTAAATGATCCCGTGTTGCGCCCGCGCCACGTCCCCGTCCGCCAGCCGAACCAAATCCCGCACCAGGTCTTCCACGTCGCCGCCCACGTAGCCGGTCTCCGAAAACTTGGTCGCATCGGCTTTTACAAACGGCACGCCCAGCAATTCCGCTGCGTTGCGAATCAAATAGGTTTTGCCCACTCCCGTCGGACCGAGGAGGATGACATTCTGCTTGGTGTAGTTCGGTGTCGGCTTGCCTTCCTGCGCCAGTCGGACATGGTTGTAATGATCGCACAGCGCCACGCTTAACACTTTTTTCGCCTCGTCTTGCTTGATGACGAAGCGGTCGAGATATTCCTTCACCCGCCGCGGCTCCATCTTGAATTCCAACGGGCCGCTCCCGGGTTTGGAGTCCGCTCGCACCGACACCCCGCTCGCGTCTGACTCGGGACCCGGTGCCGCCCCGCCTTGAAATTGCTGGCGCAAAAACTCGGAAAACTGCCGCTGAAAATCCTCCGGCGGAACCGGACCTTGCGATGCCGACGTATTCATATTCTTGCTTCGTTGTTTCGTCCCGGAGACGCCATGAACAGGCCGGCTGGGCCTCCTGCGGCGGGGCGAGACTCCCGGCGAGCCGCCCTGGCAGCAGGCCGGTTCAATTCATCCATATCAGATTCCGGAATCATCCTTGTCACCATAACCCACTTCTGCAATAAGACCAGCGCGTGACGTCACAATCTCCAGGCGCTCAACCCGGCCGGTTTGAGTCGGCAATCCGACGGTTCGATGCGGAAAATGCGCGCGACCCAAACATCGAAATCGTCGGCGGCGTGCCGCAACCGCGCGAACGGATCTATGCCCAATGGCTCACTGATTGGGTGTTGAAACTGTGCCCGGAAGCCTCCGAAGAACTCCGCCTCGCCGCGCGCTGCCAGCATTTGTGCCGGTGGATGATCCCGCGCCATTCCTATCCCATGACCCGGGCCGGCTACCTCCAATGGCGGCAGGAACTCAAGAAATTCCACGCGAAAAAGGCGGGCGACATCCTTCGCGAAACCGGCTATCCGGAGAGTGTGATCGCCGGCGTGCAGAGCCTGAACCTGAAAAAAGATTTTCCCGGCGACCCGGAAAGCCGCGTCCTGGAAGACGCGTTGTGCCTCGTCTTCCTGCAATATCAACTCGGCGATCTCGCGGACAAAACCACGGATGATAAAGTGGTCAACGCCCTGCAAAAATCCTGGGGCAAGATGACGCCGGCCGGACATGCCGAAGCGCTGAAACTTGCATATCGCCCGCGGGAAAAAGCTCTCCTCGATCGCGCCTTGAACACTCCCAAGCCCCCGCCACCGGCTCAGGAATAGGCAGGAACCGACGTGAGGAATCTCAAATCTCCAGGACCCGTCTCAAAGTGGCAGGGCGCGTCACTCCATGCGCGCCGCGGTTGATCTCAGGCTTTGGAATCGGGCGGTTTCAGCGTTCGAAGACGGCGCGCACCCGTGCTCCGTAGCAGTACTGCGGAGCGTGGACGGAGTGACGCACCTTAGTTACCGCTCGTCCGCATCCTTTGTGGCATCGTGTGGATCCCGTTTCTGCCGATAGATGCGCACATAGTCGATCTGGAATTTCTGCGGAAGAAGGGTTTCATCGATCGGTCCGCCCCAACTGCCGCCCAGGGCAAAATTGATCAGAAGGTAGTGGGGTTTGCGAAAGGGATTGTCCTCGCCTTTGCCGGCCTTGTCGATGAGGACGCTGCGATATTTCTCCTTGTCGAAAAAGAAATCAATTCGGTTCGTGGACCACTCGATGGCGTAGATGTGGAAATCCCCGGACGGATTGTTCGTCTCCAATTTGCCGCCGTCGGATTGGTGCTTGCCATCCACGGCGTAATGGAGGGTGCCGTAAATGTTGTCCGTCTCCTTGCCGACAAACTCCATGATGTCGATCTCGCCGCAAGCCGGCCAATGGACCTTGGATTCGTTGGTTCCAAGGGTCCAGATGGCGGGCCAGACGCCTTTGCCCTGGGGAAGTTTCGCCCGCACCTCGATCCGGCCATAGCGCCAGTTCATTTTGTTCAGCGTCACCAGGCTGGCTGATGTGTATTCAACGGGAGCGCGATTCGTCGGTGTGAAGTGTTCCTTTCTGGCTTCAATAATCAGCAGGCCGTTCTCAACTCGGGCGTTCTCCAATCGCGCCCGGGTGTAGTACTGGCTTTCGTGGTTGCGAACAAACCCCTCTTCATAACCCCACTTTGTGGGGTCCGGCAGGCCCTGGTGATCGAACTCGTCCGACCACACCAGTTCCCATCCGCCGGCGCGGACGCCAGTGGCAGTCGCAACGATCAGGCCCATCGTCAAAAGATACGCGTTCATCATGCTTTTCCTCGGAGGCAACACCGACCTCTGGCTTCATTCAATGTAATTCGACTGCTGCTGCCGGTCTGGATTCGCAAATTGTCTCATGACCGTTTTCATCTTCCGATAGCTTTGAGCGAAGGCGGGAGTTCCCGCCCCGAGGACGCTTGACGGAAGAGAACAAAAACTTCCGGCCCTGATCCTTCTTTCCATTGACCGCCCGGGAATTAAAGATAGTGCGGACCTAAACGTGCATCGTTTCGCCCAACGTCGCGGCTCAGGCTCCCCGGGACATTGATGTCCGATCGTCAACTGAGGCGCCCACCATGCGTTGCCTGCAGACAGATTGTTAGAACTGTTCATTTCGGTTCCCACAGCTCGATGGGATTTCCTTCCGGATCATGCGAGCGAGCAAATCGTCCGTTCGGATACTTCTCCGAATCAACAACGACGTCAATCTTGGCGGCACGGAGCTGCTCCACCATCGCGTCGAGATCCCTCACGCGAAAATTGATCATCCAGTGCTTTGTGGCGTCGCCGAAATGTTCACTGTCCAGCGGAAACGGGGCGAAGACGGTCGGTCCTGCCTCTTGTGACCACGGCTTCTGGCTGTAATCGGCTGGCATGGGATCGATGCCGAGATGTTGCCTGTACCACTGAGCCGTCGCTGTCGGATTCTTCGCTCGGAAGAACAGGCCTCCAATGCCAGTTACATGTTGCATGCGGGATTTTGGCTATCGACCTGGCTCACCGATGCCGCGCCGGCGATATCCACATTGGAACCGCGACATGATCGGGGCATTCGGTGGAGCCAGATTGTTAGGCGGCGTCACGCAAATATCAAAATAGATTCGTGCTATCAAAAAGCTGCACGTCAACGTCGTGTGTCGAACCATCTGCTGCAAGCTCAACCTTGGCTTGAACATCGCCATGACCAAATCCTTGCTGGTCAGTCCAAATCCAATGCCCGGCTACAAAATGTGCCGGCTGCCCATCTTGAAATGGCTGGCAATGATAAAGCGCGAACGCTTTGTCGTTGGCTAATCTTATGGCTAGCGACTTGGCTTGCTGTGCGGTCAGGGATGCGTGCTGATGCGAACTCGCGCAACCAACCAAAAGAAACGCTGAGATGAGGATGCTCGGTATTTTCATAAACGCTCGATCGCCGCCTGGCGTAGAAAGCCGAGGCACCCCCGATTCGCGAGATGAACAGCGACAGCGGAACTGACAGCGCCAACGGCGGATGGCTCCTGAGACGTGTTAGGATGCTCGTCGTAAAATCTCATATCTTCTTCAGCAATCCAAGAATCACAAAAACTGCTGATGAAAGAATGATAGCATTCAGCACCAAACCTGCAAAGCAAGCAATCGGATTCGGGCCGGATGCAAATGGATGCCAAATCAGGTGAAATAACGGCAACGGCCAATAAACCACCGGATCGCAACTTTCAGGGCAAAACTTCTTAGCCAAAACTATCTGAATCACACCGCAACAGATGGCTATAACAATCCTCATGCGCTCAGGCGGTCTAACGTCCTCAGGCGCGCGGGACCAAAGCACGCCTGAACGGCGAGGCTGATCTGGAGACGCCATCATGCGTTGCCTGCAGCCATATAGCAGGAAAAATCATCTCGTCTGCTCTTTCTCGAGCGACCAGCCTTGATTCAAATATGGCAGCGGCTCCGCACGTGCCGCGGCGGCCACAACAAATCAAACCATCAATCTCGCCGGTCTGCAGTCGCAAAAATTACCGTCTGAATTCAACAGGAGCAAACAGAGATAGCGGAGATCAAGCCTCCCTCTGTTTTCTCCGTGTCCTCCTGTTCAAATCCGTACGGTGTCTTCACGCCTACGCCCAGAAGCTTCGGCGGACAAGCCGCTCCTGGACGCACAGCTTCAGGGGTGAAGTCCGAGGCTGCTCACTGTGAAATAAGACGGCTCATACGCATAGATGCCTAGCTCGAAGGCCGGCGACTGCTCACGGGGGATAAAGCCATGAATGAAACGAAACCGATCCGAAACCCAAACCGCCCGCAAACACCGAGGCAGGTGGAAAGGTAGCTCCACCGATCTGGTTAGGAGGCTGCCTGTGGTTATGAATAATCAATCTCCGCTCCATTGATAATCGTATCCGGCAGGAGGATTGTAAGACATAGCCAGCGAGCCCGCTTGTCCATTCCAATATGTTTTGATGTAACTGACGTGTCCATCTACAAAGCTGACCACGTTTTTTGAATTGTTGAAAAAGCAACTGTTCGGATTGGAAATTGGTTGTTTCGGCCTATGCCATGAATAGGGGAAAAAGGATGATTGTTCTGTGACCAGAACCGTTTTGTCCGGGTGCTTTATCGCACTTAATTTCTGCCCGGCGATGCCTAGAATGGAGCCGTTCGCACTGGAATTCGTCGTTTCTTTGTTTATCCCATTGAATGCATAACTGGAATAATATTGCCTTGATGACTCGTGACGCCCCGTAGGCGAGAACACCACTACACCATCCGAAGTCCAATAGCGGAATGTATCCGCAGGACAGGCAAACAGTTTATCTTGAGGTGATGGCGGCCCCTTCATGCCAAGGTAGCTCTGCACGAGCGTTTTGTAATAATTAACAATTCGATTTGTGTTCTGCGAGGAAGGCGAAGTGTCGTTCGCATCATCGGAATACATCCGCACTCCCAAATTGATCTGTCGTAGGTTGCTCGTGCAAGTGATGCGCCTCGCCCTTTCTTTCGCG
>CAZFOA010000052.1:11678-18058 GCA_964520205.1 uncultured Verrucomicrobiota bacterium | reverse complement strand
TTGAATTTTTCGGCCAGCTGATCGGCGGCGGCGCGGTCCGGCGTCACGGCAAACGTGGTTGAACCGCTGCCGGACATCAGCGTGGCATCCACTCCGTTTTCGCGCAGGAATTCCTGAAACAACGCCAGCAGCGGATATTTCGCGAGCGCCGGCGCTTCCAGTGAGTTGTAAAACTCCGCCCCCGCCGTTTTCAGGTCGGTTTCCTGCAGTTTCGAGATCAGCTTTCGGGCGCGGCCGGGCTGGCCGTTGAGCGCGGTTGGGAACCGGGCCAATTGTTGATAGGCCCAGGCCGTCGAGATGCCGAACCCCGGATGGATCAACAGGAATGCCCGGCCTTGCAACGCCGGGAACCCATCCATCGGCTGAAGGGTCTCACCGCGTCCCGTCGCCAGCGCGGGCCGGGTCTGGAGGAAAAAGGGAATGTCCGAGCCAAGTGCAGCGGCGATGGCGTGCAACGATTCGGGCGAAAGCGGCTGTCCGAAAAGTTCGTTCAGGGTCGTCAGCGTTGTGGCGGCATTGCCGCTGCCGCCGCCGAGCCCGGCTGCGAGCGGAATCCGTTTTTCGAGGCGGATGCGCACGCCGTCTTTGATTCCGGCCTTTTGCAGGAAAGCCGCCGCCGCGCGGTAAACCAGATTTCCCGAGTCCGTCGGCAAATCCGGTTCGTTGCAGTCGAGGTGAATGCCGCCGTTGGCGCGCGCAAAACTCAATTCATCAAACACCTTTACTGGCTGCAGGACGGTTTCGAGTTCGTGGAAGCCATCGGCGCGTCTGCCCAGAACATTCAACAGGAGATTGACTTTGGCGGGAGACTGCTTTTCGAGCGTCATGACAAAATGTGCCAGCCCCGGATGCTTTTCGGGTTGGCGCAGCTTGGAGCGGCTCTAAAACTCAATGCGTGTCGAAAACGTGGAAACGGCTGCCCGGCACAATTGGCATCACGTCTCCGCCGCTGAAGCCGAAATAAGTATCCGTATCGTACTTGGAGTCCGACGCGATGCCGGGCGTGTAGTTGTCCGGATACGCGGGTCCAGGGCTGAGGTGATTGGTAAACAGGGGGCGGTAGGGCGGGAAGGGACAGGTTACGACTTCAAAAATGCCGAGACCCGTCCGCGCCAGCGAGCGGTTGATGCCGCGCACCAATCCGGTGGTGTAACCGGCGTCCGGCGAATCAAAGATGGACGTTTGCTCCTTGGTCCGGCGCAATTCGCCCCAGCGGACGATTTCCAGTGAATTGTCGATGCCGCGGCCGAATTTCTGTTCCACGTGGACGCAACCGGAAGCGAGCGCGCCAACGATGGCGACAGCGAGCAGGGAGAAATACGTGTTTCGCATAAAGTTCGATTCGTTAAGCGGAGATTAACGCGGTTTGGAAAGTTGTAAAGAGCGTTTTCAGAAAACGCGGCTCCGGACGGCTGAACCCGGTTATTTCAGGATTGCGGTTCGGACGCCTGCCGTTTCTTTTCCTTCCATTCCCAGTACCAGGCGATCCACACGCTGATTTCGTAGAGGAGTTGGAGCACCACGGCCATGACCACTTGCGTGAACACTTCCGGCGTCGTCAGCAGCGCGCCCAGGACCAGATTGATCACGAGCATGTACCGGCGCAGGGAGGCAAGTTTCCGGTAATCCAGGATGCCGATCTTCACCAGCGCCAGCAGCACGACGGGCAATTCAAATCCCAGGCCCATCCCGAGCATGAACTTGGTGACGAAACTGAAATAAGTTTCCGCCCGCCATTCCGGCACCCTCACCCCCATCCACAAGGCGAACACTTCCGCGAATTTCAAGGCGCGCGCCAGAACGAAGCAATAGCAGAACAGAACCCCGGCCAGGAACAAGCCGGCGCCGACGCCGCACGCGCGCAGAACGTATTTCTTCTCCCGGATCTTCAAGGCGGGCAGCACAAACTGGGCGATGAAGTAGGAGATGAACGGCGCCGCCAGCAGGATGCCGCAGTAAAAGGCCAGGTGCAGCGACGAGAGGAACGGCGAAGCCGGGTCCAGATAAACCAGTTCGGTGGCGCTCGACAACCGGTCCTCCGTCGAGGGATTCGGCTCGGCGCGAACGCTCAGGAGCAGGTTGGTGCCCACCGCGACCGGGTCGACTTGGAGGACCACGAACCGGTTCGTGCCGAGGTCCAGCGCGCCGATTCTGTTGGTGGGTGCTTCGAGAACGGAAAGAGTATTGGTGCCGAAACGGACCAGCACCTTTTGCGCGCGGCCCACCTGGATCAAGGCGGCTTCTTGCAGCGGTTGTTTCAGGATCCAGACGATCTGGCTGGTGCCGTAAAGGCACACGATCATCGCGATCAACAGCGCCGCGCCGCTCTTGATCAACAGCCAGCGGAGATCTTCGAGATGTTCGAGAAAGGATTTTACCGGTCCGCCGCCTTCCTCCAGGTCCTCCGGGCGCGGCTCTTCAGTGGGATCAGCCATGACAGAACCTGCGGTTGGGAATCAATCAGGCTTTGGGTGCGGGCGAAGGTTGCGAAGCGCTTTGCGGCTGGGTATTGGGACTGGTGGCCGGTGCCTTGGGCGCGGGAGGAGGTTCCTCGACGGAGCGTTCGATCTCGTCGGTCACTTCGCGCGAGGCCTTCTTGAACTCGTTGATTCCCTTGCCCAGGCCCTTGGCAAACTCAGGGATCCGTTTGGCGCCAAACAGAACGAGGATGACGACCAGCACCAACACCAGTTCGCCACCGCTCAATCCCAGCACAGCTAAAGTTGCATTCATAGTGATCACCTGTCGCTGAGGAACCTAAGCCGGCAGACGCCATTAGTAAAGCGTCAAAACCGGCCTGATTCGAAGAGATTCCAGGCGCCGGGCCGGCATTGGATGCCGTGGATGCGTCCCGCCGGATCGGCGTCAAACCGCCGGGCTTACTGGGGTTTCGTCAAGAGGACAAAATCATCACGGCGATTCCGGGAGTGAGACTCCTCACTGTGCCCGGTATCCACCGGACGGTCTTTGCCGTAGCTGATCGTGTCCACCCGCGTCGGATCGATGCCCAAGCCGACGAGTTCTTCGCGAACCGCCAGGGCGCGGCGGTCCCCGAGCGAGCGGTTGTATTCCGCCGTGCCGCGTTCATCGCAGTTGCCTTCCACCCGCAGCGCCGCCGCTGCGTTGGATTTCAGATAGTCGGCGACGGCGGACACTTTGGATTTCTCGGATTCCCGCACCACGGAACTGTCATAGGCGAAATGCACCGAATCCGCTTTGAGCGTCTCGGCATCTTCCGTCCAGCCTTTGTGCGAGTCCGGCGAATTCGCCGCGATCTCGCTCGTGCCATTGGTCCCTTCCGCTCCGCCGCCAACGGCATTGCCCGGTCCGGCTTCACCGACACCCGCTTTGGACCCGGGAATTTCCGTGACTCGCACCGGGCGGTGCTTGCAGCCGACGCCGGCAAGGCTCAGGGCCAATCCGATTACCAACAAACTTGTAAACTTGGTTACTTTCATTTTTTATCGTCTTTCGTGAAACGGGCTATCGAGCCCAACTGGGTTGTGAATTCTCACCCGACGAAACTCGGGCGACATCCTTGACTTGTTTCGTGGGCACGTCAAGCAAAGAGAGGTGACCGCCGTTGCGCCGGGAAAAAGCCAGCGTCCGGGAATTTGGCGACCAGGACGGATCCTCGCCCGCGACCAGTTCGGTCACATTGCCTCCACCCGAAGGCACGACGCAGATTTCAAAGCCCCCCATCTGGGCGGTGAAGGCGATCCATTTGCCGTCCGGCGACCAGTCCGGCTCGGTGGGATTCAGGACTCCGACGGTGGAGATGCGTTGGGCGGGTCCGCCGCCGGCGGGCACTTTGCAGAGCGACCGGCGCTCTTTGATGCGGGTGGCAAAACAAATCCATTGCCCGTCCGGCGACCAGCACGGCGAGGACTCATCCTCGGGCGACCGCGTCAGGCGCTTCAAATTGGTGCCGTCGGCATCGGCGACATACAGGTCCGTCCAGCCGTCCTTGCTCAAAATCATGGCCACTTTGCGGCCATCGGGCGAGGCCGCCGGGCTGATGCTCGAGCCGCCATACCAGGCGACCGTTTTGCGCGCGCCGGTGGACAGATCGTGGGAGAAGATGCCCGGGTTGCCGAGTTTGTAGGAAATGTAGTAAAGCGCGAACCGCCCCGGAACCCAGCACGGCGCGGCCACCAGCGTGTTGTCCCGCGTCACCGCCTGCGCATTGTGCCCGTCAAAGTCCGCGACATAAATTTCGCCGTTCCGGCCGCCACGAACGTTGAACGCAATCTTGGTTTTCGCGATGCCTTTGCGCCCAAGCGCCTCGACGAAATCGTCGGCGAACGAATGGGCTTGCCGCCGCAGCGAAGCGCCGGTGTAAGCTTTGGACAGCAGCGCGGTTTTGTTGTAACGGTCCGAAACACGGCCCTGGAGATTGCCGCTGTTGCTGCCGCTGATGAGATATTGCGCGTTGTCGGCGTTGGTGAAATTGAATCCCTGGACATAAAGGTCGAACTGCAACACTTGCGCCGCCTCGCCGGTGAAGCCCGTCATCGAAACCCAAATCGGCGGGGTGTTGCCGGGGGTGGTTTGTTTCGTGATGTCGATCTGCGAAAACGCCGAACCGGCCAGTGCAAGAAAACCGGCCAGGACTAGAAGCCGCGCCGTTTTCGGGATTGGCAAGAGGAGTTTCAAGCTGCTGTCAAACCGCGTCGTTTGTTTCATCCAAGTAATTTTGCTTTCAGGTTGAAATTGATGGTGACGGTGCGTTGGCTTTCACTGGCGTCGTCAGGCAACGGCGCAGCGTAGCGCACCCGGTCCAGCGTGGCCTGAACTGATTGATCCACCGCGTTGTTGCCTGAAAACCGGATGATGGTTGCCGAGATCACCTTGCCATCGCGGGCAATCGTGATCGAGGCTGTGGCGGTCGCGGAATCGTCCGTGACTCCCACCGGCACCAGCCAGGCGTCGGTGTAAATCGTTTTTACCGCCTGCAAAAAATTGGCGTAGGGCACGCCGCCGCCGCCCGGGCCCCTCAATTCAACCGTGGTGCTGCCGGACAGGCCGCTTTGGATTCCCGCGGCTGCCCGGGTCAAGGCCGAAGCTGCCGCCTGACGCCTGGCTTCTTCCTGGGAACGGCGCTGTGCTGAATTCCTGGCTTCGGCTGCTTCCGTCGGATCCCGGCGGACAATCTTGGTGTTGACCTCGATGGTGTGGCGGCGCGTCGGCGCCGGCTCGGTCTTCTCAGGCGCCGGCTCCGTTGCCTGGGCCGGTTCCGGCGGCGAAACGGCCGGGGGCGCAGGCGTCGGCGGTTGCGGTGCGGGCTGCGTGACGGCCGGGGGAGGCAGTGCCCTGGGATTCCCGCCCCCGGATACCAGGGCATCCACGGTTTTCACGGGCACGAAATCAAGGATTGGCAGGTTATCGCTTTTGCTGTTTGGGGACAAAAATGCCGGGCCGACAATCAGAATGAGCGCCAGCAGCAGGTGAAAGCCCGCCGAGGCGATGATGCATTTTTTTTGCAGCCGGCTCATTGCCGTTCCAAAGGTTGGGTTCGGAGCGAGTAGCGGGTGATGCCGTTGCGCTGGCAGCCGTCGATCAGCGCAGCCAGTTCTTTGGTCCGGCTGTTTTCATCGGCGCGGATGTACACCACGAGATTCGGGTTGTAGCGAAAATCCTGGACCAATTGCTGAATGATCAGATCGAGCTTCATCTGCCGGCGGGTGAGCGTGTAGATCCCCTGCGGACTGATTTCCACGGTGCGGATATCCTCTTTGCTGACTTTATCCGGCTGGCCGTTGAGCCTGGGCAGTTTCAACTCGAGCCCCTTTTCCAGCAGCGGTGTGGTGATGACGAAGATGATCAGCAGCACAAACGCCAGGTCGAGCAACGGGGTGATGTTGATATCACTCAGCGTCACCAGCGAATTGCGTTGGGAGAATCGTCGCATCAGTTGGTTGCAAGTTGAAAGTTGCGGGTTGCAGGTTTTGCTGATGAACATCTGTCGGTCTTTTTCACGCGTGTCGCGCTGGGATAGCTCTCCAGGTAGCGGATAAAGGAAGCAATCCTCCGCGAAAGCGAAGTTGCCGAGCCGCGCATTGCGTCGAATTCATTTTCACTGATGTATTCCTGGTCCAACGCAGCGTAAAGTTGTGATCGGACTTCGCCATTTGAGCCTTTGGCTATATTCAGAAACTGCATGAACTCTTTCTTGCTTCCCCGCTCGAATCCTTCTGCGATGTTGGACATCGTCGAAGTCGCAGCACGGCGAATCTGCTCCCGCAGTCCGCAATCCCGGTAGAACGTCCGCTGGTTCGAAACCGAATAGACCGATCGAACCAGTTGCCGTGCGTCCTGCCATACCCCTAAATCCTCAAATTGCTTCACAGCCGCCATATTTTGCCTCTGGATTTTATTTC
>CAZFOA010000052.1:0-11578 GCA_964520205.1 uncultured Verrucomicrobiota bacterium | reverse complement strand
CAACCTGCAACCTGCAACTATAACTATTCCTCGAGATATTCCGTTTCCATTTTCGACACGAGTTCCTGCGCAAAGTTGTCCAGCTCGACCGTCAGGACGCGCAGATTGTGCACCAGCCAGTTGTAGCCAAACATGGAAGGAATCGCCACCAGCAATCCTGCCACCGTCGTGATCAGCGCCGCCGACACGCCGGGCGCCATCGCCGCCATGGTGGCGCTGCCTTGCTGGGCGATGTGGCCGAACGTGCTCATCACGCCCCAGACCGTGCCGAGCAATCCCAGAAATGGCGCGCCGCTCACGGCAATCGCCAGCAGGATCAGGCCGGATTCGAGTTTCAAGGATTCCTGCGCGACGGTGTTTTCCAGGCTTCGCTTGACGTGTTCCATGCCTTTGAGCGAGACAAACCGCTTGCGAGCGCCATCGCCCGGATTTTTCAGGCGCGCGTCCAGCTCGAGGCTGCCGGTTTGATAAACCATGAACATGGGACAACCATCGGCCTGAACCCGGCGGTCAAATACATCCAGCACGGCCTTTTGGGAGCGGAATTCCGCGGTGAAGAAGTGATTGAGCCTCTTGGCCCGGCGCATCTGAAGGCCTTTGTAGATCATCACGGTCCAGGCTACGACAGAGAACACCAGCAGGAAAAAAATGATGACCTTGGCTTCCGGGGTAGCCTGGTCCCAGATATAGACAAGCTCGTACTGGCCGGTCTTGGGGCCGGCTGTTGCAAAAAAAATAGGCACGTTCATTCCAACACGATCTTTCTCCGCAAATCTGGTCGTGAGGAACCGACGCGCCCACGCGGAAGTCGTTCAAAAAACGAAATTTTTCCACCGGCTCCGACAACCGGCATGAATGTTTGTAACAGCGTTTTCAGAAAAAGCAAAAACTTTTTTGGGAAACTTTAAGGTTAAGTTTTATCACTTGTCCAGAACCCAGTAGGTCGGGGGTATCCATTTGATCGGAGCGCGGCTCTGCAATCCGTCGTGTTGCGGCCTGCCGGGACGTTGTGCCGGGCCGGAGGCTGGCGCTCCCGTCTGCCAGGCAACGCCTTTACGGCGCACATCAGTTCCTATGCAGCGAGCCCATGTTTTTTTCGATTAACGATGCCGCGAACAGAGGGTTAGCTTGACGGCGTGAAAAAGCAGCCTGCCATCAGAAACGGTTGTGATCCGGCTGGGACACGGCGTCGCGGTGTCCGGTCAGCCGGCTATGCTGACGCCGTAAACTTTGTCGCGTGGTCTTTTTCAGCCTTGCCACCGCCCTGCGCGGTGTTCCACCCTGAATCCCGTCGAGTGAGCCGTGCCGTCCGCTGAAGGTAAACACAATGGAAGCAACGGTAGCCTTAATCATTCTCCTGGTTTTGGGAATTCCCCTGGTCCTGGCCATTTGGCTCATCGTGCGCGTCGTGGACGCGCGCAAGAGCATCGAGGAGCTTTCGCTCCGGCTCGGCACGCTGGAATCGGAAATGTTCCGGTTGAGGAAAACCCGGGAAACGACCCCAACCGGGCCGGCCGCCGCACCCGTTGCGCAGCCAGTCAGCAACGCTCCATTCCCCGCTGCCGCTCCAAAACCGGATCCGGCCATTCCGAAGCTCCCGGTGGAGCCTGCGCCGCTTGTCCCGCCGCCGCTCGTTCCAGCCGCTGCCAGGCACTCGGGTCCGCCGCCGCTGCCCCCAACAATTGCCGCCCCCAGTCCCGCCGCATCGCTCTCCGCCAAGATCGAGCCCATGTCGGAGCCGAGACCTCCGCTTTCGTCACCCCGCAAAACCGCTCCGGCCTTTGACTGGGAACAGTTTCTCGGCGTCAAGGGATTTGCCTATGCGGGAGGGCTGGCGGCGTTTCTCGGGGTCGTCCTCTTCGTCAAGTATTCGTTCGACCGCAATTGGATCACACCCGAATTGCGCGTGGCTCTCGGTTTTCTCACGGGCCTGGGTTTTTTGATCGGCGGCGCCTGGCTGCATCGGCGGAAAGCATACATCATCGGCGCCCAGACCTTGTGCGCCACCGGCGTCGTCATCCTCTATGCCGTCACGTTCGCCTGCCGTTCGATTTATCACTTCGAGTTCTTCGGAACAATCCCGACGTTTCTGCTCATGGTGTTGATCACCAGCACGGCCTTGTTGCTCGCGGTCCGGCTCGATGGCATGGTGATCGCCATCCTCGGCATGCTGGGTGGCTTCCTGACACCGATTCTCATTCACACCGATCGCGACAATCCGCTGGGCCTGTTCGGTTACATCGCCATTCTCGACGCGGGTCTGATCCTGGCGGCGTTGTATCGCCGCTGGCTGTTCCTCGTGGCGCTTGCCGCCGCCGGGACGGTTCTCATGCAAATCGGGTGGGCCGACAAATTCTTCGTCGCCGAAAAGTATTTTGAAGGGAACAAAATCCTGATTGCGCTGGGCGTGTTGCTGGGATTCAACGCGCTGTATCTCGTCGCTTCGTGGCGGGCCAGGTCCCGCCGGCAGTCGAACCCATGGTTGTCGGGTTCCGCGCTGGGATTGGCCGCCGTGACGCTCGGCTTTACCGCCTGGTTTCTGACTTTCGCCCCGCTCGCGCAGCAACCGTGGCTGATTTTCAGCTTCGTCTTCGTCATCGATCTCATCGTCGCCGCGCTGGTGGTCCTGGACGATGAAATGGCCCCCGCCCAACCTCTCGCCGGTCTCGCCGTCTTCGGCTTGCTGGCGTTGTGGACGGCCAAATCGCTCAGCAACGAACTGCTGAACGCGGGTCTGACTTTTTATTTCGTGTTCGCCGTCGTGCACTCGGCTTTCCCCGCGTTGCTGCGACGCTTTCGGGGCGCCACCACGATCCTCTGGGCCGGCCAGATGTTCCCGCCACTGGCGCTCGTGCTGGTGTTGATTCCGATTTTTCAACTGGCGGAAGTGTCGTTCCTGGTCTGGCCGTTCGTGCTGCTGGTCGACATGCTGGCCATTGTATTGGCTGTGGTGACGGCTTCGTTGATGCCGGTGCTGGTCGTCATGCTGCTGACGCTTGCGGCCACCGGTGCGCTGATTTTCAAAATCCCACAGACGCTCACCGGCTTGCCGACCTCGTTTTTCCTCCTCGGCGCATTTGGGGTCTTTTTCGTGGCGGTGAGCGTGTGGGCTGTGCGCAAATTGCGGCCCGACGCGATTGCCAAGGGCATGACGCTAAACGAAGATGCGTTGGATCCCAACAATCTGGCCGCGCTCCTGCCCGCGTGCTCGGCGGCGTTGCCGTTCCTGCTGCTCATCATGGCCACGCTCCGGCTGCCTCTGGCCAATCCCTCGCCGGTCTTCGGCATGGCGCTATTGCTGGTCGTGCTGCTGTTGGGTGTGACGCGGTTGTTTTCGCAGGATGGGCTGCCTGCGATTGGGTTGACGTGTGTGACGGCGCTCGAATGTGCCTGGCACTTCAACCGGTTCGATCCCGCCAATCCAGCGATGCCTTTGACCTGGTATCTGATTTTTCTCGGTGTGTTCGGGCTGTTTCCTTTCCTGTTTCTGCGGCAATTCGGCAACAAGGTGATTCCATGGGCCACCGCCGCGCTGGCCGGGCTGCCCCAGTTTTTCCTGATTCATCGCCTGGTCCTGGCCGCTTATCCGAATCCCATGATGGGTCTGCTGCCGGCGGCATTTGCCCTCCCGCCGTTGTTGAGCCTGGTGGCGGTTTTGAAAATGATTCCGGCAACGAACCGCGCGCGAATGACCCAGCTCGCCTGGTTCGGCGGCGTGGCTTTGTTTTTCATCACGCTCATTTTCCCGATCCAATTTGACCGCCAGTGGATCACGATCGGGTGGGCGCTGGAAGGAGCCGCGTTGCTGTGGCTGTTCCATCGCGTGCCGCATCCGGGATTGCGCCTCACGGGCGTCGGTTTGCTGATGGCGGCCTTTGGCCGGCTCGCTCTCAATCCCGCCGTGCTCGAATATCATGCGCGCAGCACGACGCCGATTTGGAACTGGTACCTCTATGCTTACGGCCTCGTGACGGTCTGCCTGTTCTTCGGCGCGCGGTTGCTGGCGCCGCCGCGCCACCAGGTCCTGGGCGCCAATACGCCGCCGATTTTGGCCGCGCTGGGAACCGTGCTGGCCTTCCTGCTGTTAAACATCGAGATCGCCGATTACTTCAGCGAACCCGGCGCGACTCTGACGTTTCAGTTCAGCGGCAACTTCGCGCGCGACATGACGTATTCCATCGCCTGGGCCTTGTTTGCGCTGGTGCTGTTGGTGGCCGGTATCCTGAAGAATCTTCGCGCGCCGCGATATGCCGCCGTCGGGTTGTTGAGCGTGACCCTCATCAAATTGTTTTTTCACGACCTCGCAAGCCTCAACCAGCTTTACCGGATCGGCGCGTTTATCGGTGTGGCGGCAATTGCGTTTGTGGCCTCGTTCGCCTATCAACGTTTCTTCGCGGCTGATCTGAAGAAACAGGATTCAAAAAATGAACCGGCGGAATAGAAATTCAACACGGAGGGGCGAAGCTCTCCATGAACTGCAAGGTAGGGCGCGTCACTCCGTGCGCGCCGTCGGCGGAAGTCCAAAGCGTTGGTCGGCAACCGCGCGGCGCGCACGGAGTGACGCGCCCGACCAATTGTTGAGGAGTCGTCTTGCCTTGGGGCTGTTGATGACCACGCTGGCTTGGAGTGTCTCCGTCACGGCCGCGACGTTGCCCTCGGACTGGCAGCACGAGCAGCCGTTCCTCGTGCCCGCCGGCGGCCTGATCAAGCTGAGTCTGCCGGTCGAAACCCTGGATGCCGCTCGCGCCGGACTGGAAGATCTGCGCCTCTACGACGACGCGGGCGGCGAAGTGCCATACCTGATCGAACGGCCGGCGCCGGCCGGCAGGATCAGCCAGGGCGCAAAATCATTTCAAGTCTCGCTGAACCCGGGCAGCACGGTCATCACGATTGAATCAGGGCTGCCCCGGCCGCTCGATGGCGTGACGCTGGACAGTCCTTCGGCCAATTTCATCAAGTCAGTGAAGATTGAAGGTTCCAGCGACGGAAACCGCTGGCAACCGCTTGCTCAAGGTCTTCCCATTTTTCGCCAGCCCAACGGCGCGGGCCAGCTTCACTTGTCTTTTCCGCCGGGCGCGTGGGGGTGGTTGCGGCTGACGGTTGACGACCAGCGATCGCAGCCGGTTCCGTTCACGGGCGCGTTCGTCCACATGGCCGCGGGCGAGACCGCGCCCGGCGAATCGCTGCCCGTCACGATTTCCGAGCGGGATGAGAATCCCGGCGAAACCCGGCTCACGCTGAATCTGGGCGCGGCGAATTTGAATATCGCCGCCATTCACATCGAAACCGCCGAGCCGCTTTTCACCCGGCAGGTCACCCTGGCGGTGCCGCAGATCCTGGAGGATTCCGTCCGGGAACAGACCGTGGCTCAGAGTTACATTTATCGCATCGCCCTCGAAGGCTTGCCGGTTTCGTCCAACCTGACCGTTTCACTGGGCAACGTGGTGCGGTCGAGGGAGCTGCTGCTGCTCATCAGGAATCAGGACAGCCCGCCGCTGCCGATCACTGCGGTGCGCGCGGAGCGGCGACCGGTTTACCTGGTGTTCCTCGCCCGACAGACAGGCACGTACCATTTGCTGAGCGGCAACACCCGTTGTTCGGCGCCCAGTTACGACCTGGCCGCTCTGGGCGCAAATCTGAAATCCGTGCCGGCGCAGCCCATCCCGCTTCCGGCGCCGGCCGACAATCCGAATTATCGCCCGCCGGAAGTTCTGTCCGGTGTCGAGGAACAGGGGGCGGCCCTGGACGTGTCGGCGTGGAAATTCCGTAAGGCCGTGAAGTTGAGCCGCTCCGGGGCGCAACAGGTTGAATTGGACCTCGACGCGCTTGCACGGGCCCAGCCGGGCTTTGACGATCTTCGCCTCGTGCGTGGCGGCAAACAACTGCCCTACATCCTCGAACGGACTTCGATCAGCCGCTCCCTGGTTCCGACGGTTGCCGCCACGAATGACACAAAACATCCGACGCTGAGCCGCTGGATCCTCAAACTTCCGCAGCCCAATCTGCCGGTCACGCGTTTGAGTTCCGAGGCGCAGACGGCTTTGTTCGAGCGCCAGTTGACACTCCATGAGGAGATTCCCGATGAACGCGGCGAGCCTTACGGGCGCCTGCTTGCCAGCGGTTCCTGGGTCCAAACCCCTGAACGCAAGCGCCGGGAATTCTTTCTCACCCTGGACGCGTCACCCCGGAGCGACACGCTGTTTCTGGAGACACAAAACGGCGACAACCCGCCGATCGCCCTGGAAAAGTTCCAACTTTTTTATCCCGCCTCGCGCCTTTTGTTCAAAGCGAAAGCGGACGATGAGATTTTCCTCTACTATGGCAACCCGGAAGCGCCGCCGCCGCGCTATGACCTGAGTTTGGTGGCGGACCAGTTGCTGACGGCGGACAAGACTGCGGCATCGCTGTCGGCGCAGGAACAACTCAAGAAATCCTCGTGGCGCGATAATCCGGCGGCTGGAAAGGGCGGGGTGCTCTTTTGGGGAATATTGGCGCTGGTGGTGATTGTCCTGTTGATCTTGATTGCCCGGCTGCTGCCGAAAGCGCCGCCGCCGGCAGCCTGAACCGGCGTCACCCTCCGCCCAGATAGGCGCTTTTGACCTGCGGGTTCCGGCGCAATTCGGACGAGTCGCCCTGCAAGATGACCCGGCCGGTTTCGAGCACGTAACCGTAGCGGGAAATTTCCAGCGCCAGATTGGCGTTCTGTTCGACCAGCAGCACGGTGATGCCGTGCCGGCGATTGATCTCGACGATTTTCTCGAAGATGGTTTTTACCAGGAGCGGCGCGATCCCGAGCGACGGTTCGTCCATCATCAGGAATCGCGGTTTGCTCATGAGCGCCCGGCTGATGGCCAGCATCTGCTGTTCGCCGCCGGAAAGCGTCCCCGCCATCTGGTTTTCGCGTTCCTGGAGCCGGGGAAACATCCCGAAGACGAATTCCAATTCGCGTCCGATCGCGCCTTTGTCGCGCTGCAGGTACGCGCCCATCATCAGGTTCTCCCGCACGGTCAGATTGGCAAACACCATGCGGCCTTCCGGCACCTGGGCGATGCCCAATCGGACCAGCTGGTGCGGGGGCAGGTTCGTGATCTCCCTGCCTTCATAAAGGATTTGACCGCCGCGCGGTTTCAGCAAACCGGAAATCGCCTTGAGCGTCGTGGTCTTGCCGGCGCCGTTGGCGCCGATGAGCGTGACGACATCGCCCGGCTTGATCTGCAGGGAAATCCCATGCAGCGCGGTGATGGCGCCATAGTTGACCTTGAGGTCGCGAATTTCGAGCATGGCGGGTTAACAGCGAAGCATTTTGCGGTTTATCGGGCCGCCGCCGGGCGCTCCTCGCCCAGGTAGGCTGCGATGACTTTGGGATTCATCCGCACCTCGGCGGGGGTGCCCTGGGCGATTTTTTCGCCATAGTCGAGCACGACGATGCGCTCACAGATGCCCATGACGACCTGCATGTCGTGCTCCACCAGCAGCACGGCGATTTTGTATTTGTCTTTGATAAACTGGATGAGCTTCATCAATTCCGTCTTTTCGCCGGCGTTCATGCCCGCCGCCGGTTCATCCAGCAGCAGCAGTTTGGGCCGCGTGGCCAGGGCGCGGACGATTTCCAACCGCCGCTGGTCGCCGTAGTTCAAACTGCGGGCCGGCGCATGGCGAAGTTTGCCCAGATGAAAAATTTCCAGCATCTCCAGCGCCTGCGCTTCGATGGCCTTTTCCTCTGCAAAGAAAGCCTTGCCGCGCCACAGTCCATGCGCGATGCCGCTCACCACGTGCAGGTGAAAGGCCACACGCACATTGTCGAAAACGCTCAGGCTGCCGAAAAGCCGGATGTTCTGGAACGTCCGCGCAATGCCGTGAGAGGTGATTTGATACGGTTTATGCCCGACAATCGGCTGTCCGGCGAAGCGGATGCCGCCGCTCGTCGGACGATAGACTCCGGTGATGAGATTGAAAACCGTGGTTTTGCCGGCGCCGTTCGGGCCGATCAGGCCGACCAGTTCCCGTTCGCCGATGTCCATGTCCAGCGCCGATACCGCGGTCAATCCGCCGAAGCGGATGGTGACTTGGTCCAGTTGGAGCAGGGGCGGCATGTATTACCCACGAGAAACGAGAGCCTCTGCCCGCGACTGATTGCCGGCGGCGAACCGATTTAATTCACTGTTTTTCATCCGGCCGCCTTTCTGCCGAAAGTGAACAAGCCCTGGGGCCGCGTCAACATGAGGACGATCAACAACAGCGAGTAAAGAATCATCCGGTACTCCGCCACCGGCCGCAGCAACTCCGGCAGCACGGTCAGCAAAATCGCCGCAAGTATCACGCCGGCGGTGTTGCCCATCCCTCCAAGTATCACCATGACGACAATCTCGATGGACTTCATAAAATCGAATCCTTTCGGATCAATGGACAGTTTGAAATGGCCGTACAGTCCGCCGGCGATGCCGGCAAAAAAAGCGCCGACCACAAACGCGATGATTTTATACTTGGTCGTGTTGATCCCCATCGCCTCGGCCGCGATTTCGTCGTCGTGCACCGCCAGGAAGCCGCGCCCGTAGGTGGAGTTGACCAGGGTGGTCACGACGTACGTGGTCAACGCCGCAAAGCTGAAGACCCAGAAGATGTTCGTGTAAGGCGGAATGCCGGTCAGCCCCAGGGCGCCGCCGAGCGAGTCGATGTTTCGGAAGAGGACGCGGATGATTTCGCCGAACCCGAGGGTGACGATGGCGAGATAATCGCCTTTCAACCGCAGCGACGGCGCCCCGACAATGACTCCGGCGGCGGCGGCTGTGAGTCCACCGGCCAGCAGGGCCAAAAAGAAAAGGACCGAGGTCGCGCCGAGGTGGTGGCCCAGCACGGACAGGAGGCGCGGTCCACAGAAAATGGAGACGGCCGCCGAGGTGTAAGCGCCCACGGCCATAAAACCCGCGTGGCCGAGAGAGAACTGGCCGGTGTAGCCGTTGATCAGATTGAGGCTGACGGCGAGGATGATGTTGATGCCGATGCCGGTGATGATGTCGAGAAAGTAAGGGTTGATCCGGCCGGACAACCGCGCGGCCAGCAGGCTGGCGGCGATGGCGGCGAGCAAAACAGTCTTGGCGCGGGCGAGCATGGGTCAATTGCGCCGAGGCCGGACGCCGGGTGCGAGAGGAGTCATGGTCAAACTTTCTCGATGTCCAGCTTCCCCAGCAGGCCGGCCGGCCGGAACAGCAGGATCAAGATGAGAACCGTGAACGCGATCGCATCGGTGTAGGTGGACCAGCGGCTGCCGTTCACCAGGGTTTCCACGACGCCGAGCAAAACGCCGCCAAGCGCCGCGCCGGGGATGTTGCCGATGCCGCCCAGGACCGCCGCCACGAACGCTTTCAATCCCGGCAGCACGCCCATCAACGGATCGATCGCCGGGTAATTCATCGCGTAAAGGATTCCGCCGGCGGCGGCCAGCGCCGAGCCGAGGCCGAAGGTGAACGAGATGACGATGTCGTTGTTGATGCCGACGAGCGATGCGGCGACCGGGTTGAACGAAAGCGCTCGCATGGCCGTGCCGATCTTCGTCTTCATCACAATGAACCGCAAACCCACCAGCAGCAGCGCGGTGACCACAAACGCAGCCAATTGGTTGCTCGACAGCACCAGCCCGCCGGCGAAGCGGATTGATGCGGCGGGGAAAAGGGCGGGAAACGGTTTGGGATCGGCTCCGAAAACGAACTGCCCCGAGTTTTCCAGCAGCAGGGAAACGCCGATGGCGGTGATGAGCACGTTCAGTTTCGAGCGGTTGCGCAACGGGCGGTAGGCCAGGCGCTCGATGAGGATGCCCAGAACGGCGCAGATCAGCATGGCGCCCAGCAACACCGCCAGGCCGCCGGCAATCGATTCGCGCGGAAAATGTTTCGAGAGATAATAACCGGCAAAAGCGCCGATCATGAACACGTCACTGTGGGCGAAGTTGATGAATCGCAGCACGCCATAAACCATGGTGTAACCGAGGGCGATGAGGGCGTAAATGACGCCCAGCGAGAGGCCGTTGATCAGTTGTTGGAGAAATTCGCTCAAGGATTGATCGTTTCCAGGTATTTGAATTTGCCGCCCTTTATCTCAAGGATGACCGCGGATTTCGTCGCGTTGCGATGTTCGTCGAGCGTGGTGAGACCCGTCACGCCGGCGAAATCCTTCGTCGCCGCGATGGCGTCGCGCAGTTGCGGTTCGGCGGTCGTGCCCGCGCGTTTGATGGCATCGGCCAGCACGCAAGCCGAATCATAGCCCAGCGCCGCCATGGCGTCCGGTGTCTCGCCGTTGTTCCTGGCCTGGAATTTCTTCACGAATGCCTGGACCGCCTCGGAGTTCACCTCGGGAGAATAATGGGTCGAATAATAGCACCCTTCCAGCGCGTCGCCGCCAATCTGAATCAACTCGGGCGCCTCCCAGCCGTCGCCCCCGAACAAAGGCGCGGTAATGCCGAGCTGCCGCGCCTGCAGAGCGATCAAACCGGCTTCCGTGTAATAACCCGGCACAAAAATCGCCTCGGGGTTCGCCGCCTTGATCGCCGTCAGCTGCGCCTTGAAATCCTTGTCGCCGCCGCTGTACTTCTGCTCGGCGACCAGGGTTCCGCCGTCGGCCTGAAACCGTTGCTTGAAGAATTGCGCGAGCCCGACGCTGTAGGCCGAGGCGGCGTCGGACAGCATCGCCACGTTCTTCACCTTGAGGGTGTCCTTGGCGAACCGGGCCATCACGGTTCCCTGGAATGGGTCAATGAAACAGACCCGGAAGATGTAATCCCCCATTTCCGTGACCTTGGGATTGGTCGAGGACGGGGAAATTTGCGGGATTTTATACTCCTGACAAATGGGCGCAGCCTCGAGGGAACGGCCGGAAGCCACTTCGCCAAGCACCGCCACAACCTGGTCCCGGGAAATCAGTTTGCGGACGATGGTCGCCGACTGTCCGGGCTGGGACTGATTGTCCTCATAAACCAACCGGATTTTTTTGCCCAGCACGCCGCCGGCAGCATTGATCTCATCAACGGCCAACAGAGTGCCCTTATGGGAAGATTGGCCGAACGCGGCTTCCTTGCCCGTGAGTGAGGCGAACTCGCCCACTTGGATCACCTCGGCGGCCGGGCCGGTGCTATCGCCGCCGGGTTTGCCGCAACCATCCATCAGCAGGGCGAGCAGTGAGATCGCCGCCAACCGAAACATTTGCGCGCGCCGTTTATTCATAACTGTCTTTTATCTGGCTCAGCCGTTGACTTCCGAGCCGGGTCCGCATTCCTCAGGAAACACGGCCTCACCGTAAGGATACACCGGGTGACTTTCAATCCTCAAAACGTCGGGGCGCCGGAGGGGCGTGATTGAAAGTGGGTCGGTAGGGACGGCGCGCTGCGCCGTCCGCGCCGCGTTCAGCGGCGCAATGGGCGTGGTTGAGCCTCTGGCACCCTTCATTCGGCCCCGCTGGACGCGGGGTGGAGACATCGCAGCGCGATGTCCCTGCCATCGCAATCACCCGCTTCTAATCACACTGCAGCGGCACCGGGTGCGATTAAAATTGGGTGCGGCCGCGGGAACCGGAATGCTGCTTTTGGGCG
>CAZFOA010000051.1:0-18420 GCA_964520205.1 uncultured Verrucomicrobiota bacterium | reverse complement strand
CCGAAGCGTAGCGAAGGCGGCTCGTCAGTAGCCTCGCCCCACCAAAACGTACCACCACCCGGGATTACGGCTGTTTTACGACCTTGGTTTCGCCGGTCTCGGGATCGTAAACAAGTTTTGTCCCATACGGCACCGGCGGGATGCGCGGAATGTATTTGTTCTGCACCAGTTCATCCAGGTCCCTGGGCAACCGGCCCAGTTCAACCTGGAACTGGCGGATGGCGGAGTTCACCGTGGACAAATCGATGGTCTTGATGGCGGATTGCTCCGCCTTGGTGATGGTGTTGAGGTAATCGACCGGAGCGGTGAGCAAACTGCCTCCGTTGGTAGCCGCGTTTGATTGCGGCGCGGATTTGCCCGGTTGATCACCGCAACCGGCCACGCAACCGGAGATGACAACGGCAATCAAACAAAGTGTTTTCATGCCGGCAAATTAACCTCAATGACCCGGAATCCAAGCCGTCGCCTCGGCCGCAAGACAAAAAGCCGGGCAAACCATTGCCCGGCCTGGAGTGGTTCGAAATGATTTAAAAGCGAACCCTACGGCGCGTTTGTCGATGGCATGGCAGGCGCCGCGTTGGTCGTCGCGGGCGTCGATGGTGTCGCGGCCTGTTGATTGCAGCCGGACAAAACAGCGCCTAACGTGAGGCCCAATAATACAACTAACGATAGTTTCCTTTTCATAGTGCGCCTACCCTTTACCAGAATCAAAGAAAGCACAAGCGAAAATTATTCACCGGTCAGTTGAGCCGCCAGCCGGCGCGCCAGCCGGATCAATTCCCCGTCCGAAGCCAGATCTCCGAAGCGGAAACCCGGCATCCCGCTTTGCTGCCGGCCCAACAGTTCGCCCGGACCGCGCAGCTGGAGGTCGGCTTCCGCAATACGGAAACCATCCGTGGTTTCCTCCAGCACCTTGAGCCGCTCCCGCGCCGCTTCATTGGCGGCGTCGGAAACCAGGATGCAGTACGAATCCTGCGCGCCACGGCCGATGCGCCCGCGCAGCTGGTGCAGTTGCGCCAGGCCGAAGCACTCGGCATTTTCAACCAGCATCACGGTCGCGTTCGGCACGTCCACACCAACTTCGACCAGCGATGTCGCCAGCAGCACCTGCACGGCGTTGGCACGAAATGACGCCATGATTTCGTCCTTCTCCCTGCCTTTCATCCCGCCATGCAACAGGCCGACGCGAAAGGGCGTCAATAGCCGCTCCAGGTTCGCGAATTCGCGCGTCACGGCCTTGATTCCCTCCGGCCCCGGCTCCTCGGCACGCGGATAAACCACATAAGCCTGGCGGCCTTGCGCCAGCTTTTCGCGCAAAAAAGACCAGACCTTCGGCAGCCGGTCAGCCGCCCGAACGAACGTCTTGATCCGGCCCCGGCCGGGCGGTGATTCGTCGATCACGGAAATATCCAGTTCCCCATACACCGTCAGCCCCAGCGTGCGCGGGATCGGCGTCGCCGTCATGACGAGCAGGTGGGGATAGCGGCCCTTGCGCACGAGTTGCTCGCGCTGCGCCACGCCGAACTTGTGTTGCTCGTCGATGACCACCAGCCCGAGTTTGTCCGGCGCAAAGCGGGATTCAATCAGCGTGTGAGTGCCAATGATGAGGTTTGGACGCGCCGGCTTGTCCGTCGCGCTTCCGGTCTCGAACTTCATGGTCTTGCGGCTTCCGGTCAGCAACTCCACCCCGATGCCCAGCGGCGCAAACCATCGGCTGAAATTGTGGAAATGTTGCCCGGCGAGGATCTCCGTCGGCGCCATGAGCGCGGCCCGATAGCCGCTTTCGATGGCCATCAGCGCCGAGCACGCCGCCACGACGGTTTTGCCGGAACCGACATCGCCTTGCAGCAAGCGCCGCATCGGGTGCGGACCGCGCAGGTCCGCGCGGATTTCGCGCAGCACCTGGGTTTGCGACGCGGTGAGCTTGAAACCCAGGGCGGCAAGAAACGGTTTGATAAAATGATTGTTCCCGCCGCAAGGCAGACCCTGCGTTTTGGCTTCGAAGTTTTTTCGGCGCAACCGAATCTGCCATTGCAGAGCAATAAACTCATCCAGCGCCAGCCGTTGCCGGGCGATTTCCACGTCCGACAATTCCTCCGGAAAATGAATCATGTGAACCGCGTTGGCCCGCGCCGGCAATGGAGCGCGGCGGTCCCCGGCCGCAGCAGCGCCGGCCATTGCTGAGATCAAGGAAGGTTCGCGGGTCTTGATCGCGTTCGGACGTGCCGCAGGTGCGGGCACCCGCGTTCCGCCACCGCCCGACCCCGGCGGCGCCGGAGGCTTCGCCGAGGCGAGAGGCGGAACTCCGAATGCCGGTTCACCGATCTGTGATTCAAAATTCTCCAGCGTCCGCCAGATGAGGCCGCGGAGCCAGCGTTGCGGCAGACCTTCGGTCAGCGGGTAAATGGGCGTGATCCGGTTGAAATGGATGAAATGTTCTTCCCCGCGTTCGACGACCTCGGTTTCCGGGTGGTCCATGGTGCGCGGCTTGAGGGAAACCGGCTTGCCGAACACGACGACCTCATCGCCGGCTTTGAAATACTTTTCCATGAACGGCAGATTCCACCAGCGGCAGTGCAGCCGCGCGGTGCCGTCATCCAGGATGAGTTCAAAAACGGATTTTTGGCCGTGACGAAACCGTTTGACCCCGAGCGCGACGACGGTGCCGCGGGTGGTGGCAGGCTGGTCGAGTTGCAGGTCCGCCGTGGGCCGGAAGTGCCGGCGATCCTCGTAGCGGCGCGGTCGATGAAGCAGCAGGTCTTCGAGGGTGGAAATTTTCAGGCGCGCAAGCTGTGCCGCGCGTTCCCGGCCGACCCCCCAGAGCGTCGTGACCGATTGGGCGAGGGGCGACAGGGCTTGATTCGCCGGCGTAGCGGTCATCGCGTGGCACCATACAAATCCGCGCAGGCGGCTTCAATGGGAAAGCAGTCGCGGCTGCCCGGGTTTCCCATGTTTCGACTTCCTGCCGGCAGCGCGCTTTGTAGGCGTAATAAATTTATTTGTCGCTGCCAGGCTCCGATAGGCGCGTGCCCAACAACTTCCACATCCGAAGTGCTTCAGTCACGCCCCAGGCCTGGGCGTCGCAGCCGCGGGCCGTGTGCGGGGCGTCGCCGTCCAGCAGTTCCGGAATCTGTCCCAGGCACCCTTGGTTCATGAGCCGGGCCATGTCGCCGAGATAGGCTCGGGCTGCGGCCACGGCTTCCGGCCCGAAATCCCACGCGCGCGCCAGCGCTTCGCAGAAGACCGGCAAGGTCCAGGTCCAGGCGGTGCCGTTGTGATAGGCGGGCTTGCGGCGGGTGTCTTCGTCGCCTTCATAACGGCCCCAGTATGGCTCGGCCGGGTTGTTCAACAAACGGCCGTCGTTGCCATAGACCGGCAGCGGCACCGAGACCGGCAAAGGGGCCAGTGAGCGCAACGCGCCCGGCACCACGAGCTGGCGTTGCGCGGCTTCGACACAGCGCTTCGCGCGCGCGCCGCGCACCACGCCAAGGCTCACCGGGAACAGACAGTTGCTGCGCAGAGCGTCGCTGGCCGTGGCTTGCGCGGCGGGCTGGCCGGACTTGGCAATCAGCAAATCCGCGTAATAACCCCGGTCTTCGAGCCAAAAATATTTTTCAAACGAGGCGAGGGCCTTGCCGGCGAGATCGCTCCAACTCCGTCCCTCGATCGGGCCGTCGATCTGCCCCAGTTGCTGCAGCAGCCGGATCCAGAGCGCCTGAATCTCAACCGGGTAACCTTCCCGCGGCGTGGCCGCCGGGTAATTCGTATCCATCCAGGTGAAATGACTCGGACTCCAGATCAGAGCGGAGCCGGGGTCCATGTAAATTCCGTTCGGCGTGCCTTTGACATAGTTCGCCGCGATGCTGCGGAGGACATCGCGGATCGTGCGGCCGGAACTGTCGATGGGAGTGGCATAGAAATCGGCCGGCGGCTGATGGCTGGCGGCGGCCGGCTCGATGGGGTTCCGTTCGCCGGTTTCCGAGATCGGGTTTTGCGCCTGCTGGAGTTCCGTTGCGAGTTCTGCGCAAACCACGCCAAACCACAACGGAGCGTCGGAAGTGTCGCGGTTCGAGGCATCCTCGCCCTGGATTGTGTTTGGCAGCGTTCCGTTCTGTTCAAACCGCGCGAAGGTGAACAGGATTTGTTTGACTTCTTCGACCATTCCCGCCGCCAGAAGACCCCGGGCGCAAATCAGTGTGTCGCGACCCCAATCGAGAAACCAGGGATAACCTGCGATGACGGTTTTTCCTGCGCCGCGCCGGACGACGAAGCTGCGGGCGGCGCGCCACAATCGCTGCCCGAACTCGTCGCTTTCTCCGAAGGCGTGCAGGGTCCTGGACTTCTGAACCCGGGACTTTGAATCGTCGAGTGAGCCTTTGTCAGGATCGGACGGCTCCGCCGTCACCACCAGAGTGGCACTGCCTCCTTCCGGCAAAGGCAGTTCAAACCAGCCGGGACTGTAAGCGTCACCACTGCCGGTCAATCCGCGGCTTTGCTCCACCGGATGCGGAAGATTTTCGCTCCACTCCGGCTGGGGATGATATTCGCCCGCGTCGGCAAACACGCGCAATTGACGATCCGCCGCCGGGGTGAAGGCGAAGCCGGCGCAGTTTCGGACTTCGGATTTTGGACCTCGGATTTCATCGGTGTGGGTTGAAAAATGGTATTCGGCGCCGCCGTTGCGCTGGGTTTCCCAATGGAAATTCCGGTCTTCAATATCCACCCGAACGGTGAGGCGCACGTCGGCGCCAGCCGGCAGCCGTTTGCCGGCGGCCTCGGCGGCTTCCGGGCGCCGGAAATGAAAAACGGTCGTATTCTGTCCTTCCAACATGTCCGCCCGCATCTGAATTTCAACCGTGCAGCCGTCGCCGGCGTTGGCAACAAAATCCCAGGCCGCGGGCGGACCGGACTCCACGGCAACCAGGTTTTTCAAATCGAGAGGTGAGATGAACCCATCGGCGTTGGCCCAGACGCGAATGCGCTTGGCGAAAATGTGCCGGTCCACCGGCAGGCCGGGGTGCAGATTCGCGCCCAGCACGCAATCGTATTTGGAAGTGACGCGGCCCAAATCAACGCAGATCCGAGCCATGCCGCCGATGCCGTTGGTCAGAAGGACGATGTCGGAAACGTGAGGAACGAACGGCGCAGGCGGCGTCAGCGGCCCGGGCGCAAGAAAGAGAATCGCGGCTTCGACGCGCGGATCTTTCTCGGCGTAACGTTCAATGAGGAGCGTGGTTTCCGCCGCCTCTGATCGCGGGGCAAAACAGGCGATATGGAGATTTCCAGCCGCGATGGACTGCGCGCGCGCCGCTCGCGCTTCACCTTTCCCCGCGCGGGCCTCCAAAGCGGCGCGGAACGGCACGGTGTCCTCGATCAGCAGCCAGTGGCCGGGCGGCACCGGTGTGATCCGCCGGCGGTCATTGAGATTCCAGCGGACGACCTTTGGAAACAGGTTGTTGCCGCCCACTTTTTCCAGCGCGGACGGCAGGCCGGACGGCGCGGCCAGCGGTTCGAGATGGGCTGCGGCCGCGAGGAATTGAAAAGCCGAACGATCCACCATCTCCGCCAGCCGGCGCCAGTCGTGCGGTCCGATTTCACGAAGGGAAGGCCCCGCACTCAACACCTGGGTCGCCCAGGCCGCTTGCGCCCGGTTGCGGCGATAAGCCTCGCCACTCAGCCCGCGCGGCCGGGCCGCCGATGAAAGGCAATAGGCTGAACCCGGAGACAGCGCAATCTGGACTTCGGCGGTTCCCACGGGCTTGAGCTCGGGCGGGGTTTGTCCGAGGAGATCAAAAGTCAGCGGGCTGATTTCGCGCAGGGCCAATTCCGGCAGCCTCAGAATCTGCTGCTGTTCAACATCGTTATTCACGAGCACCAGCACCGCGTCCTTGCCTTCGCCGGATTCGCGCAGCAGGGCATAAACCGGCGACTCGGCCGAACTGAGCCGGGTGAGCCGGGCGCCGTCGAAAAAACACGGATGTTCCGCGAGGAGTTGATTCAATCGCGCAAGTTCGGGGATGAGATTGTCCGGGTTGCCCCAGGCCAGGCCAGTGCTGCCGTGAACGTTGATTTTTTCCGTTGCCAGCCATTCCACGCCGCAAGTGAATCCGAAGCCGCCGCTCACGCTGGCGAGCGCGCAAAGGCGATTCCGCATCAGCGACCAGGGCCGCCCGCGTTTCGCCAGCCGGTCGTTGTCGTGCGTCTCGCTGTAATTCAGCAGCAGACCGACGCGCTGGCTTTGCTTGAGGCTGTGGTCCAGGTAACGGGCAACGTCGAGTCCGGAATAGTTCTGGAACAGCTCGGAGTAGGCCCATTGCATGCCGCCTTCCGTCAGCAGGGTTTCGGTCGCTTCCCATGCGCCGCCGAGCCCTTCCAGCAGAAAAACGGTTTCGGGAAATTCCTGCTGCACGCGGGCGACAATATATTGCCAGGCTGGCGCCGGAACTTTATACCCGGCATCGCAGCGGAAGCCGTCCACGCCCCGCCGGCACCAAATCAAGAACACTTCCGCCAATTTGTCCCAAAGTGCGACATTCTCATGCTTGAGCTCGACCAAGTCCTCCCAGGTGACGCCCCAGGCGCCGGGACTGGCAAACGTGCCGTCCGGATGGCGCAGGAACCACTCGGGATGATGCTCCTGCAGCCGCGAACTCCAGCCGGTGTGGTTGATGACGATGTCGAGAAAAATGCGACCGCCGCGAACGTGGGTGCCGAAAGTCAATTCGCGGAATTGATCCACCCCTGTGGTGCGCTTGTCGAAAACGATCAGGGCCGGATCGATGGCGGTCAAATCCAGCGCGGCGTAAGGACTGCCGAACCGGCCGAAGCGGGCGTATGTCGCGGGCGTGGGATTCACCGGCAAGAGGTGTAAAATCCGGCATCCGAGACGGTCGATCAGGTGCGGCAGGCAGGGAATCAGATCGCGCAATTTGCCCGAAGGAGGAATGACCGCGAAGCCGCGTTCCTCGATTGGTTCGATCTGGCTTTCAAGGTTTTCATTCCGGGTGCTGAGGGCGGCCTTGGTTCCGCCAAACAAGCGGGTAAAGGCGCAATAGACTGTATTGGCGGTTCGGTAGGCATCGGGATGGACGGCGATTCCCACATCCGGGCCTTGGGGCCAATGCTGCCAGCCCTGGGGATCGAGAAGAAACGCCTTGGCGTTGAAGTAGCCGGCTTCGGCCAGAGGCAGCTCGAGCGACCATCCATCGGCGGTTTCGCGCATCGGAATGTCGCGCCAGGATGCGCCGGCTGCAGGCAGGCTCCTGGCGTGGGCCTGAATGATTTCCCGGCGCAATATTTCCGCGCGGCCCAGATTGGTGCGCAGCCGCGCGCGCCAGCCGCGGGCCGGGGGGCGGCCCTCGAGACCTTTCAAAACAAAACACACCTGATCGCCGACGTACCGCTGCAGGCGGTCGCCGGGCGCGGGTGTCATGACTGGAATCGGTTGTCCCATGTGCCGGCCGAAAACCACGGCCGCGCCTACAATCGCAACTTCGAAGCAGATTGCAATTCCGCAGTGCAAGAACTGGACACAAGTGTCCTCAAACGGACAGCCGTCCGGCGTCCAGGCCGGGTTGCTTTGGCAACGTTCGTACCGGCGGAAACTGGCGAACATTTTGCTGCTATGCAGGAGCCCGGTCACAGTTCTCGCCACGCGATAACTCTGGTTGGCCGTGCGAACAAGACATGGCGAGCACAACGTTGAGTCCAGGCGAAGAGGCCCAGCTGGCGCAGACGATCGAGATGTTTGAAGTCATCACCGAGTCGCAGCCGCACGACTATCAGTCGCTGGAGATCCTCAAGGAGGCTTATTCGAAGTTGACCCGCGAGAAGGACGTGGTCCGAACCTCCAAACGCATCGCCGAGGCTTACGTCCAAATGGGACAACTCTCCTCGGCCATCCTGGAATACGAAACCATCCTGCAGCGCAACCCGGATGATCCGGACGTCCGCCAGGCCCTCAAGCAGATTGAAAGCAAAGCGAACAATTTTGCCGAGGAAACCGTTCTGGCCGAGTCCGCAGTTGCCAAACCTCCGCCGGAACCGGTCAAAATCCCCAAGTCGCCCGGCAAAGCAGCTCCCCCCGCGGTCGAGGACGGGCGCCAGGCCATGCACAAAATCTTTGTCGAGGGGAAATTGATTGCGCCGGGCGACTTCGATTTGTGCTGGATTTCGGCGGACATGTCCGCGCCGCCCGACGGCGTCATCGAGCCTTTCATCCAGATCATGGCCGACAAGGGGATTTTACAGGTGGAAAAGTCCTTGAAAATTCTCACGGACAAATCCCGCACGGCGTTTCTGCCGCTGGAGAAATATGATATCGACATCGAGTTGACGCGGGCGTTTCCCGGGGATGTCTGCAGACGCTGGTGCGTGATGCCGTTCGACCGCATGAGCAAATCCATTCTCGTCGCGACGGCAAATCCGTTCAACCAGCAGGCCGCGAAAGAACTCGCCGAATCCACGCCGTTCCGCCTCTTGTGGTATCTATCGCCGCCAACCGAGCTCGTCCACAATCTGCGCAAAGCCTTCCGCTAACCCCATGCCTCCAGTCAAATCATTTGGTGAACGCATCGCCGACGTCCTGGTGGAAGACGGTCTATTGACTCCCAAGCAGGTGGAGGAACTGCTCGATCAACAGAAGAAGGGTGGCACCCGCCTGCTCAAGCTCATCCTCGAAAAGGCGTACGTCAGCGAACAGGACATGGCCGTCTCCATGGGCCGCGTTCTGAACACTCCCCCCATCAATCTTTCACGGATCACAATTCCCGCCGATATTGCCGAACTGCTGCCGACCGAACTCGCGCGCAATCATAAGATCGTGCCCGTCTCGCGCCTGGAAAATAAATTGTTCGTCGCGATGGCGGATCCGCTGAACGTGCTCGCGATCGATGACGTCCGGCGCGTCACCCGGCTGGAGGTGGCCCCGCTGATCGCTTCCGAGAAGTCCATCGTTGACAAGCTGAACCAACTCGATGCCACCAAGAGCGGCAGCATGGAGGACATCATCGAGGATGCGAAGAAGAAGGCGGACAGCGAGGCGGCGGACGATGATAACATCGAAATCGCGCGGGAATCCGTCGAAGATGTAAACCTGGATCAGCTTGCCGCCTCCAGCGAAGAAGCGCCGGTCATCAAACTCGCCAACCTCATCCTGGTGCAGGCCATCAAAGATCGCGCCAGCGACATCCACATCGAGCCTTTTGAGAAAAACGTGCGATTGCGCTACCGTGTCGACGGCGTTTTGATGGACGCGACGCCACCCCCGAAGCAAATGCAGTTGGCCCTGGCTTCGCGGTTCAAGATCATGAGCAGCCTGGATATCGCCGAGCGCCGTCTGCCGCAGGACGGGCGCATGCGGGTCAGAGTCAGCGGCAGAGATTACGACCTCCGCGTTTCCATCATGCCGACCGTTCACGGTGAAAAAATCGTGCTGCGCGTGCTCGACAAAACGAACCTCTCCGCAAGCCTCGACAAACTGGGGCTCGACATCGATACCTTCCACCAGTTCAAGGCCGCCGTGGATGCCCCGCACGGGTTGATTCTGGTTACCGGTCCGACCGGCTGCGGCAAAACAACCACGTTGTATTCCGCGCTCAACGAGCTCAATAATCCGATCTATAACATCATCACCGTCGAAGATCCGGTCGAGTTTCAAATCCCCGGCATCAACCAGGTGGCGACCAAAAAAGAAATCGGCCTCACGTTCGCCAATGCGCTTCGCTCGATTTTGCGCCAGGACCCGGACATCATCATGATCGGCGAAATCCGCGACACCGAAACCGCGGAAATTGCCATTGAAGCCGCCCTCACCGGCCACCAGGTTCTGAGCACCCTTCACTGCAACGACGCCCCGGGCGCCATCGCGCGCATGGACGACATGGGCATCGCGCCGTTTCTCATTTCGTCGTCCGTCATTCTGGCCTGCGCCCAGCGACTGATGCGCCGCATCTGCTCGCACTGCAAAGAACCGGTTTCGTATCCCGAGAAAATGTATACGGACCTGAACATCGACCCCAGCATGTTCGAGGGCGTCTCGTTGCTTCGAGGACGGGGCTGCGACCGCTGCAAGAACTCCGGCTACGCGGGCCGCATGGCGATCATCGAGGCGATGACCGTCACGGACGAACTCCGCAAGCTGATTATCGCCCGCGCCAATACGCGCGAACTGGGAAAAATCGCCATTGGCCAGGGCATGAAGACGCTGCGCATGGTGGCGTTGGACCGCGTGCGCGAAGGCGTCTCCACCCTGGAACAGGTGCTCATGCTCACGTCCGCGCAGTGAACCGGACCGGGTTCGTTCCGCAGTTTCCAATCCCACGCGGATCCAGTAGCCTCGGCTGATGCTCCAATTCGAAGAAGCCCTGGCGCGAATCCTCGCCGCCCTTCCGCCCCCGGTCAGCGAAGGCATCCCGCTGCGCGAAGCGTGCGGACGCCTGCTGTCGGAGCGAATCCCCGCTCCGCTGGACCTGCCACCGTTCGACAATTCCTCCGTGGATGGGTACGCCGCGCGCGGGGCGGATGTCGCCGCGGCGAGTCCGGCATCGCCGGTCTGTCTGCATCTGGCGGGCCGGGTTGCGGCCGGCGAATCATTCACCGGCGAAGTGGCTGCGGGCGCCTGCGTGCGGCTGTTTACGGGGTCGGCCCTGCCGCGCGGGGCGGACGTGGTCATCATGCAGGAAGACACGCGTCTCGACGCCAACCGGCCAAACGAAGTATTCATCCTTGCGCCGGCCAAACCGTGGGAGAACGTGCGGTTCCGGGGTGAAGACGTCAAACGCGGCGCGACGCTGGCCGAAGCCGGCGAGGTTTTGACACCCGGCCGGCTCGCTCTGCTCGCGGCTGTCGGGTTGGCACGGGTCCAAGCGGGCTGCCGTCCGATTGTGGGGTTGTTGGCCACCGGTTCCGAGTTGAAGGATTCCGGCGCACCCCTCGCGCCCGGACAGATTTACGAAAGCAGCCGGGCCGGGCTGGCTCCTCTGGTGCAGCGCGCCGGCGCCATCGCCACAATCTTTCCCCTAGTCCCGGATGCGCTCGACCTCACCCTCGCGGCGCTGCAGCGCGCGATTGAGGAGTGCGACATTCTCGTGACGTGCGGCGGTGTTTCGGTGGGGGAAATGGACTATGTCAAAACCGCCTTCGAGCAGCTCGGGGGAAACCTGGAGTTCTGGAAGGTGGCGATCAAGCCCGGGAGGCCGTTCGTTTTTGGCCGGCGGGGAGACAAGTTTTTGTTTGGTCTGCCGGGCAATCCAGTCTCCGCGCTCGTGACCTTCCTGCTGCTGGTCCGGCCGGCGCTGCTCCGCTGGCAAGGCGCCGCGGGAATCACGCTGCCGGCCTGTCCCGGGATCCTGGCCGAGCCGCTCGCCAACACCGGAACGCACCGGCATTTCATGCGGGTCGCGATGGATGCCGCAGGCCATGTCCGTTCTGCGGGCATTCAGGCATCTCACATCCTGAGTTCCTTTGCCTCCGCCAATGGTCTGGTGGAGGTGCCACCGAAAACCACGCTGGCCGCGGGGAAGACCGTTTCGGTGCTGCGCTGGGAATAGCGGCAAATCAAAACACCCGTTGGGGCACCGAGAAATTCGGCTTGGGCGCTGGAGTCCGCGCCGCCGGAGCTTCGTATGGAATGGGCGCAAGACTCGAAGGAATAGGCATGGGAGGAGTAACCGGTGGCAAAAGAGCCGGATTGACAGCGCTGCCCGGAACAGCGGCGAACGGGTTGAGCGGATCGACTATGGCAACCGGACGCCCCCCCAACCAGGGATTGGCGCCGGGACTTGACCCATTCGGCAGCGGCGTCAAAACGCCATGTCCTCCGTCCAAAAGGTCTTGATATCGTTGAATCTGGGCGCTCTCCCGCGCCTTTTTTGCGACATTTTCCGGACTCAAATCGTTTTCCCGGTTTTCGTCAGGAGTCAAACCGAACGCCTCCAGGAGACTGTTGGGCCTGCCGTCCGTAAAGCCCAGCCGGGAAGTCTGGTTCGCACCCAAAAGGTTCTTCAAAGATTGTTCCGGACGTTCGGAAACACCCAGGAGCGGATTGGATTCCTCCAATTGCCAGAAGCTGCTTCGCCTCTCACTTGAATTCCGCAGACTAAATTCATCCTCGATTCGCGCGGAGTCGTCGGTTCGCCGGCGCACGGAGGACGTCCGATCATGAATGCCTCCGGCCCGCGTCGGCGGCTGGGCAGCTTCGCCGTCCATTCCGTAATCCGGAAGGCTCAACATTTCCTTCACCACGATGCCGTGCATCATCTCTTCGGGTGTTTGGGACGCCCAGTTTCCATTTGGATCGAACGAATCCTTGGATCGCCGATGGGAGATCATGCTCCCACCGGAAGGTGCCGGAGGCATGATTCCGCCGAGCGAGCCGGACGCTGGAACCAGAGGTTGGAGTGTGGAGAAGTCCGGTTCGGAATGATGCGCATCGGGCGTTTCCAAGCCCAATTGGTTCAGATTGGTCACCAATGTAGTGGTCTTCGGATCCGAAAATTCAATCGCGCGCCCGGCCGGAACCGGACCGTCGGCGGCATGTGAAACGCCCCCGGCAGCGAAACAGGCGGCTACGACAATGCCTCCGCAGCGACCTTTCAAATTCGAAAGCCTGAAACTCATTGTCGGAGCTAAAGCATAGTTCAAAAAACTCCTCCAGTCAAAGCCCTTTTGGAAGCGTCAACCCGCGATCCCGCGCGCATTGCACCCATGCAAAGCTCTGACAACACTAATCATCCCCACCGCCCGATTCCACACCACCGCGCCGCCCGGCATCGCTGCAGACGCCGCGCGGCGCCGACGCCAGGAAATCCAGCATCGTTTGCGCGGCCGGGCTGGAGAACTTCGCCCGCGCGCCGGCAACTGCCGCCCGCAGATTTTGGCCGGCACGGAATAACTCCTGGTAAAGGCGTTTCAATTCCAGCCGTTCCTCGGCTTTAAAACCTGCGCGGCGCAGCCCCACGATGTTCAGACCGCAGATTTCGTTTACGAGGTGCGCCACAGTGAAGGGGGGCAGGTCCTTGCTGATCGCCGCGCCCCCTTGCATGATCGCCAGCGTGCCGACGCGAATGAACTGGTGCACCAGACAATTGCCGGAGATGAAGGCGCGGTCCTGCACCACAACGTGCCCCCCCAGCAGCGCTCCGCTTGCCATGATCACGTGGTCGCCCACGACGCAATTGTGCGCCACATGACCGTGCTGCATCAGAAAATTATGGGAACCGATGATGGTTTCCTCGCTGGTTTTCGTGGAGCGGTTCGCCGTGAAATGTTCACGAAAGACATTATGGTCGCCGATGCGCAGCCGTGTCGGGGCGCCGTCATATTTCAAATCCTGCGGCGCGTCGCCGATCACGCAGCCGGCGTGAAACTCGTTCCCCGCCCCAATCCGGGTCACGCCGGTGATATAAACATTCGGGCCGATGACACAGTCCGGCCCGATCTCCACGGCTTCGTCAATGACGGCGTATGGCCCGACCCGAACCGTGGAGTCCAGCTTCGCTTTCGGATGAATAATGGCGGTTGGATGGATCATGTCCGTTTCAATCGTTACACTGGTTAATTGTTAACTCGAGCGTTGGCAACAAGTGTATCGTTCATCGCGGCCAATCCTGAATCACCTTTCGGGTTTGCTCCGGATGATACTTCATGCGAATCCGCCAGACCAGCTCTTCGGGGCCAATGGCGCGGATGTCGACGGCAAGCCGCTCGGCACACCAAATGGCGGGGGTGTAGACACGTTTGCCGCCCTGCGCCTCGGCATTTTCCTGCGGCATGTCCTCGGCGTTTTCGTCGGCACCGGGCGCTTCTTTGAACCAGGACCACGCATGCACGTTCACCCAGTCGTAGCGCGGCAACTCCGCTTCCGGCGCATTTTCGACCGTCTGCCGAATCTCTCGTGCAACCTTGGCCGGCGTGCCCGAGCGCGGGCGACGGTTCGTATCATGCCAGATCGAGTAGCGCGCGCTGATCACCGGGATCTCCACGCCGTTTCGGTCCCTGACCCAGAACGTCTTTCCGGCACCGGCTTCGTAACAGTCATATTGCCAGACCAGAATCGCGAGCAGACCGTCGGTTTGGCCCGCGAAGACCGCGTAAGCCTTCAGCGCGTCGGGTGAATCGAACTTCGCCACGTTGAAGCCGACAATGTGCGTGTTGTTTCGCTTCATCAGGGCCCATGTGTGCCGGGCGTGTTGTGCGAGCAATTCCCACCGGTTCGTGCGATCCAACCCGAAGAGGTCGGGATAGTAGTACCCGCCACCCCACTCGAGGAACCAATCGTTCGTCGTCTGGGTGGAAACCGCGTAGTCGATGGCTTCAGGGCACAATTGGCACAGATGGGCGAAGCAGCAAGACCAGCCATACGGTATTTTCCCGCGCTCAGGAGTACCCCATTGACTTCTGCCCTCGATGCCCCGGAAGAAGCTCCCCTCGGATCGATCCACATTGTCGCCGTCGCTATCGACGAAGCTCACGGCGCTGCGCCTGTCCTTCCAGTCGATCGTCCGCGGGTCGAAGCTCCTGGCTTTGGCAGGCTCGGCACGATCGGTCCCGACCATCAGCACGGGGAGGTTGACCGCCCAGTCCGTCGCCGTTTGGATGTGTCCGGTGACGGTGGACATTTTGGTCGTTTTGAATTCGTCGCCGCCATTCCAGCCAAGAATTGGCGAGATTGGTTCGAGCCATTTCATGGCCGCAGGGAGCGGTTCAGCGTATCCGAATAGGGTCAGGGTCTTCTGTGCTATGGCCAGATCGCGGACGTTTGGTTTTTGAGGATCCTGGTTGCAGAGCATGTGCCGGTTGAAGCGGTTGCTGTACGTCTGGAAACACCATGCCTGAGTTTTTTCCCGAACATCCATGAGCATCGTGAGTCCGCGCTTCTTGGCTTCTCCTTCGATGCTTTCGTCCACGATGATGCCGTCGAGAAGCCCTGCCAGGCTCGTGGCAACGTTGACCGAGCAATCCATGGCCGGACGATGCTGGCTGAGTTCGCCCTTGGATCGGTCCGAACGGTACAGGATGTAACCCTTGATGATCCCCTTCCTGGCGTAGCGGTCGACCAGGTCCCAGAGAGTGAACGTGCCTCGCACTTCCAGTTGAGGCTGAAGCTTCAGCAGGTGGACAAACCAGTCCTCGATGTCAATGTTGTCGGTCCCAACCCACACCATTTCGTCGGCGCGACCTTCGTTGACCGCCTTGGCGGCCAGGCCGGCCACGGACTGCGCCGTCATGTCGGAGGATGCGCGCGGCGCAGGAAGTTCATTCTGGAGGCAGACGAGTGCCTTCGGCATTGCCTGGACAGGCCACCAGCGGTTTTCGTCCGCTACGGCTGGAAAAGGAAAGCGCGAGAAAATCAGGGCCACGCAAATGAACAGAACAACTTTTCGGATGTTCATATTCTCCGCGATCTTGGCCAGCGTTGAAGACATTTCGTCATGTTTACCACCCGGATAATGCCGAGTTCAAAGGATGAAAAAAGAGCAATTCTTTCGGTCTTGAAGGAATCACTCTTTTGAACTCGGCATTATTCAATTACCCGGTAAAATACCCCAGCTCCCGCAGCGACACGAAATCCTTGGGCCGTTCCCGGGTCGCGCGGCCGATGATGACGTGGTCGAGCACCTCGATTTTGAGCAATTGCCCGGAGCGAACCAGGTCGCGCGTCACTTTGATGTCCGCCTCGGAAGGCGTCGGGTCGCCGCTGGGGTGATTGTGGACCAGCACCACCGCTGAGGCATTGGCCGCAATGGCGGCTTTGAAAACTTCCCGCGGGTGAACCAGAATCGTGTCGAGCGTGCCTTGGGAGATTTTTTCCACCCGAATCAGCCGGCGCCGCGTGTTGAGCAACACCACCTGAAAATGTTCGACGTTGTAAGCCCGGTTTTCCTCACGCAACAAATCCGCAATCAAGTCCGGGCCATCCAGGGCGGGTGATTCCTGCCGCAGCTCCAGGGCCATGCGGCGGGCGAGGGTGAAAGCGCTCTTCAAGGCAATCGCTTTGTCGCGTCCGATCCCCTTGACCTGGGCCAAATCCTCGATGCTCGCGCGGGAAAGATTGTCGAGCGTTTCGAATTTGGTCAGAACCTGTTCGGCAACCTGGATTGCGGAAATCCCCTTGAGGCCGGTGCGCAGCAGGATGGCGATGAGCTCGGAGTTTTTCAGCGCGTCGGCGCCCTGTTCGGCGAGCCGCTCCCGCGGCCGTTCGTTGCTGGGCATGTCCTTGATTCGAATCCCTGAAGCCATGGCGACTATTTAGCGGAAACCCACCGGAACGCGAAGGAAAAAATGTCGGGTCGGCTTTGGCATGCGTTTTGCCGAGTGCGCCTGTCCCGGGCGCAGAAACGTTGAAACCCACGCGGCGTTGGAACTTTTCCTTGTCTTAAGCCGCACTGAAGTCGCTGTGGCCGAGGACGGCCACACTCCACTTAACCCCGGCCGGCCCTGTGGATCGACCATGACGCACAGCGCCAACTCGACGGCACGAATCAGACCGCCTGCAAACCCCGCACGATGAACGGCGCGAACTCGTGATGAAAGTGCGGCGGTATCCGGACTTTGAACCGGGCGGTCTTGCCGCTGTAACGCCGCTCGATCACCTGGCCGACTTCGTGCAACCTCGCGATCACGCCCGCTTGCTCGTGCGGCACCTTCAGTTCCATGAACTCACGGGCCGGGCGCAATTGCGTGCCCAACTCCGCGAGCAGCGCGGGAATGCCATCACCGCTTGCCGCGGAAATAGCGACCCCATGCGGATACCGATCGAGAAGGCGGTTCAACGCCTCCCGGCTGCCGTTGAGCCGGTCGGTTTTGTTGAAAACCATCACCGTCGGTTTGCCGTCGGCGCCGATTTCCTTCAGCACCGCATCCACGGATTGGATCTGTTCATTGGCTTGCGGATGGCTGACATCCACCACGTGCAACAGCAAATCGGCTTGCACCACCTCTTCCAACGTGGCTTTGAAGGCCTCGACCAATCCATGCGGCAGCTTGCGGATGAAACCCACCGTGTCGGTCAGCAAAACGTTTTGGTTTGACGGCAGGCGCAAGCGCCGCGTCGTGGGATCCAGCGTGGCGAACAATTTATCCACGGCGAGCACGTCGGCGCCGGTAAGCCGGTTCAGAAGCGTGGATTTGCCGGCGTTGGTGTAGCCGACGATGGAGGCGAGCGGCCAGCGGTTGCGCTGCCGGGCCTGGCGCTGGGTCGAGCGCTGCCGTCGCACGACCTCCAATTCCACGCGAATGCGCGCGATCCGATCCTGCACCCGGCGGCGGTCGGTTTCCAACTGGGTTTCACCCTCGCCGCCGCGCATGCCGATGCCGCCTTTTTGCCGGGACAAGTGGCCCCAGAACCGCGTCAGCCGGGGGAGCAAGTGTTGTAACTGAGCCAGCTCGATCTGCAGCTTGCCTTCCCGCGTGCGGGCGCGCCGGGCGAAGATGTCCAGAATCAGCGACGTGCGATCGAGCACTTTGCAGTTAAACACCTTTTCCAGGTTGCGGCTTTGCGCCGGCGAAAGTTCATCATCAAAAATGACCGTGTCGACATTGTGCTGGCGGCAATGCGTGCCGAATTCGTCCGCCTTTCCCTTGCCAATGAAGGTGGCCGCGTTGGGTGTGTCCAGCTTTTGAACGCCTTCTCCGACAACTTCGCCGCCGGCGGTGGCGGCCAACTCGGCCAGTTCGTCCAGTGAATCGCGCATTTCCCAGCCCTCGTTCCGGGATTTCAACTCCACACCCACGAGGAAAATCCGCTCGGTCCTCGTGTTCCTGGTTTCGATCAGCGCTTTCAATGCTTAGGTCGGCGTCTCTCTTTCTGCTGCCGCCATAGAACATAGCATGTTTTGAACGAGGGGAAAGCCTGGAAAATGGAAGTCATGGAGTGTTGGACAACGCCGAGTGTCCCGCCGAATCACTCCATCACTCCACCACTCCGTCATTCCGGTCTTTCGCCGAGAATTCTTATGGATTTATCGCCATTTTTTGCGAAACTGGCCGCCTGATGAATCCGGTAATCAAACTATTGCTCGAAGGCGGCAGCTTGAGCACGGCGCAAATGGCCCAGGTGCTCAATCTGCCTGAGGCCGAAGTCAACCGCCAACTGGACCAGCTCAAGAAGGACCGCATCCTCCTGGGCTGGCGCCCGGTGCTCAATCTCGCCAACGAAGACGCCGGCGCCGTGCGCGCGGTCATCGAAGTGCGCATCACGCCCGAGCGCGGCGGCGGTTTCAACCGCCACGCCGACCGCATCAGCCGCTTCGAAGAGGTCGAGTCCTGTTACCTGATGTCCGGAGGTTATGATCTGCTCATATTTATCACCGGATCGAGCCTGCAAAAAGTCGCGGCGTTCGTCTCGGAAAAACTCTCGACCATCGAAGGCGTCGTCTCGACCGCCACCCATTTCATGCTGCGCTCCTACAAAGAACAGGG
>CAZFOA010000050.1:0-18578 GCA_964520205.1 uncultured Verrucomicrobiota bacterium | reverse complement strand
AGGCAATCCAGCCGATGGCAGGTTGAACTTTTTCTCCCGGCTTCCGCACTTTGCCGAATGAACGCCAATGAACCAGCGGCAGTCCAAACAGCGTGGCATGGCTGCGGTATTCCCACGTCCGGAGCGGAGGTTTGGCACGGAACAATTCAGGATGATACTGCTGTTCCTCCTCGCGCAGTCGCATCATCGTGCGGTTATGCCGCCATGAAAGCGCAAAAACAAAAATGACCCAGGCCAACAACATCACCCATACCAGCGCAAGGACGAGAACTGGATGAGGTTTCCAAAGCCGGGGAGCCAGGAAGCCGGAAAACAACGAGCAGGACAGAAAAAACAAGATGCCGCAGGCAAGAATGATTGTCCCGAAACGTTTAATTAAACCGCGCTCGCTTGGCGTCCGGGTGTTTTTGAGCATCTCACGCCAAACGAAGAAACCGGACAAGAATCCCAGCGCCGGACCGCACAAAATGCCAAACACTGCGGAAGCGAAACTCGTTCCCGTCGTCGCCGCACCAGCCTTCGCGGCGGCAGCGACAGTCGCAGCCTTCGCGGAAGATGCAAGCGTGATCGGCAGTGCCGCGAGCACGCCAAGCGTAAACGCCTGTCCGGGATTTGTACGTTCCAGCGCCCCTTCAATGAACGCGAGAACCTGTTCCTGCAACTGTTTCCGGCCGCGAGACAAACGCTGTTTCACGGCGTCCTCGGACAATTCGAGGTTTTGCGCGACGGCTTCAATGGATTGATGCTCGCGGTAGAATAGAACGAGTGGCTCACGATAAATCTCCGGAATGCGTTCGAGCGAACGCCAAAGAATAGCTTCTTCCTCATTGGAGACGGCTTGATCGGATGGCGGCGCCTCCGGTGCCTCAGACTGGTCCATTGCTTCGATCGGCTCGGCGGCATGAACGGGTTCACGGTCTTGCTGTCGCAGTTGCTTGCCGATTCGAAATCGGACAATGCCACACAACCACGACCGCAACTTCGCCGGTTCGCGCAGTTCCGCGAGTCCCTCCCAAGCCGTCACGAACGTTTCCTGAGCCAGATCCTCGCTCTGGCTCATGCTGCCCGTGGCGCAATACGCCAGGGAGCAGATCAAGGTTTGGTACCGCTCAACAATCTGTCGGAAGGCGTCTTGATTCCCATCCAAGCTTCTAGCCACCAACTCGATATCATTCTGTTGCGGCGCAGCAGGCATTTCTTCGGTCGCCATCATATCAGTCTATAAGTACCCGTAAAAGGTTATGAGGTGACAAGCAAACGCATCGAACGGGTCGGCGAGACAGCCTTCACCCGCGATGTGCGCCGCAGGCGAAGGCTGGAATCCCGTGTTGGAATTGCACCAGCCGTCGCTCTTCGAGCTATGGCTTGGCGGGCCGGCCTTTGCGGTTTTGCAAACCGCCGCTGCTGGCTGGGATGATTTTCAAAGGAATTTCGGGATCCACTGCCCGATTGCATAGGCGACAAAAACCGCCATGGCGAGGTCGCCATCGGAGCGTTGTCCGCGGCGCGCAGCCAGTCCACCCGGTACCGTACCTGCCCAAAAAAGCAGCGCGATGATTATACCAAAGATGGACAACAGATGAATGGCGGCGCCCCATGGTCTGAAAATCAATGTCAGCGGCTCCTGCAAAATGATCCACGCGAACGCACTGAGCGTTGCGACGAGGGCGATGATCCACCTCCGCCACCCGAGCTTGCGAATGCCAAGCAGCATTAGCCAGACCATGATTCCAATCGCGGTCTGCAGCGGAATCCGATGCAGGTTCAGCGCCGACCCAATCCAAGTGTTCATCGTGAGCGCAATCGTGGCGATGAGGAGGCCGGAGGCGAGCAGGCCGCGGATTCGCGCCAAGGGGCCGCTTAACTCCGGCAGAAGCCAGATCAAACCGAACGCGCCAATCATTCCCAAAACCGCCCCGGCCAACCGCAGCAGCCAGAAGCGCGGAACTGCCGGGAGAGTTTTGCCCACGGTGCCGCAGGCCGCTGCCACGGCGGCATTCACCAGAACCGGATCCCAAACTTCGAGCGCATGATCGGAGCATGGCGAAATCACCAGACGCGCGTCGGAGCGAGCTTTGAGGCCGGCAAGGTTGACAAGTTCGTCGAATTTTCCGGCCAGCAGGAGCAACGGCGGGGCGTGTTCGCCTAAGTCAACGTTCGCGCCGATGGCGACGAAGAGCCTCGGATGGATGGTACCCATCTGCACGCCCGCCGCACCCACACCAGCACCCATTGAATGGCCGATGAAAACATCCACCGGTCCGATTGCTTTCGTGATGCGATCCAACTGCTGCAGTAGTTCGGATTGGGAAAACCGCAGCCGCGATTCGCCATGCCCCGCCAAATCCACGGTGTAACAATCAAAGCCCGCCGCGGCCAGCGCCTCGCCGGGGCGGAAGAGAGTTTCCTTGGACGCCGTGACGCCATGCGCCAGCAGTACCAAGGGATGCGACCCGGGTGCGCGTGAACAAAGATGAATCGCCGGCGTGTTTCCGGCCAGAATCAATTTATCGACCGCGATGCCCGGTTCGACCAGTCGCGACAGCACCACGCCAGCAATGCAGCACAACGCGGCGGCTGCGATCCAGCCCTTGGCAAGCGTGCATATAGACTTGCCCGGCTCTGCCGATGTAGTTGGGAGCGCGGTTTTCTCGATGCCCCGAGTCTAAGTGACACAACCCAGGTTGGAAAGCGCGGGCGAAGGGATTCGTCATTTTCAGACGCTTGGTTTAAACTGAAATCCCGTGCTGGAATTGCACCAGCCGTCGCTCTTCGAGCTGTGGCTTGGCAGGCCAGCCTTTGCGGCTTTCCAGGCCACCGCCTGAACCAATCGGCCAACGGGATGATTTAGGTTTTGTGTCAATCCCAACGTGGCCTATGAACTTGGCATGCTCCATCTTCTTGGTCGTCGCTGTCTGCTTCTCAAGCACAAATCACTACAGACCCTTCAGACAGACATTCTGATGAAGCTTTACGAGCCGTTCTCGAACATGGCCGACACAGCGAAGCTCACGTCAGATTGGGTCCGTAAGCTGTCGGAAGAACAAACAGGCAAAGTTTTTCTAAGTCCCGGGGTCTTCCCCTGATTGCCTTGAATTGCGGGCGGAGCTCTTCGCCTCCGCCCGCGTCGTTGTTATCTCCGATCCTTTCAGCGGACGACTAGCGCTCCTTTGCTTTTGCCGAAGGCCGTCGTCAGGAAGTCGTCCACCTTCTCGTTCTCCACCAAGCCGAATTGCCGCAGCACCGGCACTCCAATGAGGTGGCCTGCCAGCTCTTTGACCGGAAGGAACTCATTGATCGAATGGAGCACGCGGACGTAGTCCTCTTTTTCCAGATCGTCGTCGTCGAACAGGCCTCGATCTTTCCAAACCTGGCGATCCCCGTCGGTTCCGAATGGACCGGCGGAACGGAAGTACAGTCTTGCATCGTCTCGAATCAGCCTGGTGTCGCCCATCAACCAAACGAGCACGGCAGCGCCTTGAAGACTGGATCGCGCGTTGGTGACAATGTGCGTCCGGGATGATCGCCCGAGAAGAATCGAGCGGATCAACAGCGTGGAGTCCGACGGAATCTCGCCTGAACCCACCATGTCGATTCGCAATCGAGTCGGTTTCCTGGCAAGGATGGCCTCCAGTTGATAGGCTTCGTCGATATAACTTCCGTATGACCTTAATTTGAGCATCAACTTGGAATGGCGTCTGGTGCGCGTTGTCTTCATACGTCCTTTCATATCGGGGGTGAATTTGTGTTAAAAACCGCGAGCGGAAGCTTTCACCTCCGCCCGCGTTGTTGCCTCTTGGCGTCCTTGAACCGTTCGCGATTTACGAACAAAGTCCCTGTCAGGTTTCTGCGCCGCCGGTTTCCTTTGCGTCGCCATCCTTAACTGAGCTACGCGGACAAATGGCATCCGTGACCGGACTCGCACCGGCTTGGGTCGGATTGAAAATCCGGCTGCGCGAGCTGCTTCGCATTCACGGACGAAAATGTTCGCCGCAGAGTGGCGGAGAACCAGAGTGGCCGCTCACCGGCAGGCCTTAACTCTGAGAACTCCATTCCTCCGTGGCGATATGGGAGACGCTATCGGCGGACCGCGCGCGTCTTGTAGGTGAGGAGGGGTCGGAACGTCGCAATGACGGACGCGAGTCCGGCATCCACGAGGTCCTGAACCACCACCTCGATGTTTTTGTAAGCGGCCGGCGCTTCCTCGTAGAGGAGATCGCGCTGCTCGCAGATGACCCGGCCGCCCAACGGTGTCTGCACCAACTGGTGCGGACTGAAGCGCTCGCGCATTCGCAAACGGGTTTCGCTGCGCGCCCACTTGCGGCCGGCGCCATGAGCCAGTGACCAGGCGTGGCTTTCGCCATCGCCAATCGGCTTGACGAGGTAGCTGAACGAGCCGCGCGAACCAGGGATTACAACCGGATCACTGCCGACTACGACGGCGCCTTTGCGGTGCACCCAAACAGGTTCAGAGGCAGTTTCCTGACGAGTGATGCTGTTGTGGCAACCGTCCCAGAGGAATTCGGCCTCGGCGCCGAGTGCAGCGACAAACCGCTGTGCGATGAGCACACGGTTGGCGGAAGCCCAGCGCACAGCCAAGTTGTGGCCGCGAAGGTATTTCCGCCCCTGGTCTGAATCGGCCATTACGCCGCCTGCCGCGCCGAAGCGAAGCGAAGGAGGGTGATGTTCATCCACGTAATCGCGCAACACGGATTCGCCGATTCCGCGCGAACCGCTGTGAACCAAGACAACAAGCTGCTCCTTCCCGATGCCAAGTCGCTTGAATCCGGTAGCGTCGAAGATTTGTTCGACCACCTGAAGTTCAGCGAAGTGGTTGCCGCCTCCGATTGTGCCGAGCGCGGTGTCGAATTCCGTGGATTCGAGGTCGTGTTCGGCGAGGAAGTCACCGACGAATTCGTCCCACGGGTGTTCGAGGTTGAAGCGCAGCGCAGCCAGGCGGTCGAGCTTCGCTTCACGTCGGAGCAGATTGGTTTTGAACAGCGCCATGCCGCAACCGATGTCGCCGCCGATGATGTGCGGGTAAATGACCTCATCGGTCACGAACGCAGCACCGACCGGCGTGCCTCGACCCGGATGCAGATCCGGGAAACCCACGGCAAACCGCATACCTTCGAGTTTGGCCGTGGCGTAGAACTGGCGCATGGCCTCGCCTTCGATCCATGATTTTGGCGAGGCAATCAGGCGCACAGCCGAAGCTGGGATAGTGGGGCTCTGGAGTAATGGAGAGTTGGTGTTCATACAAAGCAGGTTTGATGGATTGGTGGATTATTGGATGAGTGGATTGAACGGATGGAGCAGCGGCTCATTGCTCCATCAATCCATCACCCCAACAATCCAGTTTCGGCTGGGCTGACTAGCCCATCCAGCGGATGTGGTTTACTTTCGGATTGCCTTGCGAGTCGGTCTCAACGAGTTCAGCTCGAAGCAGCCGTCTGATTGCGAGTCGCCAGGAGACTCGGATTCGGCGCCAGAGTCCAAATCTGCGCCTTTGCAGAGTTTGTCTGTCGACACAAATAGGATCATTCATGGTTTGGGTTCCTTCCTGCCCGCCGGAGCGGGCTTCGGGTCGTGGTTTGTTGGCTTGCCGAGCGGTGGCCGCCAGGCGGATCAGATGGGTGGTCCGGCTACGCTCTTCGAGCTTTGCCGCCACAGACTTCGCCGCGTAACGGCGGCAAAGGCTGGCCACTGGAGTCGGAATTGCGCCGACACCTCCCGGGCTTCCGCCAGTCGTGCAGACTGACTACACATCCAGTGATGGGTGGGTTCATCCCGACATCGCGATTTCAACGGGAGCTACGCTGTCAGGTCGTTCGTCGTGCCGACTTTTCGAAATCAACACGGCAACAGGCTGTGTTGGGTGAAACGCGATGCCGAGCCTGCGCCGCGTAATGCGTTCAGGCTTGTAGCTGCGGCGGATGAGCAATTGGCTCTGCAGACGAAGTGGGGTTTTCATGTTTTTTCCTTTCGTTAAGGGTGAATGGGGAATTGGCCTGCCATCCATAGCTCTGAGCCGTAAACGGTCAGGGTAAAGAGACTCGCACTCGCGGCCTCCCGACTCCGAACCGGGCCATCTACTACTGACAAATACACCCGCGTTCCAGCGCTCGGGGGAGGACTCTCCCCTTCATCGCCGGCGTTGGAAGCGCCGCGCTCTGGTGGTTGCGCTGCGCGAGCATCTTGAAATTGATGGCGAATTTCCTTGTCCGGTTTTGAGAGTCGGCGGCATCTATGGGATGAATGAGCGATGACCGCCAGTGCGTGGCTGAGTTCTGCCGGAACGGATCCGAATCCGCCTTCCGGCAACTCGTCGAGCGGCACCTTAGCCTGGTTTATTCCGCCGCGATGCGGATGGTCAACGGCGACGCACATTTGGCCCAGGACATCACTCAGCTTGTCTTTTCCAACCTGGCTCGCAAGGCGCGTTCCCTGCCGGCGAATGTGCTGCTGGCGGGCTGGCTTCACCGCGACACTCGTTTTACGGCGCTCGAATGGCTGCGCAAGGAACACCGCCGCGCCGAACGCGAAAGAGAGGCTGCCGCCATGCGCGAGCTTGAATCTGCCGACGAAGTCGAGTGGTCCCATCTCCGCCCTGCGCTCGACGGAGTTCTCGATGAACTTGCGGATGATGACCGGCATGCGCTGTTATTGCGCTATTTTGAACAGCAAAGCCTCGAGCAAGTCGGGGACGCCCTGGGCATAGCCGAGGACGCGGCTCGCAAGCGAACCTCCCGCGCGCTCGAGAAACTGCGCGGCGCGCTCGCCAGGCGCGGCATCCATTCCACCAACGAGGCACTGGCCGGAACGTTTGCATCGCACGCCATGATTGTCGCGCCCGTCGGTCTTGCTGCCGCCACTGCCGTGGCGGCCCTGGCCGGTGCCGCGTCTACAGCCACCGCCGCCGGAACCGGAACCTCAACCGCATTGAAACTCATGACTATGACAAAACTCCAACTCAGCTTCATCGGCGCCGTCGTGGTTGCCGGCATTGCCACACCCTTGGTCATGCAGCATCAGTCTGCAGCCCGGCTGCGACAAGAAAACGCCGTGTTGCGGCAGCAGACGGACGAAAAGAACAAATTGGCGATGGAGAATGAGCAGTTAAAGGGGTTGCTGGCCGAGGCCAATCGCCCCCAGCCGCCCGCCGATCCGTCCCGCGAAGTGTTGCAGCTGCGCGGCGAAATCGGCGCCCTGCGGCAGCAGAATCAAGAACTGTCCCGGCTGCTTGCACAGAAGACCGCGCCGAATCAGGCTGAGCGTTTTGAACCGAGCACGTCCTGGACGGATTCCGGCACTGCAACGCCTGAAGCTGCGGCCAATACTTTTGCCTGGGCCGCAATGACCGGCAATACAAACCGGCTGGCCGAGGTTCTGATCGTGCCAGAGGAAGTCGGCACAAATACCGAGGAGTTTCTGGGAGCGATGTCGCTGATCCTGCATCCGGCCGTGGCGAAGATCAAAGGCTCGCGTTTGGTATCCACCGACACCTCGGTGGCTGGCGAAGTGACTTACCTCTTCCAAAACCAGTTGGTTGACGACAACACCGAAATGTCGCCGTTAACGCTCAAGCAGGTTGATGGCAACTGGAAGGTGAAGCTGCCATTTGTGATGGACAAAAAGACGCCACCCTCAGCAGAGCGGTGACGCTAGTTGCACCCACCTGAAGAAGTTTATGAGGCTTCTCTCTGTGCTTTGGTCGAGTTTCCCGCAATTCAAATTGGCCTGCCGAGCCGTATCTCGAAGCAATTCGCTCTGCAAATCATCGGGTTTTGCGAGAGCTTACCCAAGGACGAAACGAGCAGAATTCTCAGCCGCCAATTGCTCCGGTCCGGAACATCTGTTGGTGCAAACTATCGTGCAGCCTGTCGTGCAAAATCGAAGCCCGCGTTCATTTCCAAAATGGGCGATGTACTGCAGGAAGCGGACGAGTCCGGGTATTGGATCGAACTTCTCCCGGCTTCCGGAAAGGCAAACGAGAAAACGGTGGCACCAATCCCGAGTGAGGCGAACGAGTTGGAAGCAATTTCCATTTCGTCCATCAATACAGCCAAGCGAAACTCAGAATAGCCACGGAAATAAAGGGGCCGGGAATCGACCTGCAGTCGCATTGTGCACTCTGCACCCCACATTCTGCATTGAGTCGCTCCCCGCCCGTGCCATTTCAACAAAGAACAAACACCTCTTGCTAGCTTGCGCTACCAACCCACGGTTTCACGGTGGTTCTTTCGGTGTTTGGGGGCACACCTCCTGCAAAGCCCTTAAAATGTAAAATTCGTTTTGCTCTTTCTGGCGATGCGAATGGCCTCTCATGGGCACACCGCACCGGTGACGATTCAAAGCTCGTCCTCGTCAAATTCAATTTGTCGCCAGAAGACATCACCTGGATGTCGCGCTTTTCATGTTCATCCTCCTACGCAATCCCGCTTCGGAGGACAGGCATACTGTCTTTCTTTTGTTCATAGTTATTCACACCACCCACAGAGACCGCAGGGAAAACAAAAAACCCCGCTTACGTTTCAGTAAGCAGGGTGAGAGAAAGTCTATTTCGATTCTTTACCTGCTTACACCAAGTCTATCCAAATTACCTACGGTCTTTTGCCCAATAGGTGCCAGGGATAGTCCGAGGCGAAACGCATAACCCGGGTTATGCCGGCCATGACGTGTCGCTTTCGCGACGCGCATCGTCGGCCAACTCGTGGCTGTTATGTGTAAGCAAGTCTTCATCGAACGTGCTAGACGTATAGCACATCTTATCGGTTGCAGGCAACTAATACTTTAGGGGGTATGCCAATCTTGAAATCAAATATCCGGATGGATTGATGGGAATGATCCTTTCGCACAGCACTCGCGGCTGCTCACCGCTTAATCCATTTCGGTCAGCTTGAGTTGGCATCCCCGCTGCCAGCCTACACAACAGGGTGCCATTCTCGGCACGAAGTAAAACCGCCTCCCATTTTCCAACGCGGTCTGATTATTTCAGGTTGCCAATTTTGTTTATGGCTCAGTTCAAAGGAGCGCCAGTTGTTGGCTGGTTGGTTTCCGCGGATGGCTGCCAACCGCAACCAAGGGCCTTGATCAGATTGACTGAAGTCACCAGACGCGCGCCTTGCAGCTGAACAGCGTTGCGCTCCTGATTCAAGTCTGCGGTTTGTGCCGTCGCCACGTCGAGATATGTCACCAGCCCGGCTTTATAGCGATGGTTGGCAATTTCCAGCGCGCGACGCACAGCGGCAACCGCCTCATTTTCCGCGTTCCATTCCCTGGCCAGCAGAAGTTGCGCGGCGAGGTCGTCCTCCACTTCGCCGAAGGCGCTCAAGACCGTCTGACGATAATTGGCGACGGTCTCGTTGTAAGCGGCGTGGGTGGCGGCGAGGTTCGCGCGGTTCAAACCGCCGGTGAACAGCGGCAATTCGATGGAAGGTCCGACCGCCCAAAACCGGCTCGGCCAGTTGAACCACGAATTGAAACTGATGGATTGAAAGCCGGCGACGCCGTCAATTTTGACTGTCGGGAAAAACGCTGCTTTGGCGACGCCGATGTCTGCATTGGCGGCGGCCATGCGGCGTTCCGCGGCGGCAATGTCGGGACGATGTTCCAGCAATTCGCCCGGCAAACTTGGTGGAATGCCGGGAACCATGGCCGTTGCGGCATTGGTCGAAATGGAAAAATCTACCGGCGACTGGCCGCACAAAATGGCGAGTGCATGCAGGGTTTGCGCGCGATGCAATTCAATGTCCGGCAATTGCACCTCGGCGATGTGAAGTTGCGCCGCGGCCTGCGCGACATCGAGATCAGAAACGACTCCGCCATGGCGCCGGTTTTGGGTCAGCTCCAACGACTGTTGATACGCGCCAATGGTGTTTGAGACCAGATCGTATTCCTCATCCAAAGTCCGCGCGTTGAAATAGTCGGCGGCCACTTCAGCGGCCACGGCCAGTCTGGCGGATTCAAAATCGTCCACGCTGGCGGCAAAACGTGCGTGCGCCGCTTGCGACCGGCGGCGGACGCGCCCCCACAAATCCACTTCCCACCCCAGATAAATCGGCGCGGTGAACGTGTCGTAAGTGTGCGACACGCCGGCAGCGTGTCCGTTCTCAGGTTCATTGACGCTGGTGCGCTGGCGGGTGACATCGCCGCCCGGCGTGCCGCCCGCTGTGAGTTGCGGAAAATATTCCGAGCGCGCGGCGGCGGCCAGATCGCGGGCCTGCTCAAAACGCGCGGCGGCGGCAACGAGATTCTGGTTGTTCGTCAACGCCAGCGTTTCCAGCCGGTTCAATTCCGTGTCGTTGAACATCTGCCACCACGCGCCGCGCGGCAGGTTCGCGGACGGTTCGGCGATTTTCCAAAGTGTGGCATTCGTCGGATTGTTGTCGCTGAATTGTTTCGGCAGCGGCTGGTTGGGCAGCGCGGCGGGACGATGGTAGTTCGGCCCGACGGCGCAACCGGCCAGGCCAATCGCCAGAAGGCAGATGAAAACAAAGGTTTTCATTTCGCCGAATTGGTTGCCGCCGGTTGCGCGATTTGCACCGTCATGCCGTCGGCAATGGAATCCGGCGGGTTGACGATGGCCCGGTCGCCCGGCTGCAGTCCGCTCAATAACTCGACGACATCACCAAAATCACGGCCGATTTTGATCGGGCGCAGTTGCACTTTGTTGTCGCTGCCGACGACGGCCACCTGCATTCCTTGCGCGCGAAAGATCAGCGTGTTGTCCGAGAGCGTCAGCCCCTGCGGATCGGTGGCTTCAGTGAAGCGCACCTGCGCGTAGCTGCCGGCAAGAATTTCGCCGCGTGGATTGGGCATCTGCAATTCCACCTGCAATGTGCGCGAACTCGGATCCACCGCGCCCGCCGTGCGCGTGACCGTGGCCTCGAAGGTGCGGCCGGGCAATTCCTGAAACGCCAGCCCGGCTTTCTGGCCAGGGGCGATGGCGTGATCGAGCGACTGCGGCACGCGGACATAGATGCGCAACGGATCGGTCTGCGCGAGGCGAAACAATTCGGGGCCGCTGGCGGCGGAAATGAGCTGGCCGACGTCCGTGTTGCGCAACGTCACCGTTCCATCGAACGGTGCGGTGACGCGGTCAAATACTTTCAAGTCTTCCAACCGCTCCACGTTCGCGCGCGCGGCTTCGACGTTCGCCTGCTTCAAGGTGTAATCCGCCCTTTTTTCCGCGGTTTCCTGTTCGCTGACGCTGGCGGTCTTGAGCAATTCCGTCCAACGGTCGGCGGTGACCTTGGCCAGGTCCAACGAGGCCTTCGCCTGGTCCAATTCAGCCCTGCCCTGCGCGAGTTGCTGATCCAGTTCCGGCGTGTCAATTTCCGCGAGCACCTGTCCGTTGGTGACGTGCTCGCCGATGTCCACAAACCAGTTTTTCAAATAGCCACTGGCGCGCGCGTGAATTGAAGCCTCGACGAAAGCCTGAACTTCGGCGGGCAACGGCGTGCCCAAATCCACTTTGGCTGCGGTCGGCGAAACGACATCAACGGTCGGAACGGACTCTGCGCGCGTCTCCGCGCGCAATTGGCGCCGGTGAATCCAGCGCGGCACGAAGCCGATGAGCAAACCGATGATGACGAGCACGACCACAAATTCGGCAATGCGTCGCAAACGAATGGGCGGCGTGGATGAGGTTGAATTTGAGTTCATGGCGTTACAGAAGGGTTGGTTGGTTGCAGCTTATGATGCCGATGCATGAAGCTGAAAACGATGGGCACAAAAAACAACGTGGCGATGGTGGCGAAAACCAGGCCGCCAATCACCGCGCGACCGAGCGGTGCGTTTTGTTCGCCGCCCTCGCCGAGGCCGAGGCTCATGGGCAACATGCCGATGACCATTGCCAGCGCCGTCATCAAAACCGGACGGATACGGCCGACGCCGGCTTCGAGCGCGGCGGCAATGGGATCAAGTCCGCGCTGCAAATTTTCCCGTGCGAACGTCACGACGAGAACCGAATTGGCCGTCGCAACGCCGAGGCTCATGATCGCACCCATCAAGGCCGGAACGCTCAATGTTGTTTGCGATAAAAACAGTCCCCACACGACGCCGGACAGCGCAGCGGGCAGCGCGGTGATGATGATGAACGGGTCGAGCCAGCTTTGGAAATTGACCACGAGCAGGAAATAGATCAGCACAATCGCGCCCATCAAACCAACGGCCAGACCCAAAAAGCTGGAGCGCATCGTTTCGGCCTGCCCGCGCACAACAATGCTGCCACCGCGCGGCAAGTCCTTTTTGACCTTTTCGACGAGCGGCTGGAGTTCGCCCAACACGCCGCCGAGATCGCGCCCGTCCACGTTTCCGTAAACATCAATGACGGGAATGACGTTGTAATGCGAGACGACCGGCGAGACGTTCACGCGCGAAATGCTCGCCAGATTGGCTAAAATCTGCGCGTCACTCGTGCCCGAATGATTGGCGCTGATCGGCATCGCGTTGAGTTGTTGCACGGAATCCATGGCGTATTCCGTCGCCCGCACGTTGATGAGATATTGAACGCCGATTTTCGGATCAATCCAGAAGGCCGGTTGCACCTGGGTGCTGCCGCTCAAGCCGAGCAAAACCGAATTGGCCACGTTTTGTTCCGTCAGGCCGAATTCCGCCGCTTTGGAACGGTCAACGGAAATGCGGAATTGCGGCCAGTTGTCCGGCTGCTGCACGCGCACGTCCACCGCGCCGGGAATCTTTTTGATCTGCTCCGCGAGTTGCACGGCAATGGCGTGGCTGGCGGCCAGATTGCGTCCGACGACTTGCACGTCGAACGGCGCGGGCAAACCGAAATTCAACGTCTGGCTGACGATGTCCGCCGGCAGAAAATAGAAAGTCGTGCCGGGAAACTCATGGTTCAACCGCTCGCGCAGCTGGCGGACATAGTTTTCCGTCGGCGCGTGGCCGGATTTGAGCTGCACGAGTATGTCCGCGTCAGCCGGCCCGATGACGCCGCTGGTATTGTAACTCAAATTGATCGAGGAATTCGGAATGCCGATGTTGTCGAGAATGCCGGCGATTTCGCGCGGCGGAATTTCCGCGCGAATGGCTTGGTTGATTTGACCGGCCAGCCGCTCGGTTTCCTCAATGCGCGTGCCGGTGTGCGCGCGGATGTGCAGCAAGAATTGTCCGGCATCCACCGCCGGGAAAAAATCCCGGCCGAGCACCGGCGCCAGCAGCCAGGACGCGGTGCAAAGCAGGAGAAAGAACATGCCAAATGGCCGGCGATGTTCAAAACAGCTTTTCAGCAGGGCGCGGTAGCCGCTACGAAAACGGTCGAAGCCGTTTTCAAAGGCACGTTGAAATTTGACCAGCGGCAAGACCCGGACCGGAACTTTGGCTTCGTCAATGTGTTCGCCGTGCAGTTTCACATTGCGGTAAAACCACATCACCAGCGTGGGCACGAGCGTCCGCGAAAGGGCGTAGCTGGCGAGCATGGCAAACACGACGGCTTCCGCCAGCGGCACGAACAGATAACGCGCCACGCCGGCCAGAAAAAACATGGGCACAAACACGATGCAAATGCACAGCGTCGAGACAAACGCCGGCAATGCGATTTCCTGCGAGCCGACGAGAATCGCGTCTTCCAGCTTTTCGCCGGCCGCCATGTGGCGATGGATGTTTTCAATCGCCACCGTGGCGTCGTCCACCAGGATGCCGACCGCCAGCGCCAGACCGCCGAGTGTCATCAAATTGATCGTTTCGCCGAGCGCGCTCAAAGTGGCGATGGAGCACAGCACCGAGAGGGGAATGGAAAGCGCGATGATAATGGTGCTGCGCCACGAGCCGAGGAACAGCAGAATCATCAATGCGGTCAACGCGGCGGCAATCGCGCCCTCGCGCAGCACCCCGCTGATGGCCGCGCGCACGAAGAGCGATTGGTCGGCAAATTCCTGGACGTGCAAATCCGATGACACGGTGGCCAGGACGCGCGGCAGGGCGGCCTTGATGTCGCGCACGACATCCAGCGTCGAAGCGGAGCCGGTCTTCATCACTGTCAGCAGCGCGCCGCGCACGCCGTCCTGGCGCACGGCATTGAGTTGCGGCGTAAAGCCGTCGTGAACTTGCGCCACGTCGCTCAAATAAATCGTCGCGCCATTTACTACCTTGACCGGCAGGCGGTTCAAGTCATCAATCAGGCGCGGATTGGTATCCACGGCAACATCGTATTCGGTTCCACCAATTTTCGTCGTGCCGCTGGGCAAAATGATATTCTGCGCATTGATGGCGTTGACGACATCCTGTGCGATCAGATTTTTCGCCTTCAGCGCGGGCAGGCTCAAATCCACCGCGACGACGCGGGTTTTGCCGCCGTAAGGCCAGGGGACCATTGCGCCACGGGCGCTGGCCAGCCCGATACGAACCTGGTTGGCGGTCACATCAAAAAGTTGCTGTTCCGACATTTTCGGACTGCTGAAACTGTATTGCAAAATCGGCACGGTGGAGGCGTTGTATTGGATGACCAGGGGTGGCGTCATGCCCGGCGGCATCTGCCTCAAAACGGTTTGCGCCGAAGCCGTGATTTGCGCAACGGCGGCATCCACGGACGCGCCGGGCTGTAGAAACACTTTTACGATCGAAATGCCGTTGTAGGAAGTGGACTCGATGTGCTCGATGTTGTTGACCGTCACCGTGAGGGCGCGTTCATGCGTGTAAGTGATGCGCTGCTCGAATTGCTGGGAATCGAGGCCGGTGTATTGCCAGATGACGCTGACGACCGGGATGTTAATCGCCGGAAAAATATCGGTCGGCGTCCGCAGTAAAATCAGCGGCGTCAACAAAACCAGCAGCAGCGCGGCCACCACAAACGTGTAAGGCCGGCGAAGGGCAAGTCTGACAATCCACATAAAGGCTAATTCATTGAAACCCGGCTTATGGGCGGGTTGGGAGGCGTCTCATCACGAACAGCCCTTGGGAATTTCCGCGCCGATCAAGGCAAACAGTCCCGCTTCGAGCTGGCCCAGGATTTTAAGGTCGTTGTAAATTTTGGCGCGCAGCAAAAGCCCGACCACAAAGGCGTGAACCAGCATGGCTTTGGTCTCCGGATCGCCCGCCGAGGCGCTCCCGTCCTTGATCGCGTCAGCAATGGCGCCCGACAGATATTTGACAAACCGGTCAATCAAGGCCTGGGTTTCGAGCCGGACCTTCTTGTCCTGGGTCGCCAGCTCGCCGCCCACGCTGGTGTAGGGACAACCGCAAACATGGTGGTATTCACGCTGCCGCTGCCGCTGCGTTTTTCGGATGTAATCACACCACAAGCGCAGCCGTTCCAGCGGCGGATTTTTCCGGGAAAACATTCGTTCATAGTTCGGCTCCTTCAAACGCCAATGCTCTTCGTAAGCGGCAACGACCAAATCCGTCTTGGTTTTGAAAAAGTAATAAAAACTGCCCTTATTGACCTTGGCTTGCTGGCAAATCTGCTCCACGCCGACCGAGCCGTAGCTGCTCTCATGGATGAGATCAAAGGCCACGGACAAAAGCTTTTCTCTGGCATCACTGGTTCGACCCATAATTATATCGCGGATTCATTGCGACGCAACGCACAATAATCTATTTATACAACCGGTCAACTATTATTTGAATCCGCTGAGGCGATATGTGCGAGTTGAAAGCAGCCCATCGAAGCAGCACTTTATGATTTCCTCCTGCCAACCGGGTCAGAAGCGCGACTGCAACAGCTCTGTGAACTGATGCTGCATTCGGAAGATTTCCAACCGCTCACAAACAGAACCACGGCAGCGCCGTGATCTTGTCATGCAGTTGCAACGGTCGCGGGCAGCGGCAGATCACGTAGCCGTGCTTCGCCGCCTTTGACTTCTCCTCCAGAAATGTCAGCAAATGACGCGTATCGGTCAAACATGCACTTAAGATATATCGCCCTAATCTAAAGTTCACATTAGATTTATCGCCCATCACCGGAACCCTGGTGCACCGCCGGTCCCACCACTTCTACCCGCTGGCGACCGACTAGGCCAGGTCAGGCAAACTCCGCGGCTTATTGCTCTTGCTGGTACCGCCCAGGATCATCTTGCAGCCCTGGTGCAGCACACCTGCGAGATTATGGGCGAACCGGCTCCATGTCTTCGAGGCGTTCATTCGCCTTTTTTGCAGGATCCCAAAACCACCCTTTTGGATCCCAGGTTCTGGCATAGGTATATTTTGCAGCCTTTTCGTATGCCGATTTGGCTTTGGCCAGTTTCTCCTTCTTAGCAGCGCCTTCTATCCCCTCAGCCAGTTTGGCGTAAGACTCCCCTTGGATGAAATAGCAAGTGGCGACATCGTTCAACGGCCCCCGATTGAATATTTCATCCCGCTTCTTGGAGTCGTCGACGTTCCCCACGGGGGGCAAGGGCTCGTTCTTGTCTTTCAATTCCTTCTGCGTGTCATCGGCGGTGCGCCGGAACTCGTTTATGCACTGGCTCGCTTCTTTAATGGCAGAGTCGAAGTTGTTGTCGTTGTATGCTTTCCACGCCTCCTGCGTCCATTTCTCATTATCGGATTGCTCCTTTTTCTCCTCGCCAAACATGGAGGCACCCGGGCTGAGAACAATGCACGTTGCCATTAGCCAAATGAACAGACCTTGGGATTTATGAATCATTGGATTTTTCATAGCTGTGGGATTCAGACGTTTTGGTTTCCAGACACATTCGAACTCTGCGAAAGCGAACAAAAAAACGAACGAGCAGCAAAAACGCCAGGAGGTAACCGACATTTATTTTAGGACATTTTATAAATTTCCCGATTTCTATGGTAACCCCCGAAAGCCAGTGATCAACGCTCGCGATCACTCCGGTGCGGAACAGGAGCAGAACGGTCCATCCCAGCAATAATGCCAAATAGGCCATGACCACGACAGACCATAAGAACGATGAACCGACAAAGCGAAATAATATGAAAAAATACTTGATCGCTGTCCGAGAGTTTATCTCCGTCTGGAGGCGATTCATCGAAAGACCGATCTGTCGCTCCTCATTCCCAAAATCGTCCGAGCCGGTATCGTTGAGCAGGCGTTTCCCACGTTCCAATTGCTGGTAAATTCCAATGAGTTCAAAATCGCCCAGATCCCCTGTCCGGTTTTCAAGTGTTGAAGCAATCGCACCAAAGGCCACTGCCGTCCTGCGGTAGATTGATGTCCGGACAAGGGCGCTGTGTCTATCGAGAACTTCAAGCAACATTGGAAGCGCATTGCGAGCCTGAAAGCCGAATTCCCCCAATGATGTAACCGCTTCGCGGCGTAACAATGTTCCCGAATCCGGCCTCTCGACCGCCTTTATTAGAGTCGAGACAGCGGACCGGGCCAGCCATCCGCTGGGGTGCATTGTGACGATGCCAATTGCGGATTGGGCGGCCAAATCATCCCTTTCTGCTTTATCGTCTATAATTTCCGCCAAGGCCAGCACCACGGGTTCTACTGTTCCTCCAAATGCAGCGTTGGTCTCCTCCAACAGGCGGGAAGAGGGCGCGATTGCTTCAATGCCCAAACGTCGAAGATACGAATCATTTGATTTATCCTTAACGAATTCCACCAAAGGCAACACAGCCGATGGAGCTGGCTGATTGTCGCGCAGGACACGCAAGGCAACAGCTTGATCCTCCTGGTTTTTACTCTGTGTAATCGTGCGGATACATTCTTCAACCTCCTGAGGGCTTAAATCGATATGAGCAACCGTGTCGATGGCAAGGGCAGAAGTTTCCAACGAGGCAAAAATGGCAAGCGTCAAAGCCGTTGCTTTAAAAGTCTTCATTCACTCTGGCGTGTCGCGGCCAACCCAGATTTAATATTTCACTCCTGCGTAAATTCTCTCGGATGCCAAGACGGTTTCAGAATTCCCGGTCAACCGTATCACCTGCAGGGAATCCGCATTTCTCTTGAGGGCGAAGATTACGTCTTGGCGAGTATTAAGCAAGTAGTCCATGATGGTTGGCATCGCAGGCTGTACGCCGAGTTTGGTGATCCCAAAACCAAACCCATCGTCCGGCTCCTTTGTCCGGTCTTTTCATTAGTCTCCTTTTGAAAACTACACGACACAATTCACGAAACGGTTTGACTCCCTTTGCGGGCAAGTTTAAAAAGGGACCTCCCCTTCAAAGCGTGGGTAGTTTTGAACCAGACCGGGGTTTAGGTGCCGGCCAGGTGAAAGCCTGGGACCGATTGAAATTTATGCTACAACGTGTTTCAACCATATTCAAATCATGAAGATCCACCAAGGAATATTTGGTATATTCACCTTCCCGCTAATCGCCCTGTCCTTCAATTTCCTGTTCATTCATCCCGGTCAAGCGGGTGGATTTCTCACCACCGGTTCGATGAACACCGCCCGCTACTGGCAAACGGCGACGCTGCTGCCCAACGGGCTGGTGCTGGTCGCGGGCGGCCGGGACACCAATAACAACTCTACGTCCGGCGCGGAGTTGTACAACCCGGTCACCAAAACGTGGACAGCCACCGGCTCAACATTTGCGGTGGGGCCGTTAAGCGGCCAGTCCCCAACGAATCGCCGAATCCGATATCGGCCGCAGGGCGATCGAAGCGGGATCCTTTCTCAGGAGGATCGAGCAGGAGCAAGGCATAT
>CAZFOA010000049.1:0-18956 GCA_964520205.1 uncultured Verrucomicrobiota bacterium | reverse complement strand
GACGACTGGCAGATCGCCGCCGACATCAAGGACGGCAACATCAGCCAGTTCCTGCTCAAGCCAATCGATTATCTCTGGTACCGGTTTTGCCTTTTTCTGTCGGGACGATTGACCTATCTGGCCGTGGCCGCGGTGCCGCTGGCGATTTTCATCGCTTGCTTGCACAAGTATTTCGTGCTGCCGCCCAGTGTGTTGACCTTTATGTTGTTTCTGGTTTCCACCGTCTTGACGGCGTTGCTGCAATTCTTCACGTCCTACACCATGGCCATGCTCGCTTTCTGGGTGCTGGAGGTCTCCACCTTTATTTTCATCCTGTTCGCGTTTGAGTACCTCGCCAGCGGGCACTTGTTTCCGCTGGACATCCTGCCGCCGGCGATCGAGCGGGTTTTGTATTTCACCCCGTTTCCCTATCAGCTCTATTTCCCCGTCAGCATTTATATGGGCAAAACCGCGGGCGCGGAGCTGGCGGAAGGATTGGCGGTGCAGTTTTGCTGGGTCATTGCGGCTTATCTGATCGCGCGATTCGCGTGGGCGCGGGGAATCAAAAAATACGCAGCCGTCGGAGGATGAGCATGGAGTTCAAAGTCCAAAGTCCAAAGTCCAAAGTCCGGGCCATTCCTCACGCTTCACGCTTCACACGTTACATCCGAATCTACGCCGCGCTCTGGAAAAATTCCGTCACGCGGGAGACCATGTTCAAGGGCAACTTTCTGCTGTGGATCCTTGTGGAATTCCTGTGGTTCGGGCTGCAGCTGAGCTTTATCGCCGTGCTTTACCTGCACACGGATGAAATCGGCACCTGGACGAAATGGCAGGTGGTGATGTTGATCGGCGCCAGCCATTTCATCCAACAAGTGTTCCAGGCATTCTTTCTGGTGAATTGCACGAACCTTTCCGAGCTTGTCCGCACGGGCAAACTGGATTTTCTCCTGCTGCTGCCGATCAACACACGCTTTGTGGTTTCACTCCGGCAGGTAGACCTCGGGGCCTTCGTGAACGCCGCTTCCGGCGTGGCGGTCATGGTCTATGCCGCGCACCAATTGCACCTGGTTCCCACCGCGGTCCATGTGGCTGGATTTCTGGCGCTTTGTCTGGCGGGGATTCTGATCCATTATTCGCTGATGTTTCTGCTGGCGACGATCAGCTTCTGGACCGTCCGCGCCCAGGGGATTGTATGGGGTTACTACAACCTGTTCAACATCGCGCGCATGCCCGACGAAGCGTTCAACGGCGTGTTCAAGGCCGTGTTCACTTTCGCCGTTCCGATGCTGCTGGTTTCGAACGTGCCGGTGCGGCTGTTGGCGGACAAATTGGCTTCACCGGTTCAACTCCTGCTTTTGATCGCGATGAGTTTCGTCTGCTTCGCCGCCTCAGAAATCGGCTGGCGCGCTTCCATCCGCCATTACACCAGCGCAAGCTCGTAGTTCCCGGCAAAAAAAGGTGGGACGCGTCACTCCGCGCGCACCGCCATCGGAATCCAGACGGTGAAATTGAGGGCTTTTCGATAGCGGTGACGGCGCGCACGGAGTGACGCGCCCTACCCTCTCAGCCAAATTAGGCGACCAGCCCTTACGGGTGAGAATTGCGCCAGGCGACGAGGTGGAATCCTTTGCTTCTGAAGAAATCAGCGGTGATGCGGCCGGTACTGGTGCTTCACCTTCAGTTGGGCGAGTGAATTGGCCAGGGAAGCCTGGACGGTCGCGGCTTCTTCGTCATTGAGATGTTCCGCAAGCCGGGCCTCGGCCCGGCGGCGCGCTTCCTCGGCCTTGGCTTCATCGATGTTCTCCGCGCGAATGGCCATGTCCGCCAGGATCGCCACGTGTTCGCCGGTGATTTCCACGAAGCCTTCGCCCACGGCCAGGAAGAATTCCTCGCCGCTCTTGCGAACCACGATTTCACCGGGAACAATCTGCGTCATCAGGGGCACGTGCTGCGGAAAAATCCCCATTTCGCCCTCCACGCCCGGCAGCGTCACCATCTCGACGTCTTCGGAGTACACCTTTGCGTCCGGTGTCACGATCTCAAGTTTCAATGTGTTGGCCATCGCAGTTAGCTATTCACGCATCCCGTTTCCCGCAGGCGGTCCGCAACGTGAACCGCATTTCGTGAAACGCAGATCCATGTCTTAGCCTTCATTAATTTCTTCAATGCCGCCCTTCATGTAGAAATTCTGTTCCCCCACGTCGTCGTGTTTGCCTTCGAGGATTTCCTTGAAGCCGCGGACAGTTTCGGCGACCGGCACCTGTTTGCCCGGCCGGCCGGTGAACACTTCGGCGACCGAGAACGGCTGGCTGAGAAACCGCTGGATCTTGCGGGCGCGGAACACCATGAGCTTGTCGTCGGGAGAAAGCTCGTCCATGCCGAGAATGGCGATGATGTCCTGCAAATCCTTGTAGCGCTGCAGCACTCGCTGCACGCCGCGGGCCACGTCGTAATGTTCCTGCCCGACAATTTCCGGCGCGAGCGCGCGTGAGGTCGAGGAAAGCGGATCCACGGCGGGATAGATGCCCAGTTCAGCGATGGAGCGCTCCAGCACGATCGTTGCGTCCAAGTGCGCGAAGGTGGTCGCCGGCGCCGGGTCGGTCAGGTCGTCCGCCGGCACATACACCGCCTGAAACGACGTGATGGAACCTTTCTTGGTCGAAGTGATGCGTTCCTGCAGATCGCCCATTTCGGCGGCAAGAGTGGGTTGATACCCCACGGCGCTGGGCGTGCGACCCAGCAGCGCGGACACCTCGGAACCCGCCTGCGAAAAACGGAAAATGTTATCGATGAACAGGAGCACGTCCTGGTTCTTGTCGTCGCGGAAATACTCGGTCACCGCCAGGGCGGACAGGGCCACGCGGAGGCGCGCGCCCGGCGGCTCGTTCATCTGGCCGTACACGAGGCCGATTTTGGAGCCGGGCGCAATGATCGGCAGCCCGTTGGGTCCTTTCTTCGGATGCCCCTTTTCGTCCTTCTCGACCTTGATGACGCCGGCCTCGATCATTTCGTTGTAAAGGTCGTTGCCTTCGCGGGTGCGCTCGCCCACGCCGGCGAACATGGAGATGCCGCCGTGCAGCTTCGCAATGTTGTTGATCAATTCCATGATGACGACCGTCTTGCCCACGCCGGCGCCGCCGAAGGCACCGACCTTGCCGCCTTTGAGGAAGGGACAAATCAGGTCGATGACTTTGATGCCGGTGGTCAAAAGTTGCGGGTTCGTGGATTGATCGACCAGCGGCGGTGCCGCGCGGTGAATCGGGTTGTACTTGTCGGCCTTGACGGGACCCTGCTCGTCCACGGGGTCGCCCACGACATTGAAGACGCGGCCCATGACGGCTTCCCCGACGGGCATGGAAATCGCCTTGCCGGTGTCGATGACTTCGTAGCCGCGCTTGAGGCCTTCGGTGCTGGACATGGCGACCGTGCGCACCCAGTTGTCGCCGAGGTGCTGCTCGACCTCGAGGGTCTGTTTGGTGTGGCCCTGGCCCGGCACGTCGAACTCGACGAGGAGCGCGTTATAAATGGCGGGCAGCGCGTCGGGAAACTCGACGTCCACGACGGGGCCGATGACTTGAACGATTTTGCCTTTGTTCATGCTTTAATGATTTGAGATTTGAAATTTCAAATTTGAGATCCAGCGAGGCGTGGTCAACCGAGTGCCATCGCGGCGCTGGAGATTTCCAGGAGTTCCTTCGTGATGTTCGCCTGGCGCAGTTTGTTGTATTCGAGCGTCAAATCCTTGATCAATTGCTTGGCGTTGTCGGTGGCGTTCTTCATCGCCACCATGCGGGAGCTTTGTTCGCTGGCCTTGGCTTCCAATAAAATCTGGTAAACCTTGAAATTCAAGTAATGCGGAAGCAACGCCCCGAGCACCTGCTCGGCGGACGGCTCGAAAAGATATTGCGTCGCCCCCCCGACCAGCGGCGCCGGCGCGGCGTGGGCCTGCATGCCGGCGCCCACACTCCTGATGTCTCCGATCGGCAGAAGCGGCACCGAATCCGGCCGCTGCACCAGGGTCGAAATGTAGTTCGTGAACAGAATGTCCACCCGGTCCACTTCGCCTTTGACAAACAAATCCTGCGCGAATTTTGAGATTGCGCGCGCCTCGGCGAACAACGGCGCGTCTTTGTAAGTGAACTCCGCCGCCAGATTGCGCCGGGTTCGCGCAACGAATTGCGAAGCCTTGCGGCCCGCCGTGATGTAAACCGTGGTGTCCTTGTCAAACTTCGCCGCTTCGCGCAGCAAGTTGCTGTTGAGCGAGCCGCACAATCCCTTGTCCGTGCTCACCACGATGACGCCGCGCTTGCGCATCTCGCGTTCTTCCAACAATGGATGCGTGAAATCCTCCCGGTCCCGCGTCACCTCGGCCAGCACCTGGTTCATCAGGTTGGCATAGGGACGGCCGGCGAGCGCGGCCTGCTGGGCCTTGCGCATTTTGGACGCCGCCACCATCTGCATCGCCTTGGTGATCTGGGCGGTGTTCTTGACCGACTTGATGCGCCGGCGTATGTCGCGTGTGCTGGGCATGTCTCGCTAAAATCTTTTCTTTGACCGAAAGCGATAGGGCGGCGCCGTCTCGCGGACGTGAAAACCAATTTCTTTGTGCTTCTCCTCCGGGGGCGGTTCGAGCAACTGCCGGATGGCCTCGAACAAGTCCTTGATGGCCTCGTCGTGCTGTCCCACCTTGCCCTCGAGTTCGGCCAGTTTCCGTGTCAATTCCATGTTCGCGGCAAGTTGCTCGCGCATGTAAACGAATGCTCGAACTACTCGCACACTCGCCTCAACTGCTATTGGGCTGTTCAAAACGGCGGCAAGCATGAGCGCGCCGTGCTCGGTAAAGGCAATCGGCAAATAGCGAGCACCACCACGTCCCTTTGAGGTCGCAAATTGCGACCTCAAAGACGCAACCTCCTCTCGATCAAGCTGGAACGCAAAATCCTCCGGGAATCTCTCCCGATTTCGCTTGAATTGTTCCTTAAGTCTTTTCGTCGTAACCCCGTAGATTCTCGCCAAACTCGAATCCAGCATGATCCGTTGCCCTCGAACCGTATGAATCAATTGCTCAATTCTCAGGTTTGGTATGGATCCGTGCCCAATCATAAATGATCTCGATCGCTTCGGCTGTTGTTCTGATATCACAAATTGTGATTTCAAAGGTCTAACTCTTTGGCGTCGCTATCGATACGTCTGCTTGAACTCCGTCACCGCAGCCTTCAAATCCGCGGTGAGCGCGTCGCTTAGCGCCTTTTCCTTCGCGATGCGCGCCATCAATTCCGCTTTGCGGCTGGTTAAATAATCCGTCAGCTTGGCCTGGAAATCTTTGATCTTCTCCACCGCCACGTCGTCCATCATCGCATTCTGCACCGCCCAAAGAATCGCCGCCTGCACTTCCACCGGCATCGGGTTGTATTGCGGCTGCTTGAAAACTTCGACGATGCGCTTGCCGCGCTCGAGCTGTGCCTGCGTCTTGGCATCGAGGTCGGAACCAAATTGGGCGAAGGCCGCCAGTTCGCGGAATTGCGCCAGATCGCCCTTGATGCGGCCGGCCACCTGCTTCATTGCCTTGATCTGCGCCGCCGACCCGACGCGCGACACCGACAATCCCACCGAAATGGCGGGCCGGATGCCTTGATAGAACAAGTCGGTTTCGAGATAAATCTGGCCGTCGGTGATCGAGATCACATTCGTCGGAATGTACGCCGATACGTCGCCCGCCTGGGTTTCGATGATCGGCAGCGCCGTCAGCGACCCATTCCCATATTTCTCGCTGACCCGCGCCGAGCGCTCAAGCAAACGGCTGTGCAGATAGAATACGTCGCCCGGATAGGCTTCACGGCCCGAAGGACGCTTCAAGACCAATGACACCTGGCGATACGCCACCGCGTGCTTGGAGAGATCGTCGAAAATAATCAGCGCGTCCATGCCGTTATCCATGAACCATTCGCCCATGGCCGCGCCGGCGAACGGAGCCAGATATTGGTTGGTGGCGGAATCCGATGCCGTGGCCGCCACAATGATCGTGTATGCCATCGCTCCGGCTTCTTCGAGCACGGCAATGACGCGCGCCACGTTCGACTGCTTCTGGCCGATGGCCACGTAAATGGAGTAGAGCGGACGGTATTCCTTGTCCCCGGCCGCTTCCGCTGCCTTGTTCAGCCGCGCCTGGTTGATGATCGCATCAATCCCGATCGTGGTCTTGCCCGTCGAACGATCCCCAATGATCAGCTCGCGTTGCCCCCGGCCGATGGGAATCATCGCGTCGATGGCCATGATCCCCGTCTGGACCGGCTGGCTCACGGATTTGCGCCGGATGATCCCGGGCGCGATCTTTTCGACCGGGTAGGCGATGTCGCTTTGGACCGGGCCTTTGCCGTCCACCGGCTGGCCCATCGAGTTGACCACGCGGCCGAGCAGGCCTTTGCCCACCGGCACCTGCAACAGCTTGCCGGTGGTCCGGACTTCCTGGCCCTCCTCGATCGCGGTCCAATCGCCGAGAATGATGGCGCCGACCTCGGTTTCCTCGAGGTTGAGAGCCAGCCCGATGATGCCATTGCCGAAATCAAGCATCTCGTTGAGCATGGCGTCGGTCAGACCTTCGATCTTGGCCACACCGTCGCCGATTTCGCGGACGGTGCCCACGTTTTGCCTGGCGGTGACCGTTTTGATGCCGGCGATTTGGGCTTCAATTTCCTGCAATAGATTGCTCATATAATTCGGTTGTGAGTTGAGGATTGAGGGTGGAATGACCCACAATCGCCGACTGCGCTAAAAACTTTCCTGTAATGCTGTGAGGCGCGACTGGATGCTGCCGTCGTACACATCGCTGCCCACCTTGATGCGGAGGCCGCCAAGCAATGCCGCATTCGGCGCAAACGAAATCTCCAGCCCCGCGCCGTAGAGGCGGCCCAGCCTGTCCTTCAGCTCCGACTGCTGGTCCGGGGACAGCGCGACGGCGCTTTCCACCCGTGCCGTCCGCCGGTCGATTTCCAGTTTCACCAGCCGCTGAAAGTGGGTCAGGATCGCAAAGTAACCACGGGGTTTGACATCGGCGACCTTGCCCACCAGCAGCCGGACGCGTTGTTCGTCCAGCAGGCCGTTGACGAGGCAACTGCGAAACAACTCCTTCGCCCCGCGTTTGGCTTGCTTCGAGATTTTCATGCCGCGTTTCGCTTGACTTGAAATCTGAGATTCATCAGGCGGCCAATTGCCGGCTCGTTTCGTCGGCCAATCGTTTCTGGTCTTCCGGCGTCAGGATTTTGCCGGTGACCGTTGTCGTGGTCTGCACCACCAGCCGGCCCACTTCGCGTTTCAATTCCACCAGCATCCGGGCATGTTCGGCGGCGGCGGCTTCGCGGGCTTTGACGATGATTTGCTCGGCGGCGGCGATGGCTTTTTGGGTTTCCAACTCGCGGACGCGGGCGGCTGCGGCGCGGGCTTCCTCGATCAGTTTGTTCGCCTGCGTGTTGGTTTGGTTCAAAATCTCCTGCCGGGCGTCCTCGGTTTTGGCCAGCTCCGCCTTGATTTTCTCCGCATTGGCCAAGCCGTCCGCAATGCGCTGCCGGCGTTCTTCCAGCACGGTCAGGATCGGTTTATAGGCGAACTTGTAGAGCAAGCCGGCCACGATCAGGAAACTGACAACTTGCGCAAAAAAATGCGGCCAATCGAGCCCGAACCGCTGCGCGGTATCCTTGGCCGTGTCCGCCAGGTCGGAGCCGATGTTCGCAATGAAGATGAAATGATTCATAAATTTGATGCGTCAGGCGGAGCGCGGAGCCGGATCGGCTCCGCGCCCGTTTCACGGTCACTTCACCAGGAACAATGCGTAGAACACGATCGCTTCGGCGAAGGCAATGGCCAGGATGGATTGCACCAGAATCTTGGTCGAAGCGCCGGGATTGCGTCCCACCGCTTCCGATGCTTTCATTCCGATGAAACCGACACCCAGCGCGCCGCCCAGGGCCGCGAGGCCCACGTGCAGGTTGCCGCTTAATTCCGCCAGCATAGGCGTTAACATACTTCTGTCCTTTCGTTTTCTCAGCCGCTCCCGCGATTGAACACGGTCAAGCGGTTGAAATTGATAAATGGTCAATGGTGCGCCGCCGCCTTCCCGGGTTCCTCGTCGTGCATGCAGATCAACATGGTGAACACCGCCGTCAACATTGTGAACACCAGCGCCTGAACGATTCCCACCAGCAATTCCATGAAATAAAACGGCACCGGCAGCAGCCAGCCCAAGGACGGCACCAGATTGCTCATTGCCTCCAACATGTTTTCACCCGCAAAAATATTTCCAAACAAGCGGAAACTGAGAGAAATGGGCCGGAATGCAATCGAGAACACTTCCAGAAAGCCCACCAGGAAGAAGATAATGACCATCAAAATCCGAAGGACACCGGTGGAATCGCCCTTGGCGCCAAATAGATGCTGGAAGACGCCGCCCACTCCGTTGGCTTGGACCGCCCAGATCACCCAGAACACCATGAACACCATGGCCATCGCGAAGGTCATGTTCAAATCAGCATTCCCTCCACGAAACAGCGGCCGGGTGACTTCAAAATGGTGCTCCGTTTGAACGCCCCAGCCAATCGTGCCCACGCCTGGTATCAGCCCAAACCAGTTCGTCGCCAGGATGAAGATAAAAATGGTGGCGAAAAACCAAAACGTCTTCTTCACCAATTCCGGTCCGACAATCCCCTGCAAAAACTCATACAGGCTTTCGACCAGCCATTCCCAGAAATTCTGGGCGCCCGAAGGGATCTCCTTGAGGTTCCAGGTCGCAATTCGTGCGAAAACGATCAGGCCCAACGCCACAATCCAAGTCACCACCATGGAGTTGCTGACGAAACCACTTTTGTTCCCGAGCGGCTGGGCGCTTTGCGGTATCCCGTGATTCTCATGGGCCGCTTCCGCCGACATCGCAGATTGTACAGTCGGCGATGCACCGGTTTCTTGAGCCCATACGCCGTGCGGCGTGAACGTCAAGAAGGCGTATAACAAAATGATGCCTGTCAATCGCATTGCCTAAAGTCTCCCGGCTACGGCGCTTCGGTCTCGAAATATGGTTTACCTACCGATCCGTATCCGGAGGCGCGAAAACTGCCTCATCATGAAAATTTTCACAAGTGTTTTCTTTAGAGCGTTTTCAAAAAAACTGTAGCCGGAGCGTGGCGTTTACGCCGCTTCAACGTCGCGTCCCCATTCGATTTCGAAGCGGGCTGAAGCCCGCGCTCCCCTGCGTGAAATGCTGTGGAGCGGCTACGGTTTTGTTTGAAACGCTCCAGTGAAAATGACTCTGCACCCGGTCAAGAACGATTTGAATCGACTTCAATCTGGCACACTGACGCGGGGCGCAAACCGGGTTGCAACGCGGCTCCTGCTGGCCAACCTCCCGGGGACTGTTACGGTTTGTATTTCAGTTGCTTGACGCGTTCGGATGCCAGCCGGTATTGAGCCGACTCCGGAATGCCGTTGGAAAGGTATTGTTGATAAAACTGGAGTGCGGCGTTGGTGTCGTGTTGACGCCACGCAATTCCTCCCAATCCGAACACAGCCGGTTGCGCATGGACGGTGCTTTGAAGCAATTCCTCGTAATCCCCGCGCGCGGCGTCGAGTTGTCCGGCCGCCAGACTCGCGGCGGCCCGATGCAACCGCGCTTCCTCATCCGCTGGTGTGGCCGCCAGCACCTGGGTCAAGGTGGCCACGGCCGCGTCGTATTGTAAGAGCTGGAGTTGTGCGAATCCTTTCTTGGCGAGCAGCCCGGTCTGATTCGGATCCCGCTTCAACAACTCATCGATGAGTCGCATCGCTTCCGTCCACTGCCCCGTTTCGGCATACAAATCCGCCGCGCCGGACACGACCTCGTCTTGCTTCCAATATTTCCCAACGTAACTCTCGATACAACCCGCAGCCTCGTTCGTTCGTCCCAAGCTCCGCAGCGCGGTCACGCGGCAGCCAAGCAAATCCACAAGCGCATTCCCTTCCATCCGCCCGCTGAAAGCCTGGATGCGGTCGCTTAACTCCAAAGCCCGGGCAAACTCTCCGAAGCGAAGACAACTTCCGGCAAGCCACAGTTGCGCCGCCGGCCAGTCCGGCGCCAGTTCCGCGCAGCGGGCAAATGCCCTGGCGGCCTGGCGATCGTTCCCGCTCCGTTGCATGACGCGGCCGGTTCGAAGCAGAAACGTCGGTTCGTCCACCGGTCCGCCGACGGTCAACACTTCCGGCCAGTTGTCGTATTTGCCAAACAAATCCTGGAATTGGCGTTCCACCATTCCGGGGTCGAGGCGCGCCTTGTCCCCGTGCCGGTAATGCTGGTTGTAGAGGAGGTTGATTCGGGCCGCCAAATTGCCGGGGTTGAGTTCGAGCGCGCGCTGAAACCACGTCCCGGCTTCGATCCACCGGCCCTGCCGCTGCAGCTCGACTCCCCAATCGTCCAGGGACTTGGAATAGACGGCGCCGAGCACCGACGCCGTCGGGTTTTGCTCGGTGACGAATCGGAGAGCGGCCCGCAGGGATTTGATCCATTCAGGTTGAGATTCGGATTTCGTTTTTGTGAGCTGAGCCAGGTTTATCAGGCTGTTCGTCCACCGTTCCAGCCACATCAGGTCGTTGGCGTCTGCGACAGACCCGGCCATTTTTGGGTCGGGCAAATCTCCGGCCGGGCATGGGGCGAGGTGGTGAACAAGCCCATGCGGTTCATCCACGAACGGTTCGCATAACAACCCGGAACTGGGATGCAAGTAAACGACCGGTTCCCGGGCGGCGAACCCGCGAATCAAGTCCAGCACCTGCAACGGTCCCAGGACTCCCAATGCGTTGGTTGGCGGAACTGCCGGCCATCGGGACTTGAAATGGCCGGCCATGAACCGGTGATATTGCGTCAGCGGGAGCGAGAGGGTGTCCAGGAGGATGGGATCTTTATCGGGGCGCTGATTCCCCAGTTCGGCGCGCAGCAAAGTCAGTTGTCGCGCATCTTCACTCAGGACCACGCATTTGCCGGGCGGCAAATCGGCGTAGAGTTGCCGGGCAAACTCATGGAGGGCCGGACCGTTGGTGGTGAGGATTGAATCAAGATTTCTGGCCAGCAGCGCCAGAGGCACGGCGGCCATCAAAGCTCCCACCGCGCACGCCGGCGCCCGGGCGAAGCGCGGCGCCGTGGCGTTGCCGGAACCGATCAACAGCAAGTAACCGGCGCAGTATCCCAATGCCAGGGCGGAGACATAATAAAACGTCAGCATGGGCGCTCTCAGCCCCAGATGTCGCGGGCTGAAGCCGGGGTCCAGCGCAATCCAAAGGGAGGCGGCGAGGACCAAGCCGTGCAGGAGGTGGCCCGTGGTTTTGGTGAGAAACACTCCCAACCGCGTGTCGTCGCCGAGTTTCACCGTATGCGACTTCCAGCGGATCGAGAGAATCAACAGCGGCACCAGGGAAGCCAGGGTCAGGAGCCTGAATGCCGGCGTTTGCAACGCAGCCAGAGCGTCCTTCTGGGATTTCAAATGAATTTTCAACGCGGTCCAGAACCCCAATTCGCCGTGGGCCGACAAGCCTTGCACCAAGGGCAGCAGCAGATACAGGCTGAGCCCGGCCGCTCCCCACAAGGTCATGCGCAGCAAAAAGCGGCGGTCCAACGACCGGATCAGGCCGTTGCTCCGCAAAACCGCAATCAAAAAAAGTGGCAGGTAACCTGCCATTGCCCAGTCGTTGGCGATGCCGGCGCCATAGACCAGCGCGCTCCGGGAAAACCAGGCCTGATCCCGGCTGACGCCAAATTCCAGGAGGCAGCGGAGGACATAGGCAAACACCAGCAGATCGATCATCTCACCGCTGGCGGAGGTCGCGTGTTCCCAGAAACTCAATTGCAGGCCGCAAACCATCGCGGCCAGCACCGGCGGCATCCAGGCCGTGGGTATTGTCAGAATTGAAGCCGGCGGGTCGGGGTGCAACGGATCCGTTGGCGCCAGATCATGCGGCAGCAGCGCCACGGATCGCGCCAGCAGCACCAGCACCAGACCCGCGCAAACCGCGGTGAAAAGATTCAGCGCCAGCGGAATCGCCGGTTCAGGAAGCCACCGAAACGGATGGAAAAGAATGAGCGTGAGCGGCTGACTCACCTCCGGCTGCCACGACCACCCCGAAATTCTCCTCACGGTCCCAAGGTTGAACAGCGAAATCCACCGGTTCAGCGTGAGGGCATAGATCAGCACCCCTGCGCCGCCCACGACCCAGGGCAGAATCACCGGCACCCACCGGCTCGCAACCGCTCCGTTTCGTTCGATGGCCATAAGGCGGCTGCATTTGTAACGATGAAAGCCGGCTTGGCAAGAACTCTTCACCCCACCGCTCGACGAGCCGCCTGGACGGATCCAAAAGCCGGAGCAGACCGGCGGACAGGACGGGATTTCATCAGGGCCGGTTGGACACCGGAAGTCCAACCCCGGCGGATGCACGGTGCGAATAGAAGTTCGGGTCAGACGGCTGCTTTTGTCGCGGCTTTCCCGCGCGCAACACCCGCAGCGAAAAGCCCCGCCCGTTCTCAAACGCCTCGACCGCCGCCGTGATTTCCAGCACCGGATAACGCACCGTCGCCAGTCCGTAGCTTTTGTAGGTCTGCGCGAACAATTCCGTCTCCACCATGCCCGTCCTGTCCGCCAGCGTGAGAAACTTCATCGGCTCGCCGGTGATCTGGTGGTGCGTCCTTTGCTCGACCACCAACCCGCACGTCACCACCGTTTCGCCGACATGCTGGCCAAGCCGCGCGACCGGGCAATACGTTTCCCAAGCCACATCTTCAAACAATTCCAACGGGTGTCCGCTCACCGCGTAGCCGAACAATTCCGTCTCGGCTTCCAGCCGCTCGCGCCGCGCCGGCTCTTGAAGCAATGAAGAATGAAGATTCAGGAATGAAGAAACCGGGTTGACGCCGGCGTCGAAGTCAAACTCCCGATTCCAGATCCCCGTGTCCTCGGCATGCACGGAGTGACGCGCGCTGCCTTCCGGCCTCCGGGCTTCTGATTTCCGGAGTTGTTGCGCCTCCCAAAATTGCCGCGTGCGGGTCTGGCCGAACTCGTCAAAGCCGCCGGCGCGAATCATCACCTCCAATTCCTCCGGCAATGGATTCACCCGGCGGTCAAAGTCCGCCAGCGAAGCGAACGGCCCGCGCCCGCGCTCGGCCAGCAACCGCTTGATCGTGCGCTCCGTAAGTCCTTTGGCGCGTGTCAAGGGAACGCGGATGGTGTCGAACAGCGGGCAGCACCGCGCGTCCGTCCCCGGCGCGCCGTTTTCTCCGGATTGTGCCCCGGCGCGCCCGGAGTGAGTTTGTCTCAAAACTTTCGGAGCGGCGAACTCGGCGAGCCCCGGACTGACGGAATCCTTCAAAAAATGGGGGCTTGTGCAACCCGCCCCTCCGATACCGGGAGCTTTTGAGACGGTCGCGGAGTAACCTGCCCCGCCCTCCTGATTCTGCATTCTTCCTTTCACCTTGAACGCGGGGCCGGGTTCGTTGACTGTTGGCGGCAGGAATTTCAACCCGAGCCGGCAACTCTCCAGCACGTAAACCAGCGGATCATAGAATCCCTTGCCGTGGGTCAGCACGGCGGCCATGAATTCCGCCGGGTAATTCCGCTTAAGCCACGCGGATTGATACGCCTCGATGCCATAGGCGGTTGAATGCGCTTTGCAAAAGGCGTAACCGGCGAAGCCGGCGACCAGCCCCCACACCTCCACAATTTTCTCCGGCGCGTGGCCGCGCGCCTTTGCCGACGCGAAGAATTCTTCCCGAATCTCCGCAATGACGGCGCGCTTCTGCTTGTTCAATGCGCGGCGCAACACGTCCGCCCGGCCGGGCGGCAATCCGGCGAACGCTTCGCAGATTTGCAGGATGTGTTCCTCGTAAACCACCAGCCCGAACGCGTCGCGCAACACCGGCTCCAGCGAGGGATGCGGATACGTCACCGGCTCAAGTCCTTGATAGCGCCGCGTGAATGCCCGCTTCTTGCCCTCGTTGGCCGCGCCGGGGCGGATCACGCTCACGATGGCAATGAGCGTGTCAATGTCCCCCACGTTGCATTGCCGGCACAGGCCGGTCATCGCCGGGCTTTCGATGTGATGCACCGCCCGGGCGCCGCCGCTGGAGATCATGTCCCAAACCTGCGGATCATCGTATTGCGGATCGAACCCGGCAGGGCCCATCAATCCCCGGCACGCCGTTTTTCCAGCGTCGCACCCCGGCGCGCACGGAGTGACGCGCCCTGCCCCGCTCATCCGCGCAGCGCACGTCTGGATATCCACCTCCACTCCGCGTTGCGACAGGGATGCTTTCACGTCGCGCATGACGGCCAGGCCGCCCTGCGCGAGCACGTCAATCTTCACCAGACCGATGGCCTCGACGGCGTCCATGTCGAAGTGCGTGGCGGGATAGCCCTTGTTGGAAATGAACGTCGGCGTCAGCTCCTGCATCGGCTGGCGCGAGAGCACCACGCCGCACGGGTGCATTTTCGGATAACGCGGGAATCCGTCCAGGAACTCGGCCGCGTCCAGCGCGGTTTTGAACGGCTCTTCGTTCAACGGCAGATCGCGATTTTCGGGACTGGCGGCCAGCATTTCGCGCAGGCGCGCGCCGCCGGCGGGCGTGGGTTCGTCCGGCACCCAGCCGCCGCCGAAGCTCCACGGGAAATGTTCGGTGAAGCGGCGCACTTCGCGTTCAGCCACGCCCAGCACCTTCGCCACGTCGGCAAACGCGCTGCGCGCCTGAAACGTCGAGAAGCCGCCGACCACGGCGCATTGCTCCCGGCCATATTTGGCGAAGATGAGGTCCACCACGTCATCTTTGCGGTCGTGCGCAAAATCAATGTCGATGTCCGGCAGTTTGTTCAGCGCCATCCGTTCCTGATTTAAAAAACGGCGGAAGTAGAGGCCGAAGCGGACGGGGCAAACGCCGCTGATGCCGAGGCAATAGCACACGAGCGAGTCCGCCGCGCTGCCGCGCGTGATCCATTCGATGCCGTGCTCGCGGCAATCCTGAAGGATGTTCCACACGACGAGGAAATATTCTTCGTAGCCAACGGCGCTGATGATGCCCAACTCCTGTTCGACCTGCGGACGCAGGGAAGCAGCGCGCTCCCCGTAACGCCGGCGCAATCCGTCCATGACCCGCTGGTGAAGGAATTCGCGCGGCGTTGAACCGTCGGGAGGCGCGAACGCGGGAAACTGCGGTTTGCCGAAGGGGATTTCAAAATGACAGCGCCCGGCGATTTCCAACGAGTGCGCGAGCCATCCGGGATGGTCTTTGCACGCAGCCCCCATTTCGCCGGGAAGCCGGAAGTGGAATCGCCCGCCCGCGCGTTTCTCCGGGTGTTCCTGGCGGAGCAACGTCAGCGTGCGAATGGATTGCACAATGTCGAATTTGAGCCGGTCCTCCGGTCGCGCATAGTGAAGCGCAGGACAGGCGACGGCGGGGAAATGCCTGAACCTGTTTGTCGAGGCGAGGGACGGGGCGGGGTGTTTTGCCGCCATCTGATAGAACCGGCCGGGAAACAGCCCGGCCAGCGACAAGTCCGCGCTCACGGCAATCAAGCCATCCAGCCCTGCGGCATGTTGCATGAGGAACTCGGCGGCGACCGGGGCGCGTTGCTTCGCGGCGACCGCCGTTTCTTCATTCCGGCTTCGGGCTTCCGCCTTCACCGACAGCAGGCGGTTGAGATTGTGATAACCGCGCGCCGATTCGACATAGAGCAGGAGCGGATGCCCGTTGACGGTGAATTCGACCCCGCAGATGGGTTTGACGCCCGCGCGCTTCGCAGCCTGTGCAAATTCAACCGCGCCATGCAGGTTGCCGATGTCAGTCAGGGCGATTGCCGGGAGGCCGTGTTGACTGGCAAGGTTCACAATGGCGGCGGGCGAAAGCGTCGAGTCCAGAAACGTATAATAGCTGCGGCAGCGCAGTGGAACGTAGGCGGACAAGGCGGAAGGTTGAATGCTGAATGAAGAAGGAAAGGCCGAAGGCGGAGGGCTTTTCGCCCACGAACACGCCGGCTTTGCTTCAGCCTTCTGCCTTCCGTCTTCTGCCTTCAAAACAAAGTCGTGTCCGCGCAGAACGACGGACCAGCCGCGGTTGCGCCGGAGTTCGTCCAACACCGCGGCGAGCCGTTCGCGCGCGGCGTGGTTCTTCTCCTGAGTTTCGAGCGGAAGTTCGCTGCGGAAAACGCCGTCGTACACGTTCGACAATTTCAGCGAGACCATCCGCAGGCTCACGCGACGTTGCCAGGCCTGGCGCAGCAGCCCGCGCAAACGCCCGTAAACGTCCGTTTCCAGATCGGTCGGTTCATGCAGGCTGTCGGCGCGCTGGTTTTCGTCGCGGTCGTTGTACCGCACCTTCACAGTCAATGTCCGCACGCTCCGGCCTTCTTCGCGCACAGCCGCAAACAACCGGTCGGCCATGCGCCGGAGCACGGCTCCCACGTATTCCTCGTCGGTCACGTCCTCGTTGAATGTCTCCTGCCGGCTGAAGGATTTCTGCGGCTCGCTCGCGGGGATCAGCGGGCGTTCGTCGATGCCGTTGGCAAAGTGCCGCAGGACGGGCGCCTGGCTGCCCAGGAACAGAGCGAGCAGGTCAACGGGCGTTGCGGCGATTTGCCCGACGCGGGCGAGTCCCGCCGCGTTCAGTCGCGCGGCGGTTTTCGGCCCGATGCCCGGCAGCCAGCAATTCGGCAGCGGATGCAGGAATTGCTTTTCCTGTCCGGCCGGCACGGTGTGAAAGGCGGCGGGCTTGTTCAACTTGGAAGCGATCTGGCTGACGAGTTTGTTCGAGCCGATCCCTTCGCTGACGGTGATCTTCAGCGATTGCCTGATGGCCTTGCTGATCGTCAGCGCGATTTCAACCGACGGCCGGCTCCGGTTGGCCGTGATGTCGAAATACCCTTCGTCAATCGAGGTTTGCTCCACGTTCGGCGTAAAGTCGTAGGCGTAGCCAAACATCCAGTTCGAAAACTGTTCGTATCGCCCGTAGTCGCCGGGCAAAACGATGAGCTTCGGGCAAAGCTTGCGCGCCCGCGCCGTCGGCATCGGCGTGTAAATGCCGAACTTCCGCGCTTCGTAAGAAGCCGACGCGATGATGCCGCGACTTTCGCCGCCAACGGCAATCGGCCTGCCCCGCAGCCGTGAATCGGCGGCCTGCTCGACGGACGCGAAGAACGCATCCGCGTCGAGATGAACAATGGTGGGCATCGAAAAAAGGCGGAAGGTTGAATGCCGAATGCAGAAACGGACTGCGGCGGAATCTCCGGATTCACTTCTTCATTCTGCCTTCTACCTTTCCGCTCTGCGGATCAGCGCCTTGAACACGCCCTGAATCATCAGCTCCTGGGCCGGGAGCAGATCGGGATACTTCGGGTTCTCGGCTTTGAGATAAAGCTTGCCGCTTTTGCTGAGAAACGTCTTCAACGTGCTTTCGCCGTCAATCAATGCAGCGACGATGTCACCGTGGCGCGGTTCCGGGCCGTGTTCCAGCACCACAATGTCTCCATCGAGAATGTGCCGGCCAATCATCGAATCGCCGCTCACCCGCAATGCAAAAGTGTTCCGCGTCGGCTTGAAACCAATGCTTTCAACGTCCACCGAAACGCAACCTTCGGCCTCTTGCTCGCGAGTCTCCGGCAACCCCGCCGGTATCGAACCGAACAGCGGAATGTCCCCCCGCCGGCTCCGCAACTTCGCCAGCGGAGAAATAACGCGCAGGGAACGCGCCTTGCCGGTGTCGGATTCAATAAAGCCCTTGCGTTTGAGCGCCTCCAGGTGACAGGCAGCAGCCCGGTGACTGCGAAAGCCAAAGCGGCCGGCAATTTCCCGCAGCGTCGGGGTGATCCTGCCGGCGAAAACTTCCGCCTCAATGAAATCCAGCACCCGCCGCTGAGCTCGCGTCAATCCAGTCATATAACTATCCAAATGGATAGTCCAAATGCGCCCGGCTGTCAACCGGCTTGTTGAGTGGCAAGAGCAGACGGTTCCAACATCGCGTCAATGGTTTGAAGCGCATTCCCCTCCAGACGATTGTTCACATAGATGAACGTCTTGCGATCCGGCCCGGCGGCTTTCCCCTCGGCAACCAGGACTTTGCCCGCCGCCCGAGCGTCCGGGTTCGGCTCCTTCACCTGGTCGTAAGGCTGGAAAGTCTTGACCGCCTCCTCGTATTTGCGGCCGGGCTTCAACAGAAACCGCGCCGCGCAGAGTTTCGGATTGGTCCGGCTGCCAGGCAGCGCCATCTGCTCACTCACCGGCGGCATGGCTTCCCAGGAATTGAAGACGTGCGCAACGCGGTGCCGGGCAAGGCTCCCGAAGTATTCGTCCCGAAGCCAGTGTTTGTTCCGCAGCTCCACGGCGTACGGCCAGCCTCCCGCCAACCGGCCAAGAAAGGCGTCGAGCTCCGCCACAAAATCACTCCCGCGCTCGTAGTCGCCGGACCCGAAGCGCGAGAACTCGAACATGAGCACTCCGATTTTCGCGCGGATTTCCTCGCACGGTTTCAGGAATGCCGTCGCGAACAGGTCGGTGTTGAGAAAATCCTTGTTGCGCTGTCCCGCTTTCATGCCGAAACGGGCCAGGTTCGGAAACTTCCTGATCGTCACGGCGTCGGTCACCTTGAATCCGAATCGAAAGTCGCCGGGCACGGCATCCGCCAGCTTGAGGAGCTGCTCCCGGCGCGGGAAATCGTAGTAGGCGGAGTCCACACAAACGGTTTTGAATACCTCCGCGTATTCGCTCAAACAATCCCGTTCAAATCGCGTCTTCGCGACCTTGCCGCGATACTCATACCGCGCCGGCGAGTAGATCTGTCCCAGCCAGCCCGGGTATTTCCAACTCGACGTGCCGATGAACACCCCTCGGGACGCGAGCAGCGCCGCCTTCCTTTGAATCTGCTCACGGTCGAAAGCCATGCCAAAGGCTGTCGCCCGGATCGAACGAAGTCAACTGGTTGAAGGAGA
>CAZFOA010000048.1:0-19052 GCA_964520205.1 uncultured Verrucomicrobiota bacterium | reverse complement strand
AGACCAAGAACGCCCCAGTCGCCAGCGGCTCCAACCCGCCGGACGCGATGGTCGTCATTCCCTGCACGATGGGGACCTTGGGCCGCATCGCGCATGGGTATAGCGGAGACCTGTTGTTGCGCGCCGCCGATGTGGTGCTGAAGGAAAAGAAAACGCTGATCCTGGTCCCTCGCGAAACGCCGTTCAGCCTGGTTCACCTCAAGAATATGGAATTATTGCTCCTGGCCGGCGCGACGATTCTGCCGGCCAATCCGAGTTTTTATACCCGGCCGAAAACAATTCCCGAGGTCGTGGATACCGTGGTCGCGCGCGTGCTGGATCATCTGGGCGTGCCGCAGAAGCTCGTGTCGCGGTGGGCGGAGGAACCGGAATGAAAATGCGAATAGGGAAACATCCAGCATCCAACATCCAACATCCAACATCCAGTGAATGGGCTGCCGGCGTCTGGGAGTTTCACGAAGAGCCTCAGCAAAACCGCAAATTCAACCTGGAAGAACGCCTTCTGGAATTTGCTTCCACGATAATTGAACTTTCCGAAAGTCTCCCGAACACCCGCGCCGGGAATCACATTGCAGGTCAGGTGTTGCGCTCCGGCACATCGCCGTATCCGAATCACGGAGAGGCGGAAGATGCGGAATCGCGTGACGATTTTATCCACAAGCTCAAACTTTGCCTCAAGGAATTGCGCGAGACCCGCCGCTGGGCTCGGTTGATCAAGCGCAAAGGCTGGGGCAAAGATGATCCGACGCTCCCATTTATTTTGACCGAATCCGATGAACTCATCCGCATTTTCTTTTCAAGCATTCAAACCGCCAAACGGAATGCGCTCGCGGAACGGCGACGATCGCCCGATTCCTCGCGCGATGCCTCCGGCGAAGCCGGCTGAACATTGGAGGTTGGTTGTTCGATGTTGCATGTTGGATGTTCTGCTGCTGAATGATTTCGCTTGTTAAAAAATGGGGCGGTTTCGTGCGCTTTTCGCACACGATCTTCGCCCTGCCGTTCGCTCTGGCCGCCATGGCGGTGGCAGCGCGCGACAACCGGGGCTGGCCCGGTTGGAGGACGTTTGGGTTGATTCTCGCCGCCATGGTCTGCGCCCGGACCTGCGCCATGAGCTTCAACCGTATTGTAGACCGCAAATTCGACGCGCTGAATCCGCGCACCGCCAGCCGCCATTTGCCTTCCCGCCAGGTCTCGTTGGGGGGCGCAATCCTCCTCTGCGCGCTGTCCGGAGGCGGGCTGGTCGCCGCCAGCTTTTTTCTTAATCCGCTGTGCTTTTATCTCTCACCCGCGGCGCTGGCGGTGATTTGTTTTTATTCGCTGACGAAGCGGTTCACGGACTACACCCATGTTTTTCTCGGTGTGGCGCTGGCGCTGGCGCCCGTTGGCGCGTGGCTGGCGGTGAAAGGAGAATTCGGCTTTGCCTCGCCCGCCGGCATGTTTTCATCCGCCGAGTCTTTCCGGGCTTGGGCAAGCGCGCTGCGCCTGGGCCTGCAACCGGTCATTCTCGCGTTGGCGGTGGTTTTTTGGCTCGTCGGTTTCGACATTATTTACGCGTTGCAGGATTATGAATTCGACAAAACGCACGGGCTGCGTTCGCTCGTGGTGGCGTGGGGACCGAAGAACGCGCTGGCGTCCGCTTTTCTTGCGCACCTGGCCATGTGCGCCCTGCTGCTGCTGTTTGGGTTTCTTTGCCGCTTTCGCCTGGCGTATCTCATCGGCTGGACGATTATTTTGGGCTGCCTGGTGTTGGAACACTGGATTGCGCGCCGCCGGAGCCTCGATTGGATCAACGTCGCTTTCTTCCGGCTGAACGCGGTGGTGAGCAGCGTCTTTCTTGCAGTGACCCTCGCGGAAGTGGTGTTTCAAGGCGGATTCAGGCTGCGCTGAAAGGCGCCGGGACCGGGATCGGCGCGGGACCGCCTCAGTTTTTCGCCGCGAGTTTCACGTGAGTGATGCGGAAGACGGCGCCCTGGAGTTCGTTGGGAAGGCAGGCGATTTCCCAGCCATGGGCCAGCACGATCTGCTGCACGATCGCCAACCCCAGGCCGGTGCCTTTCTGTTGGGTCGTGAAATAGGGTTTGAAAATCTCGGTGCGATGCTCGGCCGAAACGCCGGGCCCATTGTCCCGAACCTCGATCGCTGCCTCGGCGTCCTGCCGCCGGGTGACGATTTGTATTTCGCCGCCTTCATTCGCCGCCTGGATGGCGTTCAGCACAAGATTGAACAGCACCTGCCGCAGCAATTGCTCGTCGGCCTCGATGGATAGCGGTTCCCCCTGGATCGACAGCGCGAGGTTCTTTTCCTGGATATCAAAATTCAAGGCGCGGACCACCTCGCTCACGACCGAATGGAGCGCGAAGACGGAGCGGCGGAGTTCACGCGGCCGGGAGTAATTGATGAACTCGTTCAACTGCGCGGTCACCTTGTCCGTTTCATCAATGATCTCGCGCGACTTGTTCCGAACCTCCTGCGGAGCATCGGGCCGCCGCGAGATCATTTGTGCCAATCCGCGGACGATGTTGAGCGGGTTGCGGGTTTCGTGCGCGAGACCGGCCGCGGCCAGGTTCATCTCCTTGAGGTGCGTGTTCAATTCGCTGGCTCGAATCAGACGGATTTCAAGCTCGGAAGACCTGGCCAGATTGCGCCAGGCCACACCGACGCCGCCGGCGGAAATGGCGGCAAAAAAGGCAATGATGCACCGCAACCAGAGATCGTGCCGGGAGACGGCCTGGAAATGTTCCGTGGACATGGCCAGAACCAAACCATGCAACTCCCGCTTTTCAATCAAGGACTCAAATTCCTTCTCGTCCATCCAACGCAACCAGGGCGGACGCCGGGGCCGGGACTCGCCTTCGCCGCGGTGTTCGACCCGCCCGCCGCCGCCTTCCGAAGGCCGGGGCGCGTCGTGTCGAGGCTCGGGACCGGGGCCGCCGGGTGGCGGTTCGGGCGGCGGGCCGGCGGGATGCTGGGGGTCCGTATACGGAGGCGGTCTTCCCGTCGAGCTGTCGGGAGCCCGGTTGGTGAAGTCGCGGGGCGGCAATACGACGGTCGTCGCGTTGGTTGCGCCTTCCGGCCCGACCGCTGTCCCTTCCACGGGGTTCACGAAGGCGACGGTTCTGACTCCCCAATGCTCGCCTTCCTGCAGGATGTCTTTTTGGGCGACATCAATGGGTCTGCCGGCGGAAACCAAAGGTTCGCCCGCGGTGTTCAGGAGCGCGACGGAGATCAGTTCGCTGGTGTTGCCCAGTTCGTTGGTGCGCCCGTTAACCAATTCGTTCAGCACCGGTTCCAGACGCTCCTGCAAGATGGCTCCCCGGAAACGCAGGCCCCGAATGACGGCGCTCAGAAAATTCGCCATCACTTTCGAGCGATTTCTCAATTCCGTTTTGGCGGCTTCCTGGACCCGAAGGTGTTCCTGCACCTGCCAGGCAACCACCAGCACCCAGACACCCAGCAGGAGTCCGTAAACCAATACGTTGCGGCGTTTTAATTCCCTGACGAGCATGGCCTATTTTTGTTTCTTCACCGGCACCTGCTCCAAAAAGCGGTCCAGTTCATCCTCGGAAAAGGATTTGGGCATCAATTGCGTCTGTTTCTTCTCCTTCTCGGACATGGCAGTCAGTTCCGTCGGCGTGCGCACGATATGCGGCGTCAGAAAAATCAGCAGCTCGCTTTTGCCGGCGCTTCGGACCTTGCGCTTGAACAGGTTCCCCAGCACCGGAATATCGCCCAGGAATGGAATCTTGCTGTCGGTGGAGGATTTGTCGCTTTCCATCAAACCCCCGATCACGACCGTCTGGCCGTCCGGGGTCATCACCACCGTGTCCGCCGAACGGATGTCGATGACTGGGGCGTTGACACCGCTGGAAATGGGAATCGTCAAGGTCGAATCCAGCGCAGAGGATTGCGGTGACACCATCATCTCCACCATTCCATCGGGAGTGATATACGGCGTCACTTTCAAGATGATGCCGATTTCCGTGTAGGTGACGGTGTTGATCTGGTTGCCGAAGGTGGTGAAGTTGACGCCGGTGATGAGCGGCACGGATTGGCCGATGACAATTTGGGCCGGCTGGCGATCCCGGGCGAGGATGGACGGGCGCGCGAGCAACTGGGCTTTGCCGGCCTGGGCGATGGCGCGCAAGGTCGCCTGAAAATCGCTGCCGAGAATCTGATACATGCCCGCTCCGGCCAGACCGGTGTACGGCGAGAGCGCGGTGAAACCCGAGATCGGCAGCCCGAACGCGTTCTTTGAGTTGTTGGTGGCGGCGGAGTTGAGGCCGGCAAGCCCGAATACATCCGCCGCGCTCCCGGTCAACGAATTGCCGATGCCCTTGCTCCAGCCGGCTTCGACGCCGATATCCGATGCATTGTTGTGCTGGACTTCCAGAAACACCACCTTGATGAGCACCTGCGGTTTGGGGCGGTCCAGGCTGGCCACCACTTCGCTGAGATTCTGCAGGGCGGTCTTGTCTCCAATCGCAATCAGATTTCCAGTGTCCGGATCCACAGACAGGGTGACATTGCCCACCGAGCCGTTGGGATTATACTGGTTGCCGCTGCTGCTGCTGTTGTTGTTGCCGCCGCCGCCGCCGCCACGGAATCCTCCGCCACCGCCGAATCCACCAAAACCGCCGCCACCGCCGCCGCCGCCGCGTTGTTGCGCGTGGACCTGCAGCGCGACACACAAACCCCAGCTCAGGATGATGCCGAGGTAATTGTTCCACTTTGAAAATTGCGTTTTCATATTGCCTTTGAGTTGTCGGTTTAAATTCGGAGCCTGCTAAAATCCCCCGCCCGTTCCTCCCGTGCTGCGACCGGTGCCTCCCGATCCCATGGCCGATCCCAGGGAGCTCGAACTGCTGCTGCTGTTTTGATACTGTTGGAGCCGGCTCTGGAAGGGACTGGTTTGGCTCGAACCGGTCGTGCCATTGCGGTTCGCCGTGGTGCTGTTTTGGAACATGTTTTGCAGCACCGGCAGTATGGCCTGCCCGTCGGCGTTGTTCAAATGAAACACCTTGACCGTCTGTTCCTTGTCCGATTTGAAATCGAGTTCCCGGACCATGTCCGAGATCTGTTCGATCAAATCCTTGGTGGCCGTAACCACGATGGAGGAAGTGCGCGCATCGGCCACCGCCACCACTTGATTTCGCTTTTTGATCCGGTCTTGTTGCGGGTTGCCAGTGGCCGCGCTCGCTCCCGCCATCGCGGCGGCAAAAGGCCCGAACCCACCGCCGAAACCGCCGCGGCCGCCGCCGCCGAAACCGCCCCGCCCGCCGCCAAACCGCAACGGCGCCTGGGCGGTCCCATTCTGATCCTGGAACAGGCTGGTCAATAGACTGGCCATCTCCGTCGGATCGGCGTGCTGCAAATGGAACACCCGCAACTCCGTGACGTCTTCGGCACTGGAGTCAATCGCCTTAATAATCTCGACCAAGTGCCGGATGTTGGTCTGGGTGTCGGTGATCACAATGGAATTGCCGGCCTGGTTGGCGATGATCGTCGCTCCCGAAGACACGAACGGAGAAAGGTCGGACACGAGTTGCGACGCCTCGACAAACCGGATCGGGATGATCTGGGTGACCATTTCATCGTTGTCGGGGATGGAGGCGGGATCGTTGCTTACCTTGACCGGGTTGTTGCTGGTCTTGGCGGTGCTTTTGTCCATGATTTTCAAGGTTCTCTCCCCGCTGCGGATGGCGGCGTAGCCGTTCTTGTTCAGCACGGAGTTCAACAAATCCACGGCTTCATCCCTGGTCATGGGATGGCTGCTGATGACACTCACGTTCCCCCGCACCGGCGTGTCCAGCTCGATGATGAATCCGGCGGCGTCACTCAGATAACTGAGCACCAGATCAATCGGGGCGTTGCGAAAATTCAAGCGCAAGCCGTTCGTGCCGCTGTCGGTCCCGCCGGCCGGCGCGGACGCGATGGCCGGAGAAACGGCTGCCGTGTTGGTGGCGTCCAAGGCTGGCGCGGGTGCGGTGACGGCGGGCGCGTTCGTCGGCATCGGCGGCGAACTGTTTTCGGGTTGAGCCGGCGCGGCTAAAGTTGCGGCGGCCAGGACCGCCGTGAACAGAAGCGCGCGGCGGCAAAGACCGGGGCGGCTGGCTGCGGCGGCAACGTGCGCCGGCGAAGTCATTGGAAGTGGGTTGGTTTTCATGGCTGGGATTGCTGTTCGCGTTTCCATTGTCGGGTTTCTAATTGTCGTTCCCGTTCGGATTTCCACTCTGGGTTCCATTCGTGTTTCCGCCGGTTTCCTGCAAACGTTTGGCCATCATTCGCGCGACCGGGTCGTTGGGATCACCGCCCGCGGCTTCGGGCGGAGGGTTCGCGGCGCCTGCGCCCGAACCGGTATCGGTCTGATCCGGCTGCGGCTGTTCACCCGCAGCCGTCCCCGGTTGCGAGCCGGCCCGATTGGAATCTGAAGACGAACGCCGCCGGCTTGAATCCCGGCGCCGGGGATTTGCGGCATAGGAACCGCCGGACGATTCGGGCGATTCCGCGACCGACCAGCGTCCATCCTCGTTCCGGCGCATCTGCATCCCGACCGCCAATTCGACGTCATTGGTGCTGGACTGGAGCTTTACGGTGTCCCGGCCGATTTCCTTGACGCGAAAACCGGCGATGCTGCCTCCGGGCTCGATCACTTTGTGATAATCCGGGCCGGTTCCGTCAAAGACGGCAAATCGGCCCTTGGCGAAGCTCATCGTGCCGACCAGCGAAAAGGAGTCCACAATGGTTGCGGCTGGGCCGGCGGCCACAAGCGGCCGGCGGTTCGGGTCAAAAATATTTCGGTCGATGATGATTTTGAACGCCGAGAAATCAGGCGGATTGAGGCGATTGGTGTCCTGCGCAAATGCAGACGCAATTCCAACCGCCAGGAACGCCGCCGTGAAGGCGGAAAGGCGAGAGTCCAACCGCAGCGCGCCAGAACGCGATTCACAAATGGCGTCCGGTGGGGCGAGGCTCCTGACGAGCCGCCCCATTCTTGAACAAAAACGGCTCGCGAGGACGCTCGCCCCACCCTTTCCAATATTCAGGAGACGGCTTCCAATCCCGTTGATCTGCATTATCGGGTTTGAATTCATTTTCCGGAAGGTGTCAGCACCAGTCCGCTGACCTGCAAGCTGAGTGTTAACTGCTGGCCGTCATTGTCATGCGAACTGAGGTCCATCGATTCAAGTTTCAAGGCCAGCGGCCCCTTTTCCAGGTCAAACAGAAAGCGGCTCAACGTCCAAAGCGAGCCGGAAGCGTCCACCCGGCAGACCAGCGTTTTGTAATCGTCCGCGTCGCTCTTCCATTGCGGGGCGGTGCCGTTGATGCTGGCGCCGCTTTCCTGAGACCATCCGACCAGCGCCTTCAGAACCTGTTCCTGGGCCAGCGATTGATTGTTGGTCAGCGTGTTGGTCCGCATCTCGTCCCAATGGCTGCGGATCGCCTGTTCGCGCTTGACCAGGGCGGCGCCATTGGCGACCTGCGTGCGCAGCGCGGCGATTTCCTGGGCGCGCTTTTTCCACAGGCTGGTCAGCGGCGTGAAAATCAACTTGTCGCCGGCCAAAAGCGCAACGGCGGCGATCGTCAGTACCATCAATAGTTGCTGCCGGTTTTCAATTTTCATTGAGGCCTCCGCCGTTCAGGTGAAAGTCGAATGTAAACTGGATCGGCGCCTTGCCGCGGGTCGGGACGTTCAGTTCGCTGATGCCGTTGATCGCGCCCAACTGATGAACGGTCCGCTGCAAGGCGGCATAATTGGCCGCGTTGCCGGAACAACTCACCAGATTGACCTCGCGCAGCTCCGGCAGCTCGCGAATTTCCAAAGTCTTCGCCGTCACCGAGCCGTCCTGGGGAAACGCAGCCGTCAAGCTCTTCAAAATGCTCAAATACCGGAAGGATTGATCGAACCAGGGGTGGAATTTTTGAATCTGATCCTGCACGCCGCTCAGTTCGCCGGCTTTTGCGGACATTCCCGACCACCGCGATCGCAAGCGGGCCAACTGCCATTGCTGGACGCCAAACAGTCCGGTGATCGCAATCACCAAAGCGGCCGCGGCCAAACCCGCCGTCCGCGATTTGCCCGAGGCATAGCGGGTGGTCGCTTGCTGCCACGCGGAAACCCGGGGCGGCAGGAATTCAAACGGATCGCTGCGGCCGATCAGCCGTGAGGCCGCCAGACTGAACGCCGGGGAAACCAGCGTCTCCGGCGGGAGGGTCCGGCCAAATTCATCGGCCGGATAGACCGGCACCGTTTCCACTTTCAAACCGCCGGGCTCAAATCGCGGCCGGATTTCGTCCGCGAGCCTTTGCGCCTGGGCGCGCGGGCCAAAGATGCGAATGCGTTTCACCGGATCGCGCAATTCCGCCGGCAGTTGTCCCAGGGTGATGCGCGCCTCGCGGGCGATCAGATCCCCGCGCAACCTCGCCTGGTCACCCTCCGTTTCCACCGCGCCTTCCAGCGCGCGCAAAGCCGCCACGCCGCCGCCGCAGGAGATTTGCAGCCCGACCTGGATTTCGCCGATCATCAACGCCAGCACGCCTTCGGACCTCTCGGCGCCTGCCGGTTGCAGCGCCGTTATCCCCAAAGAAAAACCGGCCGGCTTCAATTTGGCCGCGCGCAAAACCTGCTCGAGGCGTTGGAGGTGGCTCTTGGGAATTCCCACCAGCAGGGCGTATTTCCCGCCGGCGGCCGACTCCAGCCGCGAAACAGCCACTTGCAGGGTCGCGACGTCCGTGGGAAATCCGCGTTCGGCTTCGATCTGCAAAAATCCGGGAACATCCGCTTCCGGAAGTTCGGGCAATTTCGTTTGGGCCGCCAGCGCCCACTTCAGCGGCAGAACCACCACGCACCGGCGTTCGCGAACGCCCGCGGCCTGGAGATGATTGAGGATTTCGCGCCCGACCAGTTCGATGTCGTTGGTCAAGGGATCGAGCGAAAGCGTGACCGCGAACCGTTGGTTGACCTGCAGGGAGCCGTTGTGCCGGCGCAACACGACGCCTTCCAGCCGGCTGCCGTCCAGCGCCAGCCCCAGCAGACTGGCGGGAGCCTTCCGTTTGAGAAAACTGAGCTTCAGGACATTGTTCATCGCGTGATTTGTGTCACCCAGGTTTCGCGGGTCTTTCCGCCCAGCGCCCATCCAAGCCGGGCAAGGTCCTGGCGATAAGCGATTCTGGGTGTTCCCTGACTGATGTCGAAAACGAATTTCACCCGTTCGTAGCCGCGGCCGTAGGCGCCGGTGGCCGCGATGTCTGCGGTGAACTGGAAACTGCGCGTGGTGATGTAGTCCCCCCGGCGAAGGAATCTCACCACGGAACTGCCGGATCCCAGCGCGTCCACCAGCCACGCGACCGAGGTGAGGTTGTTCGGATTTTGCTCGCGGTAATTGACCAATTGCTGCGCCGCGCCCGCCGCCGTGCTTTGATCCACACCAATCCCTTCGAACAACGCGGTCAGCACGTCGGCACTGGCGGTATTGATGTTCACGCGGCCCCGGGTGTAACTCGAGGAACTGAACGTGATGTCGTTGATGATTTGCCCCAGCTCGGCCGAGGTCATGCCGGCGGTGACATAGAAGTCCACAAGATTTGTGGCCACAGGCGTGGTGGTGGGCGCGGGGGGGGCGCTCGGTCCGGCTCGACCCCCGGCTGGGGCAGCGGGTGGAAATTGCCGGTCGATGATCTGGTTGGCGCGCGCTGTGCCAAAGCGCGACTGGAGCAGGCTTTGCAGCTGGCTCCGGGTGGTGGCATTGGTCAGCGCCGTGCCGTCCGAATGGAAGTTGGGTTCCCGGCTATAGAGGGTCGCGTATTCCAGCAGACCGGGCGACACCGCGTGGTTACCGCCCGAGTCGAGTTCATTGGCATCCAACACGCCGTTGCGATTGAGGTCGTCGCCGGCCAGCAGCTCCACCGTCGCGCCGTACACCAGCCGCAACTCGTCCACCGTTTCAAAGGGCGAATGCTTGGGGAGATAACCCAGTTGGGAATAGTTCAGGGACATTGTGCCGTTGGGGTCGCGCCAATCCGTGATCGCCTCGGCGAAATCAAGGGTCATGTTGGGCAGAAAGCTCAGAACGTTCGAGTTGACGGTGTTCAAATTCAATTTCGACCCTTCGTCAATCAGGCTGAAATAAGGCTCGGAAGAAGCCGTTCCCGAGGGGTCGCGGCCGATGATCCAGAAATGCGCGTTTTGCTCCGGCGCGCGGGCGTTGCCGACCGGAACGGCTTCGGCTTGATACTGCGTGAGGTCCGGCACGGCGCCGTTGGTCGCATACGCGGTGAGAATGTAACCGACATATCGCGCCGCGCCCTCGATGGCCTGGTCCGCCGACAACCCGGACGCGCGATTGTCCGACGCGCGCAATTCCAGCGACATCGAATTGGCAAAATAGAGCGCGATGCTGATCAACCCGAAGGCGATCAACATCACAATCACCAGCACGGAACCGCGTTCGGCCGCGCCCCGGTTCAGGGAGAGATTTACCCGGATGGAAATGCCGCGCGTTGGACCCCTGAACCTGTTCGTCAAGGCAGGGCGCGCCACTCCGTGCGCGCCGCTTGCGTGCTCGCTCAAACCCGGCGCGCACGGAGTGGCGCGCCCTGCCATGAGGTTTGTGGGAGTGTGAATGGAATGGCGCAGTTTCATCTCAGTTCCCGGTCACCCTGAGTTGGTGTGCGATTGTGAATCAATCGGCACGACGAGTTCAATGGGTTGCGCGTCGCTCGAGCCGCCGCGGCTGCCCGCCACCTGAATCCGCACGCGAACGGCCGTGGGCAAATTCGTGTCGGTCACCGTCGTGTCCCAAAAGTCGCGCCACTGGGTTCCGTCATAGCAGGAATACTCGATGCTTTCGACCCCGCCCATCATCCATTGGTCCTCGGGTTGCGGCGTGACGGTGGCCAGCAGGTTCCGGGTCACACTGCGGATCAAATCCTTGCCCGGCGCGGAGCGGTCGGCCGGCAGCTTCAATTCGTAGGTGACCCTTTGCACCTCGCCCCAGGGTTCATTCGCGCGCAGCGCACCGGTCGTCGTATTAAGCTCGATATCCACCGGCTGGCTGAGCCCGAGGCTGGTCACGCCGCCGACTTTGAAATCGCCCGACAGAATCCCGTTGGTGGACGGCGGCATCGCGCCCGCCAGGTCCCGCCTCAGCGTCGCGAGGGCCTGTTGCACCGGCAGCGATTCGTCCACCGCATTGGTCGCGCTTTCGCGCAAACGCATCGCGCCGAAGAACACGCCGTTGATAGCCACCAGCACTATGGCCGTGATGCCCAGGGCCAGGATCACCTCGATCAGCGTGAAGCCGGAAACCGCGGCGGGCCATCGGCGGCTTCGCGGAATCGCAATCCGTCCCGCCGCGGCCGGCGCGGACAGGCAGACGGTTTTGCGTTCAAGGTTCACCTTCATGGCTGCAAACCCGTCGTGGTGTTCAACACCAACGGATTCTCGAGCGTGTTCAGTTGCACCGAATAATTCTTGCCCTGCGCCGTAAACTCCACGGTCGCGGTCACCAGGTCCATCGCCGCATCCGCCGACCAGGTCTCGTTGTGCAATGCCCAACGGAATTCATGGCCGTTTTCCATCACGGTACCGGTCGTCGACTGGTTCCAATTCGTCGTCACCGTGCTTTCGTTCAGGACCTTGTCGGCGATCCGGGCCGCCGCGGCCTTGCGCACCGCGACTTCGCCCGAGAAAGCGGCGATGTGCAATGCTTCGACCGCCACCGGAATCACAATGGCCATGAACATCAACGCCGCCAGCACTTCGGCCAGCGTGAACGCCGAGACGCGCCGGACTGGATTACTTGTCGGTGTTCCGAATTGCATAAGATTGCTCTTTGGCCTGGCGGGCCAGCCAAAGCGTCTCCCCGCTCGGGGCGGTGAGGCGCACGGTCGAGGCGCTGGTTTCATCCACCGTTCCGTCCGGCAGAAAACGAATCGCCGGCAGGCTCCGGCCATTCACCGGCAGGGGCGAGGCATTGACGGCTTCGATCTGCAACTGTTCTTCGAACGCAAAGGTTTCCGCCTTGGGATCGGCGGCGGGCGAACCGGTGGTTCGCGAGCCCGCTTCTTCCACCAATCCGTAGGCGTGCCCCGGAGCATCGATCCACAGGAGCATGGGAAACCCGGTGGAAACCGCCCGGCTTTGGCCGGCGTGCGTGAGCGACAACAGTTGCCGCGCCTCGGAATCCAGCACGCGGCCCCGGAAGAAACCGGAAAGCGACGGGGCGGCGATGGAGATCGCGATGCTCACCAGCGCGAGCACCAGGATCAATTCGACCAAAGTGAACGCGCTGCGCTCGTCCGGTTTCCCGCTTTTGGACCGGGTCATTTGCATTATCTTTTCGTATCCCAATTGCCAACGTCATCGGCCGTTCCCACCTGGCCGTCCTGTCCCGCGGACATGAGGTCGTAGGAGGACGGGTTATGTTTGCCGGGGCAGGTGTAAGTGTAGGCATTGCCCCACGGATCGGACGGGACCTTGTCGAGGTACGGCCCGTGCCAGTTGCGGGCGTCGCGCGGTTGTTGGATCAGGTCCATCAATCCGGCGTTCCCCTTGGGGTAGTAGCCGTTGTCCACCTCGAAGGCGTCGAGCGCGGTTTTCATGGAAGCAATGTCGGCCCGTGCGGCCACTTCGCGCGCCTGTTCGCTGCGCCCGACCATTTTCGGCACCACGATGGCCGCCAGAATGCCGATGATGGTGATCACGAGCAGGAGTTCGACCAGGGTGAAGGCGTGCCGGCCCGAGCGGTTGATCCGGCGGAGTTTTGAATGATTGGATTTCATAGTGCGTAATCGATCCGGTTTATTTGATGTAATCCTGCAAAGAGAAAATCGGCAGCAACATGCCGATGAAAATGGTGCCGATGAAACTGGCAATCAAAAACAACATCAGGGGTTCGGCGAACGCCACGGCGGTTTTCAACTGGCGATCCAAATCGCTTTCGGTGACGGTGGCGATCCGGACCAGCTCGCCGTCGAGCCGCCCGCTCTCTTCCGCGATGGAAACCATTTCGAGAACCGAACCGGGAAACAATCCTTTGCAATCGGCGAGACTCTGGCCGAGCCGTCCGCCCTCCTGCACGCGTTCGATGGCCCGCGAAACGGCATCCACAAGAATCTGATTGCCGATGGATTTGCGGGAGACATTCAGCGCATGCACAAGCGGAACGCCCGCGCCGAGCAGCGTGCCGAGCATCCGGCAGAACCGCGCCATGGCAAACCGCGCGGCCAGCGGCCCAACCACGGGAGCGCGCAGCATCAGCGCTTCCCAAACACGCCGGCCTTTTTCCGATGTCAGCCAGTTGCGAAACAACAAGGCGCCCATCACGAGGCCGGCGGCGACGATCAACCCATAGGACCGCACGACATGGCTCACGCCCAGGATGACCTGGGTGATCAAGGGAAGCGAAGCGCCAAATCCCTGGAAGATTTTTTGAAAGCGGGGGATGAAAAAGACCAGCAAAAACGTCAGCACCGCCAACGCGAGCACGAATAAAATGCACGGATAAAGCATCGCGGTCATGACCTTCGATTTCAGCTCCTTCTCGCGCATCTGGAAATCGGCGATCTGCGAGAGCACCAGGTCGAGAAATCCGCCGGTCTCGCCCGCCTGCACCATCGCCGTGTAAACCCGCGGAAAGGTTTCCGGGAATCGACCCATCGCATCGGCCAGGGACATGCCGTCGATGACGAGATCGTGGATGGCTTTCCATTTGGCGCTGACGGAGGGTTTCGAGGCTTCCTTGTAAAGAATCACCAGCGCGCGGCTCAAGGGAACTCCGGCGGCCAGCAGGCTCGACAGCAGCCGGGTGAAATTCTCCAGATCCTTGGAGGAGACTTTGTCCCGGTTGAATTGGAACGAAATCTTTCCGATATCCCCCAGTTTCGCGGACAAACCGGAACCGGTTTTCTCGGCGGCCAATTCTTTTTCCGCAAGGCTCACCGGACGCAGGCCCAGCCCCTCGATCTGGCGGAACGCGTCGGGCCGGCCGGGCGCGTCCAGCACGCCTTCGGCAACGGAACCGTCGGTCTGCACCGCTTTGTATTGAAAGGTGGGCATTACGGTCAATGGAAAAACATCACACAACCAACATCCAACATCGAACATCCAATGATCGCGGCGTCCGATACCGTCCCATTGGATGTTGGTTGTTGGTTGTTCGATGTTGGTTGTTTCGTCTTCATCTCATTTTCGCGCGGCCGCCGTGCTTGCCGGCGTTTGGGCCTCGGTCGCGGCATCCAGCGTCTCGTTATGGGTCGTGCGCGCGACTTCTTTCGCCGTGGTCACGCTCAGAACTTCATCGACCGTGGTGATTCCCAGTCGCACCAGGCGCCAGCCGTCTTCCGCCAGCGTGCGCATGCCCGCCTTGCGGGCCGCGTCGCGAATCTGATCGGACGATGCGCTCTTTAAGATGAGCTGGCGGATTTCATTGTCGCTGTCCATCCACTCGAAAATCCCGTGCCGGCCATGGAAGCCGGTGTTGCGGCACTCGCGGCATCCGACGGAGCGGTAGAGGATCGTGCCGGCGGGAATGCCGAGTTGCACCTTGAGCGCCTTCGTGGTGGGCGAGTGGTCCGGCTGCTGGCAGTGTTTGCAGAGCACGCGCACCAGACGCTGGGCGAGCACCGCTTCGAGCGAAGACGCCACGAGGTAGGGCTCGACGCCCATGTCCACCAGGCGGGTGAGCGCGCCGGGCGCGTCGTTCGTATGCAGCGTCGAAAAAACCAGGTGGCCGGTGAGCGACGCCTGCACCGCGATTTGAGCCGTTTCCTGGTCGCGGATTTCACCGATCAGCACCACATCCGGGTCGTGGCGCAAAATGGATCGCAGCCCGCGCGCAAACGTCAGCCCGGCCTTCTCCGAGACCTGGATTTGATTGACGCCTTTGAGCTGATACTCGACGGGATCTTCAATCGTGATGATTTTGCGGACGGCATCGTTGATCTCGTGGAGCGCGGTGTAGAGCGTCGAGGTCTTGCCGCTGCCGGTCGGGCCGGTGACGAGAATGATTCCGTGCGGCATCTGGAGCACGCGCCGGAAACAATCCAGTTCGCGCTGGTCCATGCCGAGTTCCTGCATGCCGCGCAACGTGGAGTTCTGCCGCAACAAACGCATCACGACGGCCTCGCCGTGCAGCATCGGAATCACCGAAACCCGGATGTCCACCTCGCTGTCCTCGATGCGGATTTTGATGCGGCCGTCCTGGGGCAGCCGTTTCTCGGCGATGTTCAGATGGCTCAGGATTTTGACGCGGGAGACGATGGCAGGCTGAAAGCGTTTAAGTTGCGCGGGCACCGGGATGTCCTGCAACACGCCGTCGATGCGGTACCGGATGCGGAATTCATCCTCGAACGGTTCGAGATGGATGTCCGAGGCGCGGAGTTCGATGGCGTCCTTGAGCACCTGGTTCACGAACCGGATGATGGAGGCCTCGTCTTCCCCGGCGCCATCGAGGTTGGTGTCCTCGCCATCCTCATCGACCACTTCGAAACCCTTTTCCTCATCGAGCGTGCCGATGGTGTCGGCGCCGACGCCCAGGCGCTTCTTCATTTCGCGCTGAATGGCTTCGCTCGAAGCGAGCACCGGTTTGAGGTTCAGGCCGGTGAGCGTTTTCAGCGCATCGATCCCCTGGGTGGCAAACAGCCGGCTGGTGGCGATTTCGACCGTGCCATTCAGCCGTCTGAGCGGAAGCAATTCCTCCTTCAGAAGAATGCGCGCCGGGAACAACGAAAGCAACTGGCGGTCCGGATCCACATCCTCCAGGGCGGTGTAAGCCAGGCCGTACTCGTTCGCCAGCCAGCGCAGCACGTCCTCTTCGGTTGAAGCCGCCGCGCCGGACTTCTCGCGCAGGAACATTTCCGCATCGGTGGCGGCGAGCTGTTTGCCGGCCACCATTTTTTCCAGCAACGGCTTCAACCCGGGATCTTGGGGAACGACTGCGCTCATGTTGAATCGGGCAGCGGCGGTCGGCGACCGCCGCTGCGCCGAGGGTTCGCGGTTAATTGATCAGTCCGTTGGCCACTGCCACGGCTTCCTGTTTGACGGTGAGAATGGCCTTCAGGTCGTTCTGGGCCTTTTCCAATTCGGCTTCCTTGACCTTGCGGGCGGCTCGCACTTTTTCGAGTGCGGTTTTAATCTGCTCGATGGGAGCGTTGTTCTGGATGGCATTCTGCAGAGATTCCAGCTCGGGGCTGGGCGGACCTCCAGGGCCGCGCCGACCGCCGCCCATGTCGCCGCCACCGCCACCACCGGGTGGGCGACCGCCGCCGCGGCCCCGGAAGCTGAACAGCGCCATCTGGGCGTCGAACACCTTTTGGGCCCGCGTCTCAATGACCGTCCATTCGGTGTCGTTGGTTACCCCCATTTGATCATGAAGGCGCTCGAGCCTTCGTTGCATGAATTGAGCGGGGCCGCCGCCGCCGCCACCGCCGCCGTTGTCCGGTTGCGCCATCACCGTGCTGCTCGACGCACACATCAGGGCGGCTGCACCGGCCATCATTAAAGTTTTCTTCAAGTTCATCTTTTTCCTTACGTTACGTTGGTTCAATTTTGCGCTGGTTGCAGGCGCCTATTCGTGCCGCCTGCCACTACTACAGATCCGCCCCATGCATGAGTCGTGCCGTCACCAGAAAGCGCGGTTTACGGCCTGTTTCAAACCCCACGGCGCGCAATTACTGCTCACCTGGTTTTGCGCCGCGCAGTTCTTGCGCAGTGGAAGCTGGGGTGCACGGGTCGGGATTGTTGACCGAGATAAACGATTGAGATGCCGAAACTGGCTCCCGCTCTGGCCGGCTCAATCTCCCGGCTCCGCGACGCGCCCCATGAAAAGAATGGAACCGGTCGTTGAGTCGCGTATCAGAAAGAGAAACGGATGGTCCGCCCGGAACTCGCGCGGCGGTTCTTCGATGCGCATCGCCCGGGCCGCCACAACAACGGCCGTGGCCGCGGCGGCTTCCGTCCCTTTCTCGTTCACGTCGATGAACGCCTTGTGCAACACCGCGCTGAGGTAAAGCCAGTGCGATTTGCCGTCCATGCCGGAGAAGTCGGCGCTCTGGGTATCAAAGGCATCCTTCATGCCCAAAGCCGCAAGGGTCTGATCCAGCCTGAAACCGCTCGACATTTTGAATTTCGGGATCGTCACGTTGACCAGCTCATTCCGCATCCCCGACGTCCAATCCGAAAGGTTCGCCGGAGTCAGGCTGCTCTCCAACTGCCCGATTCCATCCCGGGCGCGCGGCAGCAGGATGACCATCTCGAGCTGCCGGCCGGCGTACGGGAGGGCAATCCATTGCAACTGATCGTTTTCGCCATAACTGAAATGGCTCTGCTGGCGCATGAAAGGCACCGTCAAGCTGGCGCCAGGTTTCGGGTAAAAATTGTCGGGCCTCGTCGCCGATTCGGGAAACGGGGCGGCCCAAGTGCCCTTGAAATAGATCGCATTGACCAGAACCAAGCGCGTCAATCCATTGAGCACGCCCGGGCCGATGATGTTGGTGATCTTGTGCCGCGTTTTGTCGTCCACCCATTCATTGATCGCCGCCCGCGCCGTTTCGTTTTCCCGAACGTAATCCAGCGGCGTGACGGTCGCGCCGTAATCCTGCTTCAGCAGGTTCAAGAATTCCACCTGGAACGGATACGTCTCCTGTGGCCAGAGTGAATTCGCAATGTTGAGTTCATTGCTCCCTTGCGCCGCCTTCAACGCAGTGTCGAGCCGGCCGAAGAGGGCGTGCACGCCGGGTTTGCCTTGATCGAAATGGAGCGTCTGCTCCATCTGCCGGGCGGTTTCCCCGCGTGCCCCGGCGTACGTCATCGCCAGCGCGGAAGAGATGCTGTACGGGGAAAGCAGCAGATTCCCCCCGGCTGACCGCAGCTTTCCAAAAAGTTCGACGGCAAATGCGGTATTGCCTGCGACGAGCGGTTTTACCTCTGCCGTTTCTGAGGCGCGCGCCGGCCAGGGGACTGCCGTGATCAGCACCAGGCCAATCCGGGCAAAGTTAAGTGCCGTTGTCGTTCCCCGCGGTGTCTGCATGATCATATTTGATTGGACGGGAATATCCCGATGATACTCCCGAAGGCAGCTTATCCGTTTGCGACTCATGGAGCGCGAAGAATCGCGCCGACGGTTTTCCGGCGGAATTCATGCGGAGCGATGCTCCGCGCTCCGTTCGAATTCGGAGGCGCTGCCCTGGCGGCGCGAATCTTGACTTCGCCGGCATATTCCCGATAGAGTTGCTGACTTTAGCATGAGCCGAGAATCGAGCCGGAAGGCTCACGACAATTCGAGCGATGGCGGCCGCCAGGCGGTTTCCGCCGGTGAAAAACCGAATCCTCCGGCCCGGCCACCCCGTTCAAGCGATCCCAAAGCCGAATTGGAAGGGTTCTTCCACTCGCCCTATTGCCAGGACCTGAAGCATCAGATGTGCGACATTGGCCGCCGGCTCTGGCAACGCGGCTACGTGGATGGCAACGGCGGCAATGCTGCGATTCGCGCCGGGGAAGACATGGCGCTCTGCACGCCGACACTGGTGAGCAAGGGTTTCATGAAGCCGGAGGACTTGTGCCTGGTGGATTTCGAGGGCCGCCCGCTTTGCGGCCTGACCAGGCCCACCAGCGAAATCCTGATGCATTTGCAGCTCCTGAAACGGCAGCCGAAGGCCGTGGCCAGCGTGCATGGCCATCCGCCGTCCGCAACCGGTTTTGCGGTGGCGGGCCTCAAGCCGCCGACCCGCATGCTTCCCGAGTATGAAGTTTTCGTTTCGCTGGCCATGGCGCCGTATCGCACGCCGGGCACCCCGGAGATGGGCAAGCTGGTCGCCGACCTCGCTGACAAACATAACGTCATTCTGATGGCCAATCACGGCGTCGTCGCCTGGAGCCCCATCAGCCTCGAAGACGCTTATTTCAAATTGGAAATATTGGAGGCTTATTGCCGCACCTTGCTGGAGGCGATGCAACTGGGCCGGCCGCTGCAGAAGTTCACACCTGCCCAACTCCAGGACCTGCTCAAGATCAAGCAAAAGCACGGCATTCCCGACCCGCGCCACGGTTTGAC
>CAZFOA010000047.1:0-19637 GCA_964520205.1 uncultured Verrucomicrobiota bacterium | reverse complement strand
TTGTTGCCTTCTGTTCAAATCGCACGGTTTCTGACTTTTAGCTTCCATCCTCCGGCTGTCTTACTTTGGCGGCTCCGGTTATAACTTCCTTTGACGGGTGCGATCTAAAACATGGCGGCTGATCCAATGGTTCACGGAACGAACCGGCAACCCTCTCAGCACACACGACCATTTGCTCGTCCAGCAATGGATGTTGCTTCTTTGGCAAAAAACGTGGGGGTTTCCATCCGGTGTCGAATTAGCCTGTCTAAAGGTCGCTGGCTGCCCGCAGGTTCGTTTGAACCGGGCCGCCGAAGGGCCGCTAATTACGCAACGAGTTTGATTCTTAAAATTTAAAATGAGCACCAGACCAAAACTGACCCTGGACGGCAACGAAGCCGTCGCCCACGTCGCCTACCGCCTCAATGAGGTGATGGCCATTTACCCGATCACACCCTCGTCGCCGATGGCGGAGTTCTGCGACCAGTGGGCGTCCGAAAACAAGAAGAATCTCTGGGGCACAGTCCCGGCGATTGTGGAGTTGCAGAGTGAAGGCGGGGCGGTGGGCAGCGTGCATGGCGCGTTGCAAACCGGGTCCATGGCGACCACGTACACGGCGTCGCAGGGCCTGTTGCTGATGATTCCCAACATGTTCAAAATCGCAGGCGAACTTTTGCCGACGGTTTTCCATGTCACCGCCCGCGCTGTGGCGACCCACGCGCTCTCCATTTTCGGCGATCACAGCGACGTGATGGCCTGCCGCTCGACGGGGTGGGGAATGCTGGCCTCGGCCAGCGTGCAGGAAGCGAGCGACTTCGCCTTGATTGCCCAGGCGGCGACGCTGCGTTCGCGGATTCCGTTTGTGCATTTTTTTGACGGGTTCCGCACTTCGCATGAGGTGCAGAAGATCGAGACTTTGACGGACGACGACCTGCGCGCGCTCATCGACGACCGGCTGATCGCGGCGAACCGGGCGCGGGCGATGTCGCCGGACCATCCGGTGCTGCGTGGGACGGCACAGAATCCCGACGCGTTTTTCCAGGGTCGCGAGGCGTGCAATCCATTTTACGCCGCGTGTCCGGGGATCGTGCAGGAGGTCATGGCCCAGTTTGCGACCGTGGTGGGACGGACCTATGAGCTTTACCAATACGTGGGCGCGCCGGACGCCGACCGGGTCATCGTGCTGATGGGATCAGGCTGTGAAACGGCGCATGAGACGGTGGATTATCTCATCAAGAACGGCGAGCGGGTGGGGGTGCTGAAAGTCCGGCTTTATCGGCCGTTCGACGCGCAGAAATTTGTTGAGGCTTTGCCGGCCAGCGTGAAATCCATGGCGGTGCTCGACCGCACCAAGGAGCCCGGCGCGATCGGCGAACCGCTTTACCAGGATGTGGTGGCCACGGTGGCGGAAGGTTTGATGAGCGGTTTTGGCGGGCTGAAGATCATGCCGCGCATTGTCGGCGGCCGGTACGGGTTGTCCTCCAAGGAATTTACCCCGGCCATGGTCAAGGCGGTGTTTGACAATCTCAAGCAGTCGCAGCCGAAGAATCATTTCACCGTCGGCATCAACGATGACATCTCCCACACCAGTCTGCCCGTGGACTCCGAGTTCTCGACCGAACCGGACTCAGTCATCCGCGCCATGTTCTACGGTCTGGGTGCGGACGGCACCGTGGGCGCAAACAAGAATTCCATCAAGATTATTGGCGAAGGCACGGACAACTATGCGCAGGGCTATTTCGTTTACGATTCGAAGAAGTCCGGCAGCATGACGGTGTCGCACCTGCGGTTCGGGCCGGAGCCGATTCGTTCGATCTATCTGATCAGCCGCGCCAATTTTGTGGCCTGTCATCAGCCGATGTTCCTTGAGAAGTATGACATGGTGAAACCGCTGGTATCCGGCGGCACGTTCCTGCTCAACACGCCTTACACCAAGGACGAAATCTGGTCCCGGCTGCCGACGCCGTTGCAGCAGTCGCTGATTGCGCGGAAAGCGAAGTTTTTCGTGATCGACGCCACCCGCGTGGCGCGGGACAGCGGCATGGGCGGCCGTATCAATACGATCATGCAAGTTTGTTTCTTCGCGTTATCGGGTGTGCTCACCCGCGATGAAGCGATCAAGGCCATCAAGTATTCCATCAAGAAGACCTACGGCAAGAAGGGCGAGGAAATCGTGGCGATGAATCTCAAGGCGGTGGACAACACGCTGGAGCATTTGCACGAGGTGCGGATCCCGGCCCAGTCGAACGGCAGCGGGCCTTTGCTGCCGCCCCTCACGTTGAACGCGCCGAAGTTTGTGAAAGAAGTGCTCGGCCGGATCACGGCGGGCGAAGGCGATGAATTGCCGGTGAGCGCATTTCCGGTGGACGGCACATTCCCGACGGCGACCGCGCAATATGAGAAGCGCAATCTGGCGCTGGAGATTCCGGTCTGGGACGAGAAAGTTTGCATCCAATGTCTGAAGTGTGTCGCGATCTGTCCGCACGCGTCCATCCGGGCCAAAGTGTATGAACCCGCCGCGCTGGGCGGGGCGCCGGCCCAATTCAAGCGCACGGACGCGCGGGTGCCGGAGTTCAAAGGGCTCAAGTTCACCTTGCAAGTGGCGGCCGAGGATTGCACGGGCTGCGCGCTCTGCGTGGACATCTGCCCGGCGCGCAACAAAGCCGAAGCCAAGCTGAAGGCCATCAACCTGCGGCCGCAGCCGCCTTTGCGCGACCAGGAGCGGGCGAACTGGGATTTCTTCCTCGAATTGCCGGAGTTGGACCGGCGCAAGCTCAAGACGACGCAGCTCCGTCAGCAGCAATTGATGCGGCCGTTGTTCGAGTTCAGCGGCGCCTGCGCCGGCTGCGGCGAGACACCCTACCTTAAAATGCTGTCGCAATTGTTCGGCGATCGCGCCGTCATCGCGAACGCCACCGGTTGCTCCTCGATTTACGGGGGCAACCTGCCGACGACACCGTACTGCGTGGACAAAGGCGGCCGGGGTCCGACGTGGTGCAATTCGCTGTTTGAAGACAACGCCGAGTTTGGGCTCGGCTTCCGGGTTTCGCTGGATCAACAGAAGGAATTTGCCGGGGAACTGGTCAAGAGGCTCGCGGCGCAGGTGGGTGATGAACTCATGCACGGGTTGCTTCTGGGGAACCAATCGGATGAGGCCGGCATTCACGAACAGCGCGAACGCGTGGCGGCGTTGAAACAGAAACTGGCGAAGCTGGATTCCCCCGACGCGAAACTGCTGTTGACTCTCGCGGACTCGCTTGTGCGCCGAAGCGTCTGGATCATCGGCGGCGACGGCTGGGCTTACGACATCGATTATGGCGGCCTGGATCACGTGCTGGCCAGCGGTCGCAATGTCAACGTGCTCGTGCTCGACACGGAGGTTTACTCCAATACGGGCGGCCAGATGTCCAAATCCACGCCGCGCGGCGCGGTGGCCAAGTTCGCGGCCGGCGGCAAGCCGGCTGGCAAGAAAGATCTGGGCTTGATCGCGATGTCGTATGGCAACATTTATGTGGCCAGTGTCGCCATGGGCGCGAAAGACGAACAGACGTTGCGGGCGTTCGTGGAAGCGGAATCCTACCCGGGTCCGTCCCTCATCATCGCCTACAGCCATTGTATCGCGCACGGAATTGCGCTCGACCTTGGCATCGGCGCGCGGCAGCAGAAGCTGGCGGTGGAGTCCGGCCAATGGCTGTTGTATCGGTATGACCCGCGGCGCGCCGAGACCGGCGAGAATCCGCTGCAATTGGATTGTTCCGCGGCCAAAACCAAAGTGCAGGATTATCTCCTGTCGGAAAACCGGTTCAAGATGCTGACCAAGAGCAAGCCGGAAGACGCGAAAAAGTTCTTTGCGCAAGCGCAGGCGGACGTCGAGAAGCGCTGGAAGTTTTACGAGTTCCTGGCCAAACGCGACCTCAAATCCGCCAACGGCCATGCTGCGGCCAAACCTCCCACAAGCGTGGATCAATAACCCTGAGCCGCAGTCCGGGAAAACTTTACTTATCTTTAATTATGGACCTCACCACCAATTATCTGGGACTGAAACTGCGCTCGCCGCTCGTCGTGGCGGCATCGCCCTTGTCGGAAGACATCGAGCAAATCAAGCGGATGGAAGACGCCGGAGCTGCGGCCGTGGTCGTTTATTCGCTGTTTGAAGAGCAATTGCGCCGGGACCGGTTTGAATTGCACCATCATCTCGAACACGGGACGTTCAGCTACCCCGAAGCGCTGACGTATTTTCCCGAGGCGGATGAATTTCACCTCGGCCCCGAGGACTATCTCAAGCACATTGCCAATGCCAAGAAGTCCGTCAGGATTCCTGTGATCGCGAGTTTGAACTGCTCGACGGCCAGCGGCTGGACCGGGTACGCCAAGGCGATGCAGGAAGCCGGCGCCGATGCGCTCGAACTGAACATTTATTATATCCCGACGGATTTGAACCTGACCGGCGCGCAGGTGGAGCAAACCTACCTGGATATTTTGAAGCAGGCGAAATTGGAAACGACGATTCCCATCGCGGTGAAGCTCAGTCCGTTCTTCAGCAACTTCGCCAACATGGCCAAGCGTCTGGATGACGCCGGGGCGGGCGGCCTGGTCCTGTTCAACCGCTTTTATCAGCCGGACATCGATCTCGAGACCCTGGAAGTGAAGCCGAACATTCTTTTGAGCACGCCGATGGCGATGCGCGTGCCGCTGCGCTGGGTCGCGATTCTGTTCGACCATGTCCGCGCCAGTCTGGCGGCGACCAGCGGCATCCACCGCGCCTCGGATGTGCTGAAGATGCTGATGGCCGGAGCGGACGTGACGATGTTGTGCTCGGTGTTGATCCGGCATGGCGTCCAGCACATCAGCGTGATCGAACGCGATCTGGTCACGTGGCTGGAAGAGCATGAATACGTATCCGTCCAGCAATTGCGCGGGAGCCTGAGCCAGAAGAATTGTTCCGATCCGAGCACCTTCGAACGCGCCCAATACATGCGCGCCCTCTCCAGCTACCCGGTCAAGGTGGTCTGAAAAGCTCCGCGCCCGCTCTCTAAGGGTAGGGCGCGTCACTCCGTGCGCGCCGTTCCTGCGCAACAAAATGGCGGAGTTGGGAACCTGGATACTGGCTGCGGCGCGCACGGAGTGACGCGCCCTACCAAAACCATTTCTGGGATGACTTCTATGGCAAAGGCTTCTCTGTAACGTCAAGGGGGAGGTTCGATTTCATCGGCGCACTGCAGTCGTCACCAAGCCTGCCTAATTTCGGGTCTCCCGTTGCATTGCCGGAACGGAAGCATTATACTTGGCGGCATTCCAAGACGTGAAACGTTTAATGCCTATGAACCAACTGAATCGCAGAGCTTTCGTGCAAAGGACCGGTTTGGCCGGGCTTTCACTCCTGGCGGCCAGTCTGCCCAACCGCGCTGCCGCTGATCCCGATCCGCCGGCGGGCGCAAGTGGTTCGAAGCCCGCAGCAACCGGGTCGCCCGAGCCGGATATTTACTCCTTCCAGTTGGGCGGCACCGACGCATTTGTCATCCATGATGGCGCGGTTGCTTTCCCCGGTATTCAACCCGCGTTCGCTCCGGAGGCAAAGCCGCCGGAGATCGAGGAACTGCTCCGCAAGAATTTTCTTCCGGCGGATCATATCGCGCTCAGCCTGAATGTCCTCGTCGTGAAAGGGAAATCCGGGGTGATGATTTTTGACTCGGGCGCGGGCAAGGCGTTTGGTCCCGTCGCCGGAAAACTGGTGCGCGGCCTGGCGCGGATCGGAGTAACGCCCCGGGACGTCAGCACGATTTATGTCACCCACGCCCACGCCGATCATATTGCCGGGTTGGTGGACGAATCCAACGGACTCGCTTTTCCTGCGGCGAAAATAGTCATGGCGCGGGAAGAGGCAAATTTCTGGACCGCGGACGCTCCCAATCTTTCGGGAATGCGCACCCCGCCGGAGATGAAAGCGCAAGTGGCGGCGACGATCAAGAGTCTGCTCAACGGCGTCAAGGCGAACCTTGAACTGAAAAAGGCTGGCAAGCTGACGCCCGAAGTCGAGCTGATTGCCGCGCCCGGCCATACGCCGGGACATTCCCTGTTCCGCGTAACGCAAGGCGCGGACCAAATTTTGGTGATCGGGGATGCGGTCCACGCTTATGCCCTGCAATTCCCGCATCCCGAGTGGACCATGATGTTTGATGTCGATCCCAGTCAGGCCATCAAGACTCGGGATTGGATCTTCAAGAACGCCGCGGCGGAGCGGACGACATTACTGGGTTATCACCTGCCATTTCCAGGAATCGGCCACGTGCGTTCCGCGGGACATGGATACGAATGGGTGCCGAAACCGTGGGTGACGTAGCAATGCAAGGGGCAATGCGCCGGAGACGCTTGGCTTACTTCAGCGAGAAACCCTTCAACCGCACGTCGAGTGAGATCCCTTCCAGCCCCGGCTCGACCAGGACGGAGACCGGGCACTGTTCTTTGGCTTGATTCGCGATTCGGGTCAATAATTCCGTGTCGAGTTGATCGCCGCTGACTTCGCACTCGAGATGGATTTTGGAAATTTTCCAATGATCGACCCGCCAGGCCAGGGTCAGCGTGGCTTTGGTGTGAACCTCCCTGGGTGTTCGCTTCATGTCGCCCAAAAGTTTTGACAGCATCATGCTGAAACAGGATGCGTGCGCCGCCGCGATGAGCTCCTCGGGATTGGTTCCTTTGCCGTTTTCAAATCGCGACCCGGCGGTAAACGCCAGTTCCTGCAAGGCCCCGCTGCCGGTGGTCGTTTTGCCCCAACCGTTCTTCAAGCTGCCATTCCACTGTGCCGACGCTGACCTTTGAATATCTGCCATAATGTTCAGTCCTTCGGTGAAGGTAGGTTCGCCGACACAGTAGCGACTCCGAAAGGAATGTCAATTCAGCCTCCGCAAGGAACAGGAATTCGCCGCTGCTCCCACTGCCAATGGGTCGGGTTCAGGCGTTGGGTGATTCCATTACGGACACGATGGAATTGAGGCGTCAATAAGGACACTCAGAATCGCCCGGCGTGGTTGTCCGCTCCCTTTAACCTTATTGGATGGACCCTTTGCGGCGGTTGAAAGCTGGCAAGCCGGGTGCTTTTTGGAGCACGGGCGCGGCCACAAGGAACAAACAGACGAATGGCCGCGTCGAAGACTTATGAGTGTGATATCGATAATTAAATTGTTGTTTGCCACGGCGATTCTCCTGCTCCTGGTGTTAATTGGATTGAACAACGGATCGCAGGTGGATTTCAATCTTCCGCCTTTGTTGACGCAGGTGGTGCATCAGCCGGCAGCGCTTATGTACTTTGCCTTTTTCGCGATCGGGCTGATGACCGGCGCGATCCTGAGTCTGGGTGGAGGCAAGAAACTGGGCAAGTCCACCAAGTCCTGAGACTCCAGCCAGCCTGGATTCGCCCCAGGCCGATAAAAATTATGGCCGCCTCCGCACAATTGCGGCAACTCAAGGTCACGTTACTGATGATGGGTTGCGCCGGACTGTGTTTGTTCGGTTGCTCTCGAAGCGCGAGCACCGGCATTCAGCAGGTAAGAGCCGCGGGAATCCCCGCCGCCGAAACAACAAATGCGGCGGTCAAACGATCCTTGCGACCCCCGACGGAGATCACAACCCACGAAGGCAAAACCTATAAAACGTATCGCCGGGTCAAGGTGTTGGCGGTGCAGCCGGATGGGATCACGATTTCGTACGAGCCCCAGGCAGGCGGAGTCGGGATTGCCACCGTGAAGTTTCAGACTCTGACCCGGCGGCTGCAACGGCAATACGGATATGACGCGCGGAAATCAGCCGACTTCGAGCTGGCACAGGCGCGCGCGATGGCGGAGATGCGTTCCCGGAAGCCAGGCGACATCACGGCAACGCTGGCCGGCCTGGCGGGGCCCGGCGAGTCAAAGATCATTCATTTTGACCGGACATTGCCTCGCGTCAACGACCGGTCGGTCGAGTTGAAATACGATTTCGATCTCTCCCAGGAGGCATTCGAGGTTTTCGTGCCTCAAAACTATTCCGGTGACGAGCCATTCGGACTTTGCGCCTTTATTAATTCCGAGAATGAAATGACGGTTCCAAAACAATGGATCTCGGTTCTCGAGCAGAAGAAGCTGATTGGTCTGATACCCCAGCAGATCGGCAACGACCAATCCGGCGCGCGGCGCATGGGACTCACGCTGGTTGGCATACTCAAGATGACCGAAAAGTATCGGATCGATACCCGGCGGATTTTCACCGGTGGGTTTTCCGGCGGGGCGCGATGTTCGCTTCATCTGGCCTTGTTGCACAGCGACGTGATTTCCGGAAACATCTCGATCTGCGGCGCCGATTTTTATCAGCCTGTGCCGAAGGTAAAGGCGCTAAGCTCGGGCGACTATGGAGTTTGGCCCACAGCCGCCGAACGGGTTGCCCGGGCCCGGGCCAAAAGCCGTTTCGTTTTCATCACCGGCGATCATGATTTTCGGTATGGGAACATTTTTGACATCTACACGGGAGGTTTTGCCGCAAACGGCTTTCAGGCCAAACTCATGGACGTGCCGGGAATGGGCCATGAACTCTGCAGCGCGCAGGCCATGAATGATGGAATCAGCTTCCTGGAAAGCAGGAACTGAGATTCCAGCGGCGAGCTTCCGCCGATGCTGGAACGGGCGGCGGAGAAGACGCCCGCCGGCACGGACAAAGACTTGACCCAGGATGAACAAACTCATCTCATCAACGAGATGAGCACATCCTGCAATCCATTCTTCCCTTCACGCGCCGACGCCAGAACGAATCAATTCCGGTCCCTGTCCGTTGTCCTGCGGATGGTGTTCGTGGCGCTGGTGCTGGCACAAACGCCGGCACGGGCAGCGCTGAGCGACACGCCGGCCAAGGAGAAGCCCACGAGCATTGTCCCGGTGTTCCGGCTGGCCGGCCAGTTGCCTGAGGTGCCCCCCGATGAAGCCTTCGCGATGTTTGCTCCGGCTGGAGCCTCTTTGAAAGATCTGGTGATGCGCCTGGAAAAAGCTGCCGATGATCCGGCCGTCAAGGCGGTCGTCATCCTGCCCGATTCCGCATGGCTGGGGTCCGCTCAGGTGGAAGAATTGCGCGCGGCCATGTCTCTGGTCCGCAGCCGCGGCAAGGAGGTTTTCGTCCACGCCGATTCGATGATGTTGGCCGAATATACCCTGGCTTGTGGAGCCTCGCGCATCAGTGTCGTGCCGACGGGCGCGGTGCTCATCCCCGGCCTGCACAGCAGTTCATTGCATGTGCGCGGACTGTTGGACAAGATCGGCGTCAAACCCGATTTCCTGACCGAAGGCGCCTATAAGAGCGCGGCGGAGCTGTTCATGCGCGAGCAACCCAGCCCCGAAGCCGACGAAATGATGAATTGGCTGATGGACAGTTGGGACGCCAGTTTCATCGACCTCATCGCCAGGGGACGAAAGGCGGATGTCGGCAAGGTCAAGGGATGGCTCGACGACGGCCTCTTCACCGCCGGGCAAGCCAAGGTTTCCGGGTTGATCGATGCGGTCGAGCCTTACCAGGAGTTTGAAGCCATGCTTAAGGACCGGTATGGCAAAGACGTCGTTTTCGACAAGAAGTACGGCCGCAAGAACCAAACTGTGGATTTTTCTTCGCCGTTCGCCTTTCTCAAGATTTGGGGAGATCTCCTGGGCGGCGGTCAGAAAAAGGCCGGAGCCAAGTTTGCCATCGGCATTGTCTATGTGAACGGCCCGATCATGACTGGACAGGCCGGCTCCAGTCCGTTTGGCCGAAGCTCCGGAGCCTTCAGCACTGAAGTGCGGGAGACCTTGGACAAGGCGGCGGCAGATGATGCGATCAAGGGGATCGTGCTGCGGATCAATTCGCCCGGTGGGTCGGCCACAGCCAGCGAGATCATTCTCGATGCCACCCGTCGGCTGAAGGCGAAAAAACCATTCGTGGTATCGATGGGGGATGTCGCCGGCAGCGGGGGGTATTACGTGGCCTGCGCCGCGGATACGATTTTCGCCGATGCCACGACCCTGACCGGTTCGATCGGAGTCGTCGCGGGAAAACTTGCCACCACCGAGATGTGGAGGAAGGTTGGCATCACTTTCAAGGAATACAAGCGCGGACAGAACGCCGGCCTGCTTTCATCAGATGAGGTATTCACCGAGAGCGAGCGAGCCCGGATGCGGGCGTTCATGGATGACGTCTATGCCGCTTTCAAGAATCACGTGACGGAGATTCGGGGCAACCGTCTCAAGAAGCCCATCGACGAACTCGCCGGGGGGCGCGTTTACACCGGCAAACAGGCGCTGGAACTGGGGCTTGTGGATCGCCTCGGCACTCTGAGCGACGCCCTGGCCTTCGTCGCCGAGCAGGCGAAAATCAAGGACTACGACGTTCGCGTGCTGCCCGAGCCAAAGAATTTCCTGGAACAGCTGATGGAACAGCTTTCCGGTGAAAACGATGACACGGGCCACGTGCGGCTCGCGGCCGATGAGGATTCCCTGTTCAAACTGGCGGCGCCCTATTTGAAGAACCTGGATCCCCGGCGCACCTCGGCAGTTGCATCCGTCCTGCGCCGTCTGGAAGTATTGGAAAAGGAAGGCGTCGTATTGACGATGCCTGAAATTCTACCGCAAGAATGAGATTCGAAATCTGCGCTACCCGTTGTGCCGCAGATGCGTCTGCGATTTGGATTCCGAGTTTTGACCCTGCCTTGGCATAGGGTGTGCTCATCAGCGATGCGGTTGTCGAAGTTCCTGGGTCGGGATTGACCCGGTTTGGCCGGTGCAGCACAAAAATTCAAACTAAGCTAAACAATGCCTATGGTTCCGGATCCATTTGAATACGCCGTTGAGAGCGCCCTCCGGCAGAAGCGGCAGATGGCGCACGACCAGTTTAAATTGGCAAAGTTTTTTGCCAGGACTTTTATTGGCTTCTGCATCGGTGGAATTTATTTTGCGGCAAAAATCGGGGCACTGGCATTCGGCATCGCCTGGGCCATCTGCGCGATACTGGTCATTGCGCTGGTGAATTCCTCCCGGGTGGTGAGTGCCGACGCGGATCGCTTGGAAGTATACGCGGCCGACCGCAGCGATGAAGGTCGCGAGCGGATATTGAAGGAACTGGGCAGGCCGCAAGACGAGGGTTCGAGCACCGGCGCCAGCGCATTTCGGGAGGCGATCCTCAACGCAAAGACGCAATGAATTACCTTGAGACAATCCTGTGGGGAATGCTGGGGGCTCTCGGCATGGAACTGGCCGTCCTGTATCGGCTGTGCCGATCCGGCAAGCTGCCTTCGCGTTATACCTCCATGTTTTTCTGGCTGATTCGCGCCGTGGTGATTTTATGCGGGGGCGCTGTGGCCCTGGCCTATTCGCTGAGCGGCCTGACGATCAGTTCCCTGCTGGCTGCCAATCTTGGCGCCGCTACGCCTCTGCTCCTCGCGGAGTTGGTACAACTTGCTCCACAACCGGGGCCGGAGCTTCCGCAATCCGCTGAACGGGCCGACAAATCCGAGATTGCCCCTCGGAGCCAGCTCGCCGAATCGTCGCTCCCATCCCATTCCCGGTAGCCGGCGAGGGTCCGGTCTCCGGCTCACGCGCACGGCCGCCGACACAGCTTCGTCATTCAACCGGGTCACTGCCGAGCGCTCCCGCTCCTTTGCCAGCCCACCGAAGATTTACATTAATAAAGCTCGCTTTGTAGCGTTTCGGGTTGACTGTACCTTATGCGACACCCTTCCCCCATCCAGCCCCTCGTGTCCTCTGAGTTTGTGCTCCATCTACGTACCGATCAGGTGGGCGTTGTCACCAAGGTGTGCAAAACGGGCATCGTGACCTACAAGACCATCCGCCTGGCCGAGGGCGAGTTGCTGGCCGCGCCAGCGGGCGAATTCAGGCCCGCCACCGATAACGAAATCAAGAAACGCCACCGCGTGGCGGCAACGATTCGGCCACTCGCTCCACTCGCATTGTGAAATGGATTTTTTCCTCCTGTGATGGCTCCAAGCTGTCACGATTCAAGAGCATGATGGAGCGGGCGGACATTGCCTGCGTGGTGCGCAAGACGCAACTCGACCTGCCGATGCCTTTGGCGCCTCTGGATTCCGAGTTGTGGGTGGTGAACGATGAGGATTACCCAAAGGCCAACGGCCTGATAAAAGGCTGGAGCCATCCTTCGTAGGGAGACGAAGTGCACCCGCGCCTTGGCGGTGAGGGGTGGATTGGGTCGTTTTTTGCCAAACCCATGTCCGCGACATCCCGAGTTTGCCATCGAGCTTCAACGGACCAAGGGTGAACGGCAGGCGTTAAATCAGCGAGGTACTGAGATTATAAAACCGGGAGGCCCTCCTCCTCCGCCGCCGCCGGAGGGTCCTCTATATCCACTTCCTCCCTGAGACGAATTGTGGGCGAAAAATGTTGGTTCAGTCGGGTCGCTGTCCATCGGGTTGGGCGGCGCACGCAACATCGGAGGTCTGCAACTCCTCATCGCCGTCTGTCCTTGTTCACCCGTGACCATTTCAAGCGAGGTCCGGGCAAAAAACCGTCCAGGCCCCACGTGCTGAATGACGTAATAGACCTGGCCGGTGGTGAGTGTGATCGAAAGCCGGTAGTCGCCCTCGGAACTGCTCAGAAGTGTCGTTTGGCCGGGCTTTCGTTCCCAGCAAAGATAACCCTGTGGCCCGGTGCTGCCGACGAGTTTCTTGTCATCGACGACGTTCACATGCACGCGACCCTCCTCCTCCGCTGAGCGGATCAGGTAGATCCTGCACCTGGACAGATCTGCGATGTGCTTCGACTGGTCCGGGATCTTCACATATTGCCATGTGGTCGAACAGCCGCTGACGAGCATCGCACACAAACCAGCGATCAGACTCAGGGAGGTTTTCATCGGCTTAGTCGGATTGAAGATTGGCTCACCATGACAATGATGCGAATTCCGCGGAACCCATCCTGCGACTGGAAGACCGCGTTGTCAATCACCCTGCAATTCAGGCAGTGGTGCCTTTTGCCGTTTTTGGTGGGGCGAGCGTCCTCGCGAGCCGGCCTTGGCGCGTCGAAGTGAAGCGAAGCGGGCTCGTCGGTAGCCTCGCCCCACCAAAATGTACCAGTACTGCAATTCAGTGCCGCTCCCATTTATCTTTCGGTCAGGGAAACTTTCCGGTAAGACATCGCCCATGCTGGAGAGCAAAACCAAAAGCCGGGCGCCGATGCTCATCTGCCTGGCGTTGGCGCTGGTGACATTGGCCGCTTACTGGCCGGTATTTCAGTGTGGTTTCACCAACTATGATGACGACCTCTACGTCACCAAAAATCCGTGGGTTCAATCCGGATTGACCTGGGGCGGCCTGGGTTGGGCGTTCACCGCCAATCAAAGCTTCAACTGGCATCCGCTGACCTGGATTTCACACATGGCGGATTGCGAACTGTATGGGTTGGATCCGGCGGGGCACCACGCCACCAACTTGCTGTTTCATATCGCGAATTCACTGCTGCTTTTCCTGGTGCTGCGACGCATGACGGGCGCCCTATGGCGCAGCGCGTTTGTGGCGGCACTGTTCGCATTGCACCCGCTGCATGTCGAGTCCGTGGCCTGGGTGTCCGAACGCAAGGATGTGTTGAGCACGTTTTTCTACCTGCTGACTCTCGGGGCCTACGTGCGATACGTGGAGGAGTCCAAGGTCGGGAGTCCGAAGTCCAAAGTCTTTTACTGCCTGACCTTGATGGTCTTCGCCCTTGGGCTGATGGCAAAGCCGATGCTGGTGACGCTGCCGTGCCTGCTGCTCCTCCTGGATTTCTGGCCGTTGCGGCGGATGCCCGCAACGATGCGGGTTCTTGGTCGCGAACCCGGCAGGGGTGAAGCAGAGCAGGGGGTCGCGTCCCGGACAACTCTGGCTTGGTTGATCGTGGAAAAACTTCCCCTGCTCGCATTGTCGCTGGCATCAAGCATAGCGACGCTTTGGGCTCAGCATGGCGCCGTGGGTACGCTGAAGTGTCCTCTCCTGTACCGTTTGGCCAACGCGGACTTGTCTTATGTTCGCTACATCAGGAAAATGGTGTGGCCGGACAAGTTGGTTGTGTTGTATCCGTTTCCCCATGTCTTCGTGATTTGGCAGGTGGTTGTCGCCGCATTGGCGCTTGGCTACCTGACGGTTCTCGCGGTTCGTCACGCCAAGGCTCACCCCTATTTGCTCGTGGGATGGCTTTGGTACTTGGGGACATTGGTGCCGGTGATCGGAGTGGTGCAGGTAGGCGGTCAGTCCATGGCGGACCGCTACACCTATTTCCCTCTGCTCGGACTCTTCATTATCATTGCTTGGGGCGGCTATGATCTGGCGTCACGGTGGCGGCTCCGGCCCGCCGCTCTGGGTTCGCTGGCGGTTCTGTCACTGGCCGCGTGCATTCCGGTGACACACGCGCAAACGGGTTATTGGAAAAACAGCGTCACCCTCTGTCAGCATGCGCTTCGGTACACGTCCGATAATTTTATCATCAAATGCAATTTGGCCGAGGGTTATTACGATCAGGGACAGCTGGACGAGGCGATTCAAGAGTGCCAGGAAATCATCGATCAAAAACCGGATTTCATCCCTGTCTACAATCGCCTGGGGATCGCCTTGGCCCGAAAGGGACAGCTGGACGAGGCTCTTGGCCAGTTTCAAAAAGCAGTCCGGTTCAATCCAATTGACTCCGCCGCACACTACAATCTGGGCATCGCCTTGCGTCGGAAAGGACAGCTTGACGAGGCGATTGCCCAGTTCCAGGAAGTTCTCCGTCTGGACCCGGGCAACGCTTCCGCACAGCGGGAATTGAATGCTACTCTGGGCATGAAAGGCCCATAAACGGTTCGCCAACCTGTCGCGTCCCCGATGGCCCGAGGAAATCCCGGGCGATCTGTTCGTGCTGAGAAGTCCACCGGACACCTCCACGGGCGGCCAGGATACCGAAATGCATTTCGAAATCGGCCTCAAATACGTTCGAAGTCGATGAAGCCTTTGGCCACGTCCACCGACACCAATCGGACCCGCACGGTGTCGCCGACGTCGATGCCCTGCGCGCCCCGGACCACTCTGCCTTCGGCGGGGAATTTCAGCAGCCGGACGTAGGTGCCCTTGGGCGAAGCGCCGGTGATGACGCCGTCGAACACGTCGCCGATGCGCCGGTTCAGCAGGCAGGCTGCGGCCACTTTGCGCATGAGGCGCTCCACTTTTCTGGCGGCATCCTCGCGTTCGGTGCAATGCGCGGCGATGGCGCTGAGCTCGGGTTCGGAATAAGGAGCCGGGCCGCCCGCGGATGTTGCCTTGAGCAACCGTTGCGTCACCAAATCGGCGTAGCGGCGATTCGGCGCGGTGGAATGGGTATAATCGCTTTCTGCCAATCCGAAATGGCCTTCGTGCTCGGCGCCGGGAGGTTCCACAATGTATTCGCCGGGGCCGAGAAGTTTTACCACGGAAAGTGAAAGGTCCTGAAAATGCCCGGGATCGGCCGCCTTGCGTTGATCCAGGAATTCGGACAGTGCGCGCGGGTCGGGCGCGGCCGGAAGGTGGACGCCGAATTGCGAGGCGATGGCCTGGATGCCATCCCAACGCTTCGGGATTCTCACCACCCGGCGGATGGAGAGGGAGCCTTTCTCCTTGAGATATTGCGCCATGGCCACATTCGCGGCCACCATGAAATTTTCGATGATGTCCTCAGCCACCGTGCGCCGGCTGACCACCAGGTCTTTCACTTCGCCGTTTTGCAGCACCGGCGTGGTTTCGACCGACTCGAACGCGAGCGCCCCGTGCTGCTTGCGAATACCACTCAATTTTTCCGAAGTCTCCAGCTGCAGACGAAGCTGCGCCTCCATTCCCGGCGCGGCGGCGATCGCGGGCGGGATTGGCCCGCTCCCTTCCAGCCAGGCCCCGGTCGAGCTATAAGCCAATTTCGCGCGATTGCGCAGCCACGCCGGATAAACATCGCGACCCTTTACCTCACCCGAGTCCAGAATGTGCAGTTCAATGACAATGGAAAAACGATCCTGCTCGTCCAGCAATGAAGTCCGGTCCGTGGAAAGTTCACCCGGCAACATCGGAAAAGTCGCCACGCCGGTGTAAACCGAAGTGGACTCCCCGGCGGCGTAATGGTCCGTGGCGGACCCTTTGGGCACGGAAGCGTCCACGTCCGCGATCCCCACCAGCAGGCGCACGGTGCCATCGGGAAGTTTCTCGACATACTCGACCTGGTCCAAATCCCGCGAGCTGTCGTTGTCAATTGAAGACCAAAGCAGCGAGCGCAAGTCACGGGCTGATGGCGCCGCGCTCTGTGGCGCTCCTGGATTGAGGGCCTGTACTTCGCGGACAACGTCAGCCGGGAAGTCCGGCTGGAATCCAGCCTCCACCATGGCCTGGCGCGCCCGGGCTTTCAAATCGAACGGTGTCGTTGTCACCCGGCCATTGTTGTTCGAGCCGGGGAGCCTTCGCAATCGGAAAGGCAGGGGATCGCGCTGCGATGTCCCCGACCGCGTTCAGCGGGCGCGGTCAGCGCAGCGCGCCGTCCCTGCCAGACAATCCCGGTGCGTCTGACCTGCGATGGATTTGGTTTCCATTGCCCCGGCGCAACTGGCTAATATGGCCGAACAATACCGGCATGAGCACCCGCAAACGCATCCCCACCGACGGCGGACAGATTTTCGGCCACAACCCGTTCGGCGATTTGTCCAGCGAAGGACTCCCGCCCGCGCCGGAACCTGCGGCAGCAGAACAGTCCGCGACGGATGGGGCGAGCCGGCTCGCCGGGAGCCTTGCCCCACCCAGTGCGGCGAAACAGGCCCGCAAGAATCGCGGCCGCGTGGACATTGTCCGGGAGAAAGCCGGGCGCGGCGGCAAGACCGTCACGGTGGTCCAGGGCTTTGTCGGCATTGGTCTGCCGGAAAAGGAGCAACTGGCCAAGGCGATGCAGAAAGCCTGCGGCACCGGCGGCACGGTGAAGGAGGGCCGGATCGAAATTCAGGGCGACAAACGCGCCGAAGTCGCGCGCATCCTCACCGAGGCAAACTTCCGGCCCGTCTTTGCGGGCGGATAAGAAGCTCTGGATCGGGTATGGCTTTGACACGATGGTTTGGACTGGTTGGGGGCGCAACGATGGCGCTGGCCGCGTTGCTCGCGGCGGCGTTGCCAGCCGCGGCGGAAACACCGTCGGAAAAGGCCGCCACGTTGCTGGATGGATTGATTGAAACCAACGACCCCGGCCTGGCCGTTCTTGTGGCGCAGGACGGCAAGATTTTGTTTGAAAAGGGCCGCGGCCTGGCCGACCGGGAACATCATGTGCCCGTCATCCCGCAAACCACCTTCCTCATCGGCTCGGTTACCAAGCAATTCACGGCGTCGGCGATTTTGAAACTGCAGGAGGAGGGAAAACTGAGCGTCGACGATAAACTGTCGAAATACATCCCGGATTTTCCGCGCGGGAACGAGGTCACCCTGCGCCAATTGCTGACCCACACCTCCGGCATCCACAATTACAACGAGGACCCGGGATTCTTTGACCGCGCGACCAACGACACCACCGAGGCCTTCATCGAGGCGATGAAGAAGGAACCTTATGATTTCGATCCAGGGACGAAATGGAGTTACGTCAATTCGGGCTACCTGGTGCTCGGTTACATTGTGGAAAAGGTCTCCGGGCAAAGTTATGGGGATTTTCTGCGCGAGAATTTTTTCCAGCCGCTGGGCATGACCAACACCGGCGTTTACAGCGGGCAAACTGATCTGCCGCACGAAGCGCTGGGCTACAGCCTGGGCACGAACGGCTTCAAGCCCGCGCTGAACTCGCACCCGTCTTGGTTCGGCGGCGCGGGCGCGCTCTACTCCACGGTGGAAGACCTGTATCGCTGGAACGAGGCCATTTTCAACGGCCGGGTGCTGGACACGGCCAGCCTCAAGGCGGCATTCACTCCGGTCAAGGAGTATGAAGGCCAGGTCAATTCGGACAGCGGCTACGGTTTCGGCTGGGAAGTCCGGCACGCCCGCGGGTTGCGGGTGATTTGGCACGAGGGCGGCCTGCCCGGTTTCCGCAGCGTCCTGCTGCGGGTGCCGGATGAAAAATTGACCGTGGCCATCCTGGCCAACGCCGGGCCGCACAGACCGAACGCCGACCCCAAGCTCCTGGCGCCGCAACTGGTGGAAATTTTCCTGGCGGACAAGCTCGCACCCCTGCCCATCGTTAACACGAACATTTCGCCGAAGTCTTATGACGCCCTGACGGGTCCATACGAACTCACGGGAGCGATCATGACTATCAGCAGACGCGGCCCGCATCTGTTTGTGCAGGTCGGCGACGAGCTGGAAGCGGAAATATTTCCCGAGTCCGACATCAAGTTCTTTTCGAAAACGGACACACAAATCACCTTCGTGAAGGACGGCAGCGGCAAGGCTGTGAAACTAATCTTCCACACATACGGCGGCATCGACCTCGTCGCCCTGCGGCCGAAGGTGGATCCCGCGGTTTACGACAGCCTGCTCGGCAAATTCGACTGCGGCGACGGCGTCGTGGATGGCGGAGGCCGTCCGGTTGGTGCACTGACGGTGACGCGCGAAGGAAACCGTCTCTTCGCGCAATTTACCGGCCAGCCTAAGTTCGAAATTTTTCCCAAGTCCGAAACCGAGTATTTTGGGAAGGTGGCGGATCCACAAGTCACCTTTGTGAAGGACGCTGCGGGCAAGGTGACCAAGGCCATACTCCATCAAGGCGGCCAGGCGATTGACGTGCCAAAAATCCAATGACCCGACGCCACCGCCCGGCTCTCACACCCTGGAACTCGATTGGCTATTAAAACATGTCTTGGGCGCGTAAAGCCGGAGGGCGCAACTTGACAGAACCACCAAGGGACCGGGCGCAATTTTAATTGACAGCACAGCCCCTGACGATGCATTGTAGTATAAGTGAAGCTTTGTGATCTTAGTCACCAAATCAGTAAAAGAGATTCATTAGCAATGAAAAATCAGCAATGGAACAAGTTGGCTTTCGCAGTCATCGTAACCGCATTCGCGATCTGCGCTTCCATCGCCCAAGCACAAGTTCGCCAACCCTTCCCCAAGCTCAACTTCAGCCTGAGTGCAGCGCAGCAGGGATTGGATGAATCTGAAACATCCTCCAACGTATTTGTATCCACCATCAAGACCTCAAAGATCACCAACAAGGATATTTTGAAATTTCTGGCGTCGGCCTTAAACACGAACTGGCCTGCCGGCGCACATCTGGCGCGGGCCGGTGGCATTGTTGTCGTGGACAAAACCGGCACGAACATCGTTTTTGACGTCAGCACAGGAATTAATGTCGGCGATACTAACGTCGTTTTCTTTACCCTGGATTCCGACCGCACCGTTGTCAGGTCTAGACTGGAGGGCAAAGGCGATGTGATTACCTTTACCAACGAATTCGGGCCCGAAGTCGGTATCGGTGGCAACGGTGGTAGCATCAGGGTCAGAGGTAGCAACTTCGGAAAGATTTTCTTTCATCTCTTTTATGAACGGGATGGCGTCACCAACACGGACCTTTATTTTGATGGTCTCAATGCTGTCCAGTTTCTTTCAAACCGGGTCATTACCACCAACAGAAGCACCGGGTTTGGCATCACCAGCGAACAGGCTCCCGTCACCGGCGATGGCCTATTTAATCTCGAATGGACTGTGATAA
>CAZFOA010000046.1:7756-19854 GCA_964520205.1 uncultured Verrucomicrobiota bacterium | reverse complement strand
GACGGTCCTGCGCGCGCTTCGCGGCGTTCGGATGCGCCAGGGCGGGAGGCGGATGCAGAGCCGCAGGAAAAGGCACTCCTCAACCGAGCTTTTGGCTCACGGCCAGAGGGTGTCCCGCCAGAAACTCCTGGGCGCTCAGGCGTCGGCCGCCTTCGCGCTGTAGAACAAGAATCCGCAAGGCGCCATCGCCGCAGCCGACGACCACGCCGTGTTTGTCGGCACTCAACACCAGGCCCGGTTGGCCGGATGGGCCGGATATTGTCTCTGCTTCCCAGATTTTCAGCAGGCTCGGCTGGGGTTGAGTGGATAAGAGCGTAAACGCGCCCGGCCAGGGAACGAGTCCGCGCACCCGATTCCAGACAGCGCGCGCGGATTGAGTCCAGTCGATGCGCCCATCTTGTTTCCGGATTTTCGGCGCGTGACTGACGCCTTTCTCCGGTTGGGGTTGCGGATCAAGGCGGCCGGCCACGTAATCGGGAATGGTTTTGACCAAAAGCGCCGCGCCCATTTTGCCGAGCCGGTCATGTAGCGTCTGGGAATTGTCGTGGGGATGAATCGGCGTTTCTTCCTGGGCCAGAATGCCGCCTGTGTCCAATCCCTCGTCCATTTTCATGAGGGTGATGCCGGTTGAGGATTCGCCGTTCAGGATCGCCCATTGGATGGGAGCGGCGCCGCGATATTTCGGGAGCAGGGAAGTATGGACGTTGAGGCAGCCGAAACGCGGCAAATCCAAGATGGTCCCGGGCAGAATCTGTCCATAAGCCGTCACGGCGATCAAATCCGGCTGGAGCGCGTGGAGATCCCGCAGGAAGGCTTCATCGCGGGCGCGTTCCGGTTGCAGCACCGGCAGGTTCTCGCGCCGGGCGATTTCCTTGACCCGCGGCGGCTGCAGTTTGAGTCCGCGGCCTTTCGGTTGGTCGGGTTGGGTGACCACCGCCACCACCTGGAAATCCGGCGCGCGGATCAGCGCTTCCAAGCTCTCGCAGGAAAGCTCAGCGGCGCCCATGAAAATGATGCGCAATGCGGTCATTGATCCAAGCGGGAACAATTCATTCAAACCACAGATGGACACAGATGGACACAGATAAAGCAAAAGGAATCATAGCCCTGAACGAAGGCTGGAAAAGGTCACGCTTTGGCGACCGGGTTGGCTCGGTTGGAATGTTCACTTTGCCCGCCTCATCTGCGTCAATCTGCGGTTGAACTAAATCGAGACAGCTTTATCCGCCGGTTACACTTTGACGACGTGGCGGAGGATGTCGCGCAGGACCTGGGCGGGCGTCTGGTCGGCATCAATGCGGTGCAAGAGTTTCTTGCCGTAGAAATTCAGCAGGGGCTTGGTTTCTTTTTCGTATTGCTTCAGCCGCTGGCGAATCACGTCGAGACTGGCGTCGTCCAGGCGATTTTCCTTGAGCGCGCGGCGCTGGATGCGTTGGACGAGATTGTCGTTATTGGTGCTGCGCAAATAGATGATGGCGGTCACGTCGAGTGTGTCCTTCAACATTTCCGCCTGATGCACATCGCGGGGGATGCCATCGAGCACGAGCGTGTCTTGCTCGGGCCGGAAGCGTCCGGTCTTGGTGTTTGCGGCGATGGAATGGCGCCAAAGCTCGACCGTGGGTTCGTCCGGAACCAGTTCGCCGCGGCTCGAATACTCGACAAACGTGCGGCCGATCGGGCTTTCGATGGTCAGGTTGCGAAACACTTCGCCGCACGCGCAGTGGAAGAAACCGGGGATGGTCCCCAGGATTTTGCCCTGTGTGCCTTTGCCCGCGCCGGGCGCGCCAAACAGCAGGATGGTGCGGTATTTCATGAAATGATCGGGTGGCGTCGGAAGCCGGAAGTCGAAGTCAGACGGCGCGCGGCGGCTCGCGACGTTCGCCCTTCGGCCCACGACCCGGGTTTACGCGTCTTTGTGTTTCAACTGGATTTCCTGAATTTCTGTGAACGGAATCCTGACCTCCTCGGGCACCGGGCCTTTTTGCACCTGGACGTGAAGGTCATTGGATGCGATTCGGGTAATGCGTTGCGCGATCCATTCACCGCGCGTCATCTTGAACAGCAACACCATGTCCTTGTCCACATCGCGGCGGATGGCGGCAAAGAACCCCGGAAATTTGGTTTCAAAAAAGCGGCGGTTGAAGGTGAACGCGCCGCGCTGGAAGACCTGCGTCACCGGCAGCGACGCCGTCGAATGGCCGGCGCCGGCTTGAGAGAGCCTCAAACTTCCCGCCGCGGAAGCGGCTTCGCGGGCCGGCGCGGCGGCCGCGGCTCCCGGCACGGTGAAAGTCTGGCTCGCGGCGGCGGTAACTTCAGCGGATGCCTCCGGCTCCCGATTGCGATCCGTCCGCGTCGGCATCGAAAGGAAAATAATTGGGGAAAGAATCCCCAATCCGGGAATGGCGGCAAGTCCGCAGACGACTAACCGGGGTTGCGCCCGGAAGATGGACACCTCGAACGCCGCGAAGATATTGGCGGCGTAAAGGGCCAAAAGCACGAGCAAGCCGACCGGCGAGGAAAACAAGGCTCCAAACAGGGAATGCACCTCGGGCCGGGCGAGGCGGCGTTCCGGGTTTTTAATGTCCACCTCGGTCTTTTGGATTCTTTCCTGTTGTGACACCTCGATAAACGGCTCGGCGAACGGCGCGATTTTGGCGCTCTGCGCGAGCCGTTTCAGATCGGCCTGCGAGAATTTGGTCCACGCCACGCGGTCGGAGTATTTCCCCTCGGGCAGGCGGACGATCAGCCCGTTCTCGTTGAATGAAACGACATCGCCGGACAGCGTCTGACCGTCGGCCAACTGAAAAGTATCCGCGCGGGCGGTTTCCACGAGCATCAGGCAACCGAATCCCAAACCCAGGCAAATCAAGTAAAGCTTTCGCACAATCCGTTTTCCTAACAAATGCTTCACCGCAAAGGAAGCAAATTCAAGCGGTCAGCGGGTGCCGGCCGGCCGATTACCAGGCCGGGGGCTGCACCGCACCCAACGCCCGGACGAGGTTTTCAACCACCCAGTTTGGGCGTGATGACTGCAGGCCGTCCGCCGCCGCGCCATGCTGCCATACCGCGAAACGAATTGCTTGAAGCGGATTGGACGCATGCGCGGGTTGCGCGAGCAGCCCCGCGAGATAGCCGCCGAGCACATCGCCGCTGCCCCCTTGCGCCAGACCCGGATTGCCGGAGGAATTCACAAAAACCCGATCGGCCGACCGGCCGACGAGCGTTTGGTGGCCCTTTAATACGACCCAGGCTCCGCCGCAGCGCTCCGAAAGTTCGCGCAGAGCCCGAAGACGATCCGCCTGGACGCGGGCGGCAGTCGTTTTCAACAGCCGGGCCGCCTCACCCGGGTGAGGAGTGATGACGCGGACCGCGCTTTCCGGAGGTGAATCTGACGGCAGCCAGTCCAGCGCACTGGCATCCACGATGACGGGAATCGCAAGGTCTTTCCACAACTGCTGAGTCCGGCTTTTGATGGCATCCGGCAACTCCGGCGCGGCAAGTCCGGGGCCGATCAGCACGGCACTGAATCTGCCGGCCAGGTCGATGTCTGTTTTCCACGGCTGGACCATGACCGCCTGCAATTGGGAGGCGATCGGAGTGTAAACCGATTCGGGCACGAAGAGCGTAATCAATCCGGGACGGGCGCGTTGGGCGCTCCGTGACGCGAGAACCGCTGCGCCATGATACCCGAGGCTGCCGGCGATGATCGCCAGGTGTCCGAAATCGCCTTTGTTGCCGGCCACAGAACGCGGCGGCGGAAATCCGGCGAAGTCCTCCGGCAAAGTCCATTGGAGTTCGCTCTCGATCGGCTGGGGAGCCAGGCCGACCTCGGTGGCCACTTCCAGCCGGCCGACGTACGGCCAGGCCGCCGGTTCGAGCAGCCCTTTTTTGGGCGCGCCCACCGTCAACGTGACAGCAGCCTTCAAAGCCGCGCCCTGGGGTTGTCCGGTGTTCCCATCCAAACCCGAGGGAACATCCACAGCCAAAATCGGGATTCGTGTTTCGTTCACCGCCGCGATGAATTGCCTCCAAGGATCATCGAGGGGCCGGTCGAGGCCGATGCCGAACAGCCCATCAATGATCAGTTGGGGAGGACGGAGGTTCTCGCGATCCCTGACTTTTTGGGTGAATTCGGCCAACGCCGCGCGCGGCTCGGTCGCGTTTAAAATGGCCACCTCACGTCCGGACAGATGTTCCCGGGCGCCGCGGGCATCGTCGCCGTTGTGGCCCTTTCCGGCGAGGATCAGAATCGAGTCGCCGTCGTGGGTCAGGCGCAGGGCATGTTCGGCGACGGCTCTGCCGACGCGCCGGATGACTTCCGCCTCGGATTGGCCGGCAGCCCAGGTGGCCTTTTCCCACTCGCGCATTTGGCCGAGGCTAATAATGGGCACGGACATATCTCCAGATTACACCGTTGTCCGCCCGGCAAAAAGAGAATTACCCGGGGCCGAGGGAGTCGGGGTGCGACCGGGCATTGCCTTTATCGGACCGCGAGCCGTCCCGGCGCGCAGCGATGTGGGCGGCAGCAACGCGCTGGGAATTCATACGCGCTTGCCCTTCCACACCCGCTGCGGACGGAGACCGTCCGCGCTCCAAGGGCCGCGCGACGTCCCGGCGCGCAGCAGGCTGGAACGTCCGCACGAGTTCAGAATTGTCCAGCGCTTTGGACAGTCCAAACTGCTGCGGACGGGGACCGTCTGCGCTCCGGGAGTGGTGTCCGGGTGCATCTACGAATAAAGCGCGACGGTGATTCGTCTTTGATGTTCCAGGATTTTGCATCATGATTGTATTGTGCAGCCGTTGACTCCCGAAGAGATCCGCCATGCCGTAAAGCTTGCCCTGGCTGAAGACCTGGGCAGCGGCGACGCGACGACGTTGGCGACGGTGCCGGCCAGCGCCACGGCGAGCGCCGTGATGCGCGCGCGCGAACCGCTGGTGGCTGCCGGCCTCGCTTTGGCGGCGGCGGCGTTTCAAGAGCTTTCTCCCGCCGCGCAAATCGAGCGGCTGGCGCAGGACGGTCAGCGGGTGCCGGCGAACGCGATTCTGCTGAAAATTTTCGGCCCGGCGCAGCCGCTATTGGGCGCCGAACGCGTCGCGTTGAACTTTGTTCAGAGACTTTCCGGCATCGCCACCCTGACCGCGCAATTTGTGGATGCCGTCCGGGGCACCCCGGCGGAGATTCTCGACACGCGCAAAACCACGCCCGGCTGGCGGCGCCTGGAAAAATACGCGGTCACGTGCGGCGGCGGGCGGAATCACCGGCTGGGCCTGTTCGACATGATTCTGATCAAAGACAATCATCTGGCTGCGTTGCGCGGCGCGCAACCCAACGCGGTGGCCGCGGCGGTCGCCCGCGCCCGGGCCCGATATTCGCAACTTAAAATCGAAGTCGAAGCCGACACGTTGGAGCAGGTGGAGCAGGCGCTGGCCGCCGGCGCGGACGTGATTTTGCTCGACAACATGGACCTCGCCCGGTTGCGGCTGGCCGCGCAAAAATGCAAGGGCCGGGCCCGGACCGAAGCCAGCGGCGGCGTGAATCTGACGAACGTTCGCGCGATTGCTGAAACCGGAGTGGATTTCATTTCGGTGGGCGCGCTCACGCATTCCGCCCGGGCGGTGGACGTAGGGCTGGATTTTGAGGAATGAACTCCGCGAATCCTTTTTGATTGAATGACGACCGACGCGCAAATCCTTTCGGCGCTTCGCACCGCGGGCGGCGGCTCGGTGTCGGGAGCGGAGCTTTCGCAAAAGCTCGGCGTCAGCCGCGCTGCCATCTGGGGGCGCATCGAGGAATTGCGCCAGCTGGGTTACGACATCGAGGCCAGCCCGCATCGAGGTTACCGCCTGTTGACCGCTCCGGACCTGCTGCACGCCGACGATTTGTTGTCGCGGCTCGGCAAAGTCAAAGTGATCGGCCGCGACATCCGCGTTTTTCAGGAAACGACCTCCACGAACGACGTCATCGAAAAGCTCGCCCGCGACGGGGTGAAGGAAGGCGTGGTGGTTTTTGCGGAGTCGCAGACCCGGGGCCGGGGCCGGCTGGGGCGCAAATGGCTGTCGCCCGGCCAAAAGGGGCTTTGGTTTTCGGTTTTGCTCCGGCCGGATTTGCGGCCGCAGGAGGCGACGCAGCTCACGGTGGCAGCGGCGACCGCGTTGGTGCGCGCCATTGCGTTGCAAACGGGGCTGAAGCCCGAGATCAAATGGCCCAACGACATTTTGATCCGCAACCGGAAAGTGGCGGGCATCCTCACGGAAATGAGCGCGGAACTGGACCACGTGAAACATGTCATCCTGGGCATTGGCGTGGACGTCAACCTGAACCCGGGCGAGTTTCCTCCGGAATTGCGCAAACTGGCGACCTCGCTGAAAATCGAAACCGGCGGGACGACGTCGCGTTCCGAACTGGCGGCGGCGATCCTGCGGGAACTGGAGAACGATTACGCGCGCGTGTGCTCCGGCCATTTTGCCGCGGTGGCGGATGAATGGGAGGAAAATTGCTCGACGCTCGGCCGCCAGGTTGGCATCCGCATTGGCCACCGGCAGATTCGGGGCCGGGTTGAATCCCTCGGCGAGGACGGCGCGTTGTTGCTGCGCACCGAACACGGCCACATCGAGCGGGTCATCAGCGGCGACGTGACGCTGGAACGATGAACGGCCCGGCGATTCCCGGCGGCGTCAAAAAAGATTTCCAATCCTGCCGCACTCCATTACTTCATTAGCCCATGCTCTTGTTATTCGACATCGGCAACACGCATACCCACCTCGGGTGGGCAAACGCCACGCGTGTGATTCGGCAACGGGACGTCCCGACCGAAGCCTGGTTCAACGGCCGGATGAAGGATTGCCTTCGGAAATTCGCCGGGCACGGCGCGGTCGCCGGGGCCGCGCTCTGCAGCGTCGTGCCCAAAGCCACTCCGCTCGCGCGCGAGGCGGTTCGCCAACTGTGGCGGCTGGATACGCTCGAGCTGACACCGAAGACCCTGCGGGGCCTGGGGATTGACTATCCCCGGCCGGATTCAATCGGGCCCGACCGCCTGGCCAACGCCGTTGCGGCGCGGCATGCCTTTGGCGCGCCGGTGATCGTGGTGGACTTCGGCACGGCGGTCACGTTCGACGTGGTGAACCGCGCGGGCAATTACGTGGGCGGCATTATCGCGCCGGGATTGGCGGCGATGACGGAATATCTTCACGAGAAGACCGCTTTGCTGCCGCGCGTCAAAATTCGCGAGATTCAAAACGTGATCGGCCGGAGCACGGAACAAGCGATGCTGGTCGGTGCGGTGCATGGCTACCGCGGGTTGATTCGCGAACTGCTTGCGGAATTGAAGCGCGAATTGAACACGCGCCGTTTGCCGGTCGTGGCCACGGGCGGATATGCCAAACTCATTGCGGCGAAGCTGCCGGAGATTTCCGCCGTCGCTCCGGCGCTGACCCTGGAAGGTTTGCGCCTCGTTTGGCGGGCAAACAAACTTGAAACCTGAAACCCGAAACCTGACACTGCCTCGCTCATGAACCGCATTGTGGAACGATTTGCCGGATTGAAGCGCGACGGGAGGAAGGGATTCATTGTTTATATTGGCGCCGGGGATCCGAACCTCGAAGCCACCCGCCAACTCGCGCTGGCGTTCGAGGCGGCGGGTGTTGACGTGCTCGAACTGGGCGTGCCTTTCAGCGATCCGCTCGCCGACGGTCTGGTCAATCAACTCGCCGCCCAGCGCGGCCTGGAATCCGGCGCCACGCCGCCGAAAGTGTTGGAGACCGTCGCCGCCATCCGCAAGACGTCGCCCATCCCCATCGTGCTCTACATTTATTTCAACCTCGTGCATCGGTACGGGGTGGAACGATTCATCCGGGACGCGGCGCAGGCGGGTGTGGACGGCCTGCTCGTGCTCGATCTGCCGCCGGAAGAAAGCGCCGATTATGAACGCCTCATGCGCCGGGCGGGGTTGTGCGCCATTTACCTGGTGGCGCCGACGACGCCGGAGGACCGCATCGAGCGGATCGTGAAGCGCGGGGCGGGATTCATCTACTACGTTTCCCGGGAAGGCGTGACCGGCATGCAAGCCAAGGTGGCGGACACCATCGGCGCGATGACGGCGAAGATTCGCGCGCATACGGATTTGCCCGTCGCCGTGGGATTCGGCATCTCCACGCCGGAACAGGCCCGGACCGTGGCGCAAAACGCCGAAGCCATCGTCGTCGGCAGCGCGGTGGTGAACCAAATTGCCAAGCACGGCAAATCTCCGGATTTGGTAAAGCGTGTGAGCGAGTTCGTAAAGACCCTGGCTTTGGCGGTGAAATCAATCGAGTAACCACGGATGAAAATTTCCGCGTATGAAGATCAAGCCGGACACTAACAATCGTTTCGTCATCATCATGGCCGGCGGGCGGGGTGAGCGTTTCTGGCCGGTGAGCCGCGAGAAAACGCCCAAGCAATTGATCAAGCTGCTCGGCGACCGCTCGTTGCTCCAACAGGCCGTTGACCGCGTCCTCCCGCTCGTGCCGCTCAAGAACGTATTGATCATCACCAACGAGGCGCAGGCGCCGGAGGTGCGCAAGCAACTGCCCAGGCTGCCCAGGGAAAACGTCATCGCCGAACCGATCGGCCGCGACACCTGCGCCGCCGTCACGCTCGGCGCGGCCATCGTCGGCGCCCGTTCCACCACCGGCGTCATGGCTGTGCTGCCCGCCGACCACGTGATTCCGGAGGAGAAAAAATTTCAGCAGGTTTTGTCCGATGCCTTCGATCTTGCGGGCCGGGGCCGGGCCATCATCACCATTGGGATTCAGCCGACGGAACCGGCGACGGGTTATGGATATATTCACACCGGTCCCGAGCTGCCGGCACCCTCCGGGGTGAAGAAATACAAAACCACGTTCTTCAAGGCCGAAGAATTTGTCGAGAAACCGAACTTCGAAAAGGCGCGGGAGTATTTGAACAGCGGACAGTACCGCTGGAACGCGGGGATGTTCATCTGGTCGTTCGTGACCATCACGGAAGGATTGCAAAAGCATCAGCCGGAAATGTACGCCGCCTGTCAGCGGTGGTTCAAAGCCGCGGGGAACTCGGCCAGACTCAATAAAATCCTGGCGAAAGAATATCCGGACATCAAAAAAATCTCGATTGATTACGCGCTGATGGAGCACGCGCAGAACGTGGTTGTAGCCGATGGCGCTTTCGGGTGGGACGACCTCGGTTCCTGGACGGCCTTGGCGCGGCATTTGAAGTCCGATGCCGAGGGCAATTGTGCGGTGGGGGAATTCATTCACGTGGATGCGGCGCGGAACATCATCTTTGATGCCCGCACGAAGGACAGGCGCACGCCCATTGCGGTGGTCGGTTTGCGCGATTCGATTCTGGTCCAGACCGACGATGCCGTGCTGCTCGCGCACAAAAGCCAGGCGCAGAAGGTAAAGGAATTGGTTAAGAAGCTCGCCGAGGATCCCCGGCTGAAGAAGCTGATTTGAGCGGGAATTTGGAGATTCTGGAGCGCGGAGCATTGCTCCGCGTAAACTCAATTCTGAATCTGGCGGAGCAATGCTGCGCGCTCCGGTCCATTTTAGACACCGCTGACGGGCGCCGAAATTTGACAAGAGACAAGGACGGTACATCTTCATTTCAACTGCCCAAGCAGTTGATTTATGAAACTCGTTGATATTGATTTCGCCGGGAATTCCGAAGGGACGCCGGCGACGCTGGGACCGGAACCAGGGGAGTCGCCACCGCCGGTGGCGTCGCAGGAAGACGCGGCTTTGCTGGATGCGTATTCCCGGGCGGTGGTCCATGCCGCGGACACAGTCGGCCCTTCGGTGGTGAATATCGAGGTGCGCCGCCGCAACGGCGAGCGCCTGGGCAGCGGCTCGGGGTTTGTCATCACGCCGGATGGATTTGTGCTGACCAACAGCCACGTCGTGCACGGCGCGGAAAGGATCGAAGTCTTGCTGGCGGACGGGCGCCGGCCGGATGCGCACGTCGTCGGCGACGACCCGGACACGGACCTGGCCGTCATTCGGATTTACGCGCCGCAACTTCACCCGGCGACGCTGGGCCAATCGCGAACCATCCGCGTCGGCCAGCTGGCGATTGCGATCGGCAGCCCGTATGGATTTCAGTGCACCGTCACGACGGGGGTGGTGAGCGCGCTCGGACGGTCGTTTCGGGCCAAAACCGGACGGCTGATCGATGACATCATCCAGACCGACGCGGCGCTGAATCCGGGCAACTCGGGCGGCCCGCTGGTCAACTCGCGCGGCGAAGTCATCGGGGTGAACACGGCGGTGATTCTGCAGGCGCAGGGAATTTGTTTTGCCATCGGCATCGACACGGCGAAACACGTTGCGGGCTGGCTCATCAAGGACGGCAAGATCCGGCGGAGTTACATTGGTGTGGGCGGACAGAACGTGCCGTTGCATCGCCGCGTCGTGCGGTTTCATCAACTGCCCGTTTCCAGCGGCGTGCGGGTTATTTCCGTCGCGCCGGGCAGTCCGGCGGAGCGCGCGGATTTGCGCGAGGGCGATGTGGTGGTCGAATTCAACGGCCGGCCGGTGCCGTCCATTGACGCATTGCACAAGCTGCTCACGGCTGAACAAATTGGGCGGAGTTCGTCCCTCACGATTATCCGCGGCGCGGAGAAAGAGCAGCTTGAGGTTCGGGCGGAAGAGATGCCGCGAATGTAGCGCCGATGGGTAATCGGCCGTATCGCGGATCGACAATCCGTCGCCGCGGTGGGACCGGTTCAATGCTTGAACCCGAGGACCAGAATCACCAGGTCGATCACGAACAACAGCACGATGGTCATTTCCAGGATCAGCATCCAGCGGTTGGTCTGGTCGTGATTGAGCAGCTGATAGAGGTCGGCGAGCGTTTTCAGTTTGCCGTCGATGGTCTTGTGCCAATCGGGGAGGTGGAAGCGCGCCGAGATGTTTTCGTAGATGCGGGCGAGGTGCCAGTCGCCGAAGAACTTGGTGATATTGGAGAGTTCGTCGCTGAAACGGGCCATGTCGATGCGCAATTCGCGCAGTTCGCGCAGGATATTGGCGCGGCCGCGCGTCGGCCGCAGCGTCAGATCGCGGTAGGCCCGCTCGAGCGAGCCATCGAGAATCCGGTCGTAGGCCTCCAGTTCGGCGAGCTGCAGGTTCGCCAGCTCCATGAGGTAGAGCGTCTCGTCGAAGTTCTGTTTCTCGTCAACAATCAGCGCCGCATCCCAGTCCACGACGACCAGGTCACGCTCGTAGTAGCTGAGATACCGGCCGGTGGATTCCTCCGCTTCCTGTTTTGAAAGGTGGGCGATGTCGGGTTCCTGCGTGAGCAAGGAAGCCACGGCGCGGCGGTGGGCGCGCCACCAATTTTCCGCGCTGAGGCGGGTGCCGTCCTCCGCCAGCAAAGGGGATTCGACGCAAAAAACCGTGTAGGCTTCTTCTTCCGCGAGCTGCGGCACCGGGCGAACGTAGTGCTGGGTCAACTCACGCCGGACGTCTTCGGCCAGCCGGCGCACCTCATCATGGAGCGTGCCATTGCTGAATTGCAGATCGTGATAACCGACCAGGTCTTCGATCCGGTTCACCGCGAACGGCACGCGGACGGTGATGCTGATGGCGCCGACCGGGAGGAGTTTGACGACGCGTTCGAGGCGCAACGGGCCGCTCGGGCCGATGCGTTCCAACGGCGGCAGGCGGACCATTTGTGGGCGGTAGAAAAAAAGGTGGCGCGGGCTGCGTTTGCTGGCGTCGACGACAAATTGGGCCACCGGCTGGCCGAGCAACTCGCGCACGGGCTGGCGCGTCATTTCGTACGCCACATCAAACGCATAAATGTAAACCACCTCGCCCGCATAGCGGGTGGCACCCGGCACGGGCAAAGCCGTTCTTCGCTCCGCGCTTTTGAGTTGTTCCACCGTTGAAACCATAAGCATATCAATTTAACCCACCGCCTCAGGGAAGTCGAAACGCCCGCTCGCATTTCGCTCAAGTCATTTGGGTTTAGCGGGTAACGATCCGGCATCCCAGCCGCGGCGGGGATTCCGTGCCACCGCAACTCTGAAGTGTGGGGGTTCGGTGATGCTCTGAATGGCGCAGCGCCCAGGAGCGCCCATCCAAGT